>JBAZPZ010000231.1:0-2501 GCA_041645495.1 Fidelibacterota bacterium | reverse complement strand
TCTATAAGTTTGAAAAATATTTAAATTTCCTCGTCGGTACGGGCAACCATTTCCGGCATTGTTTGTATATTGACACGTTCTTTGTCAAAAACACATTGATCAAACGTTCAGGAAATTTCCAATTCTATTGTACAAAAACAGAGATCATTTCATGAAAAAAAGAATCGTTGCAATATTCATCCTGATCATTTCGCTTTTCAATTGCCAGTCGAAAAGTCCCGTGACGACGCGTTCGCGAGAAGCGCTGGGAATTTACAAACAAGGCGAAACGGCCAGCGACAAACTCTATTTCACCGAAGCGCTCGAAAAGTATCGGCAAGCATTTCAGATGGATACGACTTTTGCCATGGCGGCTCTTCGCATTGCCGAGACTTATGCTCTTTCCGGGCAAAAAGACAGCATGCTTATCTATTTAAAAAAAGCGAATCGCCTCCAGTCCTATTGTTCAAATTACGAAGCGTTATTCATTCGGCATCATGTCGCCAGTTATTCCGGCGATTCTACATTAGCGGATGCGACGCTGGATTCTTTAGCCCGTCAATATCCGAACAGAGTCGATGTCATGCTTTGTCTTGCCATTCAAAAATGGGAAAGACTCGATTATGACGGCGCACGCCAGATGTATCAGTCTATTTTGAAACGGAATCCTGACTATTACATCGCGTACAACAACATCGGTTATCTGTATGCCAAGAAAGGTCTGTTTAAGGACGCTATCGATTACCTTGAAAAATACCAGCGTTTGGCTTCCGAACAACTCAATCCTTACGACAGCAAGGCGGAAATTTATATCGCTGTCGGAAAGTATAACGAGGCTATCCGGATTCTCGAATCCGTCTTGCAGACGAAATCCGACGAAATCCATTCTCAGGAATTCCTCGGCGTCAACATGTATCGCGGACTGGCAAACGCCTACCAACAATTGGGCCAGTACCCAAAAGCACTTCAAATCGCCACCGAAGCCGAAACTTATTACACAAGTCCTCAATCGTTGGAAAACCTGTCAGTTTTTCGATTCAACATCTATCGTACGCTTCATGACATTCGCGGAATGGAACGTGAACTTACCAAAATCCGCAATGTCGCAAGCAACCGTCGCTATTTATATATACTTACTCTCTTTAATATCGAAAAAAACGATTTGACGACCGCACAACGGAATTACGAGACAATACTTCGGAACGCCGAAAAATATCCGGAAAAAAGCACGCAACGTTCGCTTCTTGCCAGTAGCGCATTTATCGAAGGCCAGATTGCATTCAAGTCCGGTAATTATTCCGAAGCCGCCAAAAAGTACAATCAGGCCGCGATCATTGTATTCGATACAACGGCTTCGGTGTCGATCCGTTATTTCCAATTCCTGTCCGAAGGAAAAGCGGGACAAATTCAGCCTGCTATTGACGGTTTGATGAATCTGGTCGTTATGAATCCGAATTACGCGCCTGCGCTCGTCGCGCTAAGCGAATTCAATCTGGCTATCGGGCGGAAAGCCGAAGCCAAAATCTATCTTCAACACTTTTTAAATCTGTGGAAGGACGCCGATCCGGGTTCACCGTTAATGCGGCAGGCTAAAACGCTCAGCAAGAAGTTGAAATAGTTTTTATTTGGATGATATCCGGAGTTTGACCGAACTGACCAATTTCCCGAAAGCGTTATACTGTTCGATCGTCTGAATCGAATCGGCATAATTAAACGAAAAGATAAACTGCTCGAGCATGCGGTTTTCCTTCCCGTCTTCCCAGATTTCTTCGATCAGATCGCCACGTTCGTCGTACGAATATCCGATCTTTCCAACGTATTCGCCGTTGATGGAATAGATGCGGTGTTCGATGGGCTTGGCAGTTGAATCGAACAGAGTTCGGGTTGACAGTCCGTCACCAGCCGGTCTCCACTTGCTTCCCAATTTTAACTGCATCAGTCTTTTTTGCAAACTGTCGGGGCGAAAAGATGTTTCCGCAACAACTCGCCCGCTTGGATCCATCTCGCGAATATCGGACACGTTTCCGGATTTCTCATATCGGTACGATGCCAGGTGTTTCAACGAACCTGTGGAATCGATAGTCGCCAGTTCTGTCAACATTCTATTTTCATAATGCGCACGGAAAAACGGGCGATGAAGAACCGATTGAACCGGTGTTTCCAGACCTTTGATGAAATCGTCATACGATAGATAATATTTATTTCTACTTTGGGGTGCGGCTATGGAATATGTCAGGAGCAATAACAAGAATATGCGGGATATTCTTCGATTAGTGATACTGTATATCGCCATGTTTTTATTTTATTTCTTTCCAGCGTCCGTCGAGCGTCGAGGCAATCGGCAAATGCTTGCGAACATAGTCGATCATCGTTTGCCTGAGCAATGTTCCCGTAAAAATGATGTGTTCGGGCGCGACTTGCGTCAGCCGGTCAAATCCCGAATTTCCTTCTGCGAGATAATCGGAGACGGCTAATCGATATATTTTCTTCGGGTCAACCGGTTTGCCTCCGATTTTGAAAGA
>JBAZPZ010000230.1:0-2515 GCA_041645495.1 Fidelibacterota bacterium | reverse complement strand
AACCGGACGGAACCGGAATTTACGCGCCCGCTAAAGTTTGCATTGAATCGGGCTTACCCGAATCCATTCAATGCGACGACGAAATTAACCTGGCAATTGGATAAAAGCGGCGACTACGAACTGGCGGTTTTTAACATGCTGGGTCAAAAAGTGGAAGTCATCGGCAGTGGCCATGCCGCCGCCGGTTCCTACACTAAGGTCTGGAATGCGAGCCGTTTACCGTCGGGTGTCTATTTCGTCCAGTTGCGGTCGCAAAACAAACAACAAACTCAAAAATTGATGTATTTAAAATAACGCATGAAAAAATTTGGTCTTGCACTCGTCTTGTTTGTCGCGCCTGCGCTTTTATTGGCCAGCGCCGATCACATCCTGATATCGGAAATCGTCCTCCAGCCGAGCAGTAGTTCCACCAGTCACGCGGAGTATGTCAAACTATACAATCCGACGGACAACCCCGTCGATTTGACGAATTACTACCTCACGGACGCTTCGGACACCGCTAACCATAAATATTACTACCGGTTGCCCGATAGTGCGAACTTTTGGAGCGGCGGCGGTTCGGATTTCATCGCGAGATTTCCGCAGGGATTTTCTATCGCGGCGAAATCGGAAGTGACCATCGCAACGGGAACCACAACCGCGTACCAGAATTTTTATGGAAGCGCGCCCGATCTGTCGATTAAAGATGACTTCTTGCAGGCGATTTCCGGGCAAACGACGAAAGGAACCGCGCCGTATTATCTCGACAATTCCAAGGAAACGCTCGCGCTGTTTTATTGGGACGGAACGAGCGCGACCGTGAAAGATGTCGATTATGCGTTGTGGGGCGATTTAAGCGGCGCCGTTGACAAGTCCGGCGTTTCCGGTTATCTCAGCGATACGCCGGTCAGTCAGCAAAAATTCATGACGACGCACGTCGATGGACAGAAACTTCAGCGAATTGGCGACGAAGGAAACGAGCCGTCATCGAACGGAAACGGTATCACCGGACACGATGAAACCGGCGAAGATCTTTCGGCGACATGGCACGTCGTTTCCGTCGGCTTCACCAAACCGAAGCTCGCCAGCATCAGTCATTATCCAGTAAATCCGACCACCAAAGATTCAATCCGCGTTAACGTGGATGTCACCGATGATACAACGATTGTCAGCGTTCAATTGATTTACATCATCGATCACAATCAGCAAACCGCAACGATGAATCTGACGACTGGCAATACATATTCGGTAACGCTTCCGCCGGTTTCGACTCCCGATACGCTTTATTATCAGGTTCAGGCGGAAGACAAAACGGGATTGATCTCGACTTCCAATCTGGTCGCTGTTGTTATCAAATCGCCGCCTGAGGCGCTGACAATCGCTAAAGTTCGGGAGAATTGGAGCCAATATAAGGGAACGTCGGTCACCCTGCGCGGCGTTGTCACAATCGGCAAGGACATTTTACGCACCAACCAAATCTCCGGATATTTTCAGGATTACACCGGGAAAGGGTTAAATCTGTACGAAACAGTGAATGCTTCGGTAACGTTGAATCGCGGTGATTCCATCGAAGTGACCGGCGAATTGGATGAGTATAATGGCGTTTATGAACTCAAAAACTGGGCAAGCAGTCTTCAGACATTCGCAACCGGCGTTCCGATTTCCGGCGTAACAGAAGTTCTTATCTCCGATATTGTGAACGATCCAACGAAATGGGAGGGAAGCCTTGTACTGATCAAGGGCGAAGTCGTCGAACGCGCGGACAATATCGGCGGCGGAAGCAACGTCACCGTCGAAGACGTCACCGGTAGAATCACGGTTCGCATCTGGAATACGACCAATGCGCTGTTCAACAGTTTGGGCATTTTGGTCAACACACGGACCGATTCGTTGTTGACTGTCGGAAACCGCGTGAATATTAAGTGTATCGGAAGCGTTTATAGCAGTGCGGCGCAGGTTCTGCTCGGTTATGCCGACGACGTCAGCCCGTATTCGGAAGGCGAGCCCGGCGCGGAAAAGACGAAACTGAAAATATCGCCGTATCCGTTCGTTCCGCAACTCGGCGAAGTCTT
The DNA here is from genome assembly GCA_041645495.1 of Fidelibacterota bacterium. Lineage (GTDB taxonomy): Bacteria > Fidelibacterota > UBA2242 > UBA2242 > UBA2242 > 0-14-0-20-45-22. The sequence goes on along the minus strand of JBAZPZ010000230.1, from coordinate 464 downwards.
GAAATATTCATATGAATATCCGTCGAATTGCCGCGTCATTCTACGGGTTTACGATCTGGCAGGAAGATACGTCACGACGCTGGCGGACGATTACAAAGCGATTTCCTGGCATTTGGACGGAAAATGGGATGGCAGGAATGAATTCAACGATTTGGCGGCGCCCGGCACTTACCTCTTCATTCTGGAAACCACCCATAAAACGACCGGAAAAACGACAACGAAAGTCGCGCCCGCCGTCATAGGAGTCAAACTGAAATGAAATGGATCAATAGCCTCATCATTTTACTCTTAGCGACGACGTTAAGCGCGCAGGTTTTTACCGATATTCCTGAAATCTCTGCCCCGGTCAGCGGTTCCGCCGCCTCTTCCATCGCAACCGTTCAGGATGCGTGGGCTTCAATCGTCAATCCGGCGGGACTGAGCCGCGTTGAGTCGGTTCAGATCGTTACGTCATTTTTCCGACC
>JBAZPZ010000229.1:0-2530 GCA_041645495.1 Fidelibacterota bacterium | reverse complement strand
GAGAATTTCTCCATCTGTTTCAGGACGGCGTTGACTTCCGGCATCACGTCTTTGCCGTTGACGAGAATCGGTGTGTTGGAACGGTTTCTCAGGGCGATGTGAAGCGCCGGCCGACTTTCCGTCTCGTTAATCGTACCGCCGCCGAACATCAACCGGATCGCTTCCGCTAATTGCGTTTCTTTCGCTAACGCGAGCATCACCGGGATCGTTTCGTCGCTGTAATGATTCTTGGAATAATCGACGAGAATATCCTCAAATTGGATCGAAAATTTCCGAAACCGGTCCGGATCGTTTTTAAAATAGTTGCGGATCGGCGTCTTTTTTGTGCCCATATAATGAATGGATAAATGGTGCCAGGCGCGTGTCCGTGTTGCGTTGATCTTTGGGATCATGATTCCTCCGAACGATGAAATGTGGTTGAATTTTTCTGCAGATCGTGAAGCGTCGTTTCCGGTTCGCGGTATCGCCGGTAAACGTGCGTCAGGGTCGTCCACGTCATGAGGGTGTTGCCGAACGGAACCAACGACAATCCGAAATAGAGCAGATACGCCGCCGCGACCGCCGCTATGTAAATCAGGAAATACAAACCTGCGAAAACGATTTCATATAAAACCGGAATCCCTGGAAACCATCCCGCGAACCAGACATTCAGCGTTTCCAGAAAAGGCATAAGAATGAAGAAACAGTAGATGATGACATATGGCTGATGCACTTCGATCGCTTTCTGCGGACAGAAGCCCATACACCGCATACAACTCTCACAATGGAATGTCCAGAACGGTTTCGGATTCCGCTTGCCGACCATCCGAATCGCTTTTTGCGGACAGTTTTTCGCGCAGACGCCGCATGAATTGCATTTCCGGTTCGCAAAATATATTTTCGACATGAAGGTTTTTCCGAACAGCAAATAGCCGATCGAAACGGGAAACAGGACAATCGAAAAAAGTAATTCGACTGCGTTTCGGAGAGTGAACCAATTTCGTCCACCTGATAGCAAACGGGAAATGAATCGATCGACGCGCGGTTTCGAGCGGTCGATGATCGCGCGGATGCTTTCCGGTTTCTGCCCGGAGTGCAACGTCATCCAGTTCGACGGCATATCGATACTCTCGACGCCGACCAACCGATAACCTTTGAGCGCCAGAATCAACGCCGAAAACCAGATCGTCCCTGCCGCCAGTCCCGGAACGAACATTCGACCGAATTTCAATCGGCCTCTCGTCGCCAAATAAAAAGCATGAACATTTCTGCGAAACGGCAGGCGAATCAAAAATTTCAGCATACTCCACGGCGCGATAAATCCGTGCGTCGGCGAGATAAATCCGACGAGCGATTTGGCATTGTCTTTAAGTTCCACCGCCGGATTTGCCTGATGAATCGGAATCAGTTCAACGGATAAGCCAGCCTTTTCTGCGGCTTCCGCCATCCAAACGGCGGTTCGGTACGAATTGCCGGTGCCGGACTGATAATAAAGAATCAACTTTTCATACACAGATGTTTTATTCACTTCATTCATACGTCCTAAAAATACTGAATTTTCCTCTGAAAAAGAAGTAGGAGAATTCAAACCGGAGAATTAACCGCAGAGCACACGGAGGAGGCGGAGGAAGATTAAGAAAATTCAAATGTAAAGGTAAAGAAAAGATCGAATGGAGTACGAACACCAGTTCTCTCACAGCTGTCATCTTGAGGAGCTTGTTAAATTATTCATTAAGGGAAGAACCAATCCGGAATCTCAGGACTTTCAGAACACGATCAATACATAGCGACGAAGGATATTGTTTCATTTACTACAGAATGATACACGAACTCCCGCATTTTGCCGGACTGATCTCTCTAAACAAAAGCACGAAGTACCAAAAGCCAAATTTCAAACAAATCCAAAATCCCAAATTCAAATGACCAAAACTCGTAAAAGGCGCGATCTTCCGTTTTGAAAATTTGAATTTTAGTCATTGGTACTTATTTGGAATTTGTAGTTTGTGATTTGGAATTTCCGTCCATCAGGAACAAGAAAAACCGGTTTCCGGCTTGAGCGCCAGCGAAAGGCTAAACTGGTTTCGACCTTATATCCGACTAATCCAAAACCAGTTTGGCAGAGCGAAAACTGGTTTCTATGTTTCATAAAATGCCTGAATGACGAATGACGAATGACCGAATCCCGAAGGGTCGGGACAAGTTCCCGCCAACGGCGGAGAATGTCTGATGACTTTTTGTTATACCGTTTTCCGGTAGCGCCACGTCGCCAGACTTAGCATCGCAATTCCATATACAGCCAGTGAAACGACGTCGCGGTAGATGTCGGAGATGCCCGAACCTTTTAGTAAAATCATTCGGACGAGTCGCATAAAATAGGCGATGGGATTGAGTACATTCACGCTCTGCGCCCAGTCGGGCATGCTTTCCGTCGAAGTAAAGAGTCCGCTCATCATCATAAAGACGATCATGAAGAAATAGTTGATGAAAATCGCCTGCTGTTGCGTCTTCGCAATAGTCGAGACTAATAAACCGAGTCCGAGCACGACCAACA
>JBAZPZ010000228.1:0-2540 GCA_041645495.1 Fidelibacterota bacterium | reverse complement strand
GCCCTTCTTTGTTTTTACATGATGGTTGATTATGTTAAACCGAATCATACTTTTGACTTCGTTGAAAGCGTCAACGAAACCAGTCCGCCGCAGGTGGATTGACGCACTCCATATAAATACCCAATCAACCGAATTGATCTTTCGACTCCGTCGAAAGCGTCAACGCGGTTGACGCACTCCATATAAACAAAAAAGCCGCCCTCGTCAGGCGGCTTTTGATTGGATAGAAGGAAGAAATTTAGAATTCGACCTCTTTGAATTCGTATGTTTCTTTGAGCTTCTTGAGGAAGTTCTCGTATGCCTCGGCTTGTTTTTTAACCTGAGCGGAAGCGGTCAACTTTTCACGAACTTTTTGTAACGGCTGAGTCTCTTTTTTCTGATCGATGACCTTGATGATGTGAAATCCGAAGTTCGTCTCTACGACGTCGCTGATCTGTCCGATCGGGGTTAAAAATGCGGCGTCTTCGAACGGTTTGACCATCTGACCGCGTTCAAAATCTTTGTAAAGTCCGCCGTTGTCTTTCGAACCCGGATCTTCGCTGTACTGTTTGACGAGTTTCTCGAAATTCCCGCCGGATTTGGCAAGTTTGAGGACTTCTTCGGCTTTCGCGCGGATCATCTTTTTAGCGGAATCCGGTTTGCCCTGCGTCAGGAAAAGAATGTGCCGAACCGATGCGGATTTATCTTCGCTATACGCTTTTTTGATGTCATCTTCGTTGACTTTTGAGGCTTCCGTTAGCGTGTCTTCCAGGAAACGATTGATCGACAGACTGCTCACGACGTCTTCGCGAACGGCTTCCATGCTAATGTCATTTTCCTGAAGTCCCTGCATGAATTTCTCTTTGCCGCCGAACTGCGCCATCTGCATATTCATGAAACTATCGACTTCCGCTTCAGTGGCGATCATCTTGGCGAGTTTAGCTTCATTGAATAACAGTTTCTTCTCGGCAATGACCAGCGCATTTTGTTTGATAATGTCCTTGACGCGATCGACGTCCAATGTCTTCAGCTGGACGGCGCGTTTGCCGAAATTGTCCTGAATCATCTGAAAAACTTCGCCGGCGGAAATGTCGAAATTCTTGGTGGTGATGAGCGGATTATTCTTGCCGGGTTCCAAATAGGGAAGACGAACGGAAATTTCCTGCGCCAATTGATAAGCGGGCGTGTCTTTCTTGAGTTTGACGACCGGCTCTTTCTTCGAGCAACCGACGACAAGCAGTGACAACACGGAAACCAGAACGATTAATTTTTTCATTTTATTCTCCTAAGAAATTGATTGGATACATTCAAAGATCGAAAACGCGCTAAAATAGGGAAAATCCCGATGAATTCATAGAGATTTGACATGATAAAATAACGTGCAGATTACGGCTCCTTCAATCAATTTTGGGTTGGCAGAAATATTGAGTGAATTTTAAATTCAAAATATCAGCCACTTGTGAGGTTTTAGTTGCAAAACCAGTCAAAGCGTGGTAGGTTACGCATACAAATAATATCGTATAGGTAGTGAATGAAAGCATTATTATCTGAATTCATCGAATTAAAACAGCGTCTGGGACGATATTCATTTACAATAAATGAACTTCGATCTGAATTACCGATCAGCAAGATTGCTTTAGAACGTGCGATTGGTCGTTACATACAAAAGAACCGGATTGTTTCGGTGCGTAAGGGATTTTATGTGATAGTTCCTGTGGAATATCAAACCATGGGTATCTTGCCATCTGAACAATTCATCGACGACCTGATGAAGCATCTGCAAAGACCTTATTACATCGGTTTGCTTAGCGCGGCCGCAATGCATGGAGCCGCACACCAACGTCCTCAGGAATCCTACGTCATAACTGTTAAACCGAACATGCGCCCATTAAAAAAGAAAGGTCTTAAAGTAAATTTTGTCAGTAAATCGAGTGTTCCCGAGGTTGCGCTTGAAACCAGAAACACGATGACAGGCTTTTTGAAAGTCTCAAATCCGGTTCTGACTGCGTATGATTTAGTCTATTACCAAATCCGAGTGGGTGGGTTAAATCGGGTTACAGAGATTTTGAGTGAACTCGTTGAAGTAATAAAACCGGGCGATATGCAAATTATTTCTCGCTTGAACTGCAAAATCGCAACACTCCAACGACTGGGTTTCATCCTGGAATTTGTTCTAAAAAGAACTGATATAGCCGATGCACTCTATAAACAAATTCATTCTCAGATTCAGTATCGAATTCCCTTGAGTTTTCATCGTTCCAAATCAGGATATCCGGTTGATAATCATTGGAATGTAATTCAAAATATTTCTATTGAGGCGGAAATATGATTCCCCGGCTCTTCATTTCCGAATGGTCTTCGTTTACTCCCTGGCAGAAAATGGAGATGGTCGAACAGGATTTGATACTGAGTCGTGCGATTATTGACATCTTTAACGATCCGCTACTTCAGCAAAAAGTAGCCTTTCGGGGTGGAACCGCATTGCATAAACTCTATTTGCGACCACCTGCCCGTTATTCGGAGGACATCGATTTGGTGCAGGTGAATGCTGAACCGGTTGG
>JBAZPZ010000227.1:0-2547 GCA_041645495.1 Fidelibacterota bacterium | reverse complement strand
GAATACGACATTTACGCTGAGATGGGACGCCCAGTCGATAACGGACGAATGGAGCGTGGAATTGCTTGACGTCGCAAACCAAGTCACGATCGATATGAAGACCCAAAATTCCTACCAGTTTACCACTTCGGCGGATTCCGGGTATGTAAAAACGATGTTTCAGATTACGGCGGTTTTCCTTCCGTTTTCCAAAGTGGAAACCGAGACACAGCCTGTTCGTTTCGGACTCGGCGCCAACTATCCGAATCCGTTCAATTCAACGACCGTCATTCCTTTTGTCCTGGAAAAATCCGCCTGGACAACTTTAACCATTTACACGATGAATGGCCAGTTGATCAGAACATTGTCGAACCAACGCTTGTCCTACGGTAAGTATGAACTCAAGTGGGATGGCACGGATCAATCGGGCAAACCGGTATCGTCTGGAATCTATCTGTATAGATTGACGTCCGGAGATCGTACCGAGATGAAAAAAATGTCATTTGTAAAATAATAAAGGGGAGAAAAGATTTTATGGACGACCTAAACAAAAATATGCTGGAAGAAAAAGTTAAAAAACCGGTCTATTTTACCCCTCAAATCGTCGAAAAAAGAGAACTGAAAGTCGATTTAGTGACGAATATCGAGGAAACACCGTCGCTTCCGGATGAACCGCCGCCGCCACACGCCTGAAAAAAGTACAGTGTATGCGGAGCGGTACGAAACACCGTCGCTTCCGGATGAACCACCGCCACCACAGTAATCGGTATGATTTTTTATCTGTTAAGAATTAATTTTCGGAGAAAATTGTTGCGTATTTTCATTTTTACAACTTCTATTTGAAGGAGGGATTATGAGAGGAATAAATTTCCGTACGGGTATGAAAATAATTATGACCGTTTGTGCTTTGTCCGGTCTGATCTATGCCGGCAATATAGCCCGCGAATTTAATATTTTTGCACCACCTCAGAGCAGTTACTCCGACCGAATTTCTTTTGTGGCTGTTACAGCGGTAGTTGGAAATGGTTTAGTCACGGAGGTCGATATTATCGACCGCGATGAGGATGGCGATTCAGATGATACGTACGAGAATCTGACTCTGACGCAGGGGCAAAGCTATATCGTCTATATCAAAGAAGGAACTGTTAATGACGACTACGCCGGTATTAAAGACGGCGACTATTTTCGGATAAATGGAAGTCGCCGGATTCAGACGGTAATCGGGACGATTTCCGACTGGGAATACGACTATGTTCCTCCCTATTGGCATACGAACGGAACGGTTGACTTTTTCGTCTTTGTCCCTTCCGGTCCCTCGGCTGACGAGTGGCGGTTAGACGTGATCAGTTATGAAGACGGAACATCGGTGTATGTGGAAGACATCACCAACACTCCGACGACCGGCTCGGGATTGACCTCGGTGAAACCGATTGGCACCGGTACGACCAAGTGGACCGGTATTCTTCATAAAGGTGAAGATTTACTCGAAGTTAAAGGTGTCAATGTTTTCAGTACAGCACCGGGTGGACGTACTTTCCATGTGCACGCTAGTGACTCCGTCGCCGTGATGGTCGGATCATTGAAACAGGCGAATTCCGGCCGCGATGATGGCGCTTATGTAAAAGTCGGCTCCGGACTGAATGTGGCGAAGGAATTTTATTTTTACCTACCGGATGGGACGAATAGTGAAAAAGAAATCAAGGTCAATACCTATTCGCAACCCGCAACCATGAATTTGTATTGCTGGAACAACAACCAGTGGAATCAAATTGCCACCGATCAATCTTTGGACGCTTACGACTATTACACTTACGTCGGAGACAACGGGATTGGTTATACTCAGGAACTGTTCAAACTAACGGCGACTGATAACGTGGCCGTTTTTACAGGTACCTGGTTAGAAACAGGGACGATCGGGACATCCGACATGGCTTGTTACGTTTCTTCGGAATACGGCTACGGCGCAGGCCATAATTATATCGTCTATTTGGCGCCGCCCGGAACCGAACCCGACGGTCAGTGGTCACACGTTTATATCACGACTATCGATAGCAATGCGACGGTCACTGTTGAAGATATTGCTACGAGCGGGACGATCATTGATCGGGATTTCGTTCTGAATACGAACGATTTCTATGATCTGAAAGTCGATGTCACCACATGGAATCAATTGAAAAGCGACGGCAAAGAGCCTTATCTGAAAATTTATTCGCCTAAAGAGATTCGGGTTTTTACGTCGAACTGGAATGACAACTGGTTGGCCTTTGCCGCCGGAACGGTGGTGCCGCAGTACAGTCCGACTTATTATGAAAATTTCCCATATCAACGCTGGGTATTTATGGGAATGCCCTTGCAAACAGTCTCAACGAATCCCGATAGTATTTTTGGGCCCTATTTCGGTGGTTCCGAGTGGAAGGATGAACATACCAACATTCAAAATACCAACTGGCGTTTTTCCCGCTGGGATATCACCTGGAATACCTATGTGCGCTGGGGAGAACCCGATTATGATGGCGGCTGGCACGGCGATCCGGCCCTGCCTCAGCCGGGATTCGGCTATTGGTTTTA
>JBAZPZ010000226.1:0-2572 GCA_041645495.1 Fidelibacterota bacterium | reverse complement strand
CATCCGGATGTACGACTACGATGCTCAACGCGAAGTTGCACCACGGCAACCACTCGCTCGAGATGCTGTTCATCCCGGAATTCAAGCCGATGAAACTGCTTTTTGAAGGCGACTGGGGATATGAACGTCCCCAGAAAATGACAATTCCGATACCTTCATCAGTTCCAACAATATATCTCGATATATCATTGGATTATCAGGATGATACTGCTCCGACACCTTCGCTGAAAGAAGCCGAGTACGGTTTCAAATTCAACACGTTGCTCTTCGGAACCGATCTCGCGCTGATGTATTTGAGAATCCGCGAAGATAAGCCGGTTTATTTCACGCGAATGACCGTCAACGATCTCGGATTGCCGACACGTGTGGATTTGACGCCAACGCATCCGTGGCAACACTTTTTTGGATTGAATTTCTCGAAACCGGCCGGAGCGTTCGTCTTTCGCGGGGAAGGCGGCTATTATCCCGAACGGCATTTCAACACGGAAAGTCAGTCGTATTTATCGAAGGGAATGATCGTTGGGAAGCCGTTTTCGCAGGTCATGCTGGGCGCCGATTATCAACTGTCATCATCTCTCGATCTGTCCGTTCAGGCGATCAACGAGCGGATTCTGGATTATGAAACCGGAATTCAGGAAGATAAGAACGTTTCCATCGGTACAATAATGCTGAGAGGACACTTTTTCAATGAGACCGTTTCGCCGCTATTGTTAACACTGCACAATTTTGAAGATAAATCTACGCTTACACGGCTGAATGTCGATTGGAAATATGCTGACAATTTCACGATCATGGCCGGAGCGGATTTCCTGAACGGCGAGTCGGACACGATGTTCGGGATGTTCGATGACAATGATAATCTTTATCTGAAGGTGAAGTACAGTTTTTAGCATTTCTTTAACCGCGGAGATCGCAGAGAACGCGGAGGAAGAGAGAGCGGAAATAAAGTTAGGGCAAAATCGGGGAAACGTCGTCGCAAATCCGAAACCCGTCACTAATTAATTCGGTGGCAAATTTGACATTTGAATTTTGAAATGAACAATTTGAAATCATCTCTGTGATCTCTGCGTTCTCCGCGGTTTCACCAAACTCAGCGGTTTGTTTTCACTGTGTCGGTCTGCGGCTCGTCGTAGAGTTTTTCGACGCTGAGCGGCACATCGATATCGCTTTCCTGCGAGAGTGTTTCCAGCGAACTGTCCGCCGCCGTTCCGATGCTGTCCTGCAAACTCAATGAATCCGCTGGATGCTCTATCTGGATGCCGGTCAGCGCCTCGTAAGTTACTTCATCGATTCGACCGGTTTTGAATTCCCATTTTAGCAATCTCAATCGCCGCCGTTCGACGAATCTCGAACCGTCGTAAGGCGCATGTCTGAGCGGACTGGGTAGAATGACGGCGAGCCGGCAGGCTTCATCGATGGACAAAGCGGACGAACTTTTGCCGAAATAATGTCGCGAAGCGGCTTCAACGCCATAAATTCCGCGCCCGCATTCGATCACGTTAAGATACAGTTCGAGAATCCGGTGCTTGGTCAGTTTTTTATCCATTTTATAGGCGATGATGATTTCCCGGAGTTTGCGGAAAAGCGATTTGCGGTTGGATAAATAAAGATTCTTCGCTAATTGCTGGGTGATCGTCGAGCCGCCGACGGCGAATTTTTTCCGTTTCAAATCCTTCTGTGCGGCGAATTTGATCGCTTCCACGTCGAATCCCGGATGCGAATAGAACCGCGCGTCTTCGGAAATGATCACGGTGTGAATCAGATTCGACGAGACGCTGTTGAGCGGAATCCAAACCCAATACCGGCCGAGCTTTCGATGTTGTTTCTTTGCGACGCGTTCCCGATGAAGCATGAGCGATGTGGATTTCGGATTTTTGCGGGCGAATTCCGAGCCGTCCGGCGAAGTGAAATAGTAAAAAACGCTCAAAACGATCAGACCGGCGAGGACGATTAGCGTATATTTACCGATTTTTTTCAACTTTTCCACGAAGGCAAAACTAAGAAATATTTCAGAAAAAGCCTTCGGAAAAATGGATTGGGTTGGATTCGGTTGATTAGGTAGAATGGGTTGATTAGGTTGGATTCAGGTGAGCGGATTGATTGGTGTAAAGTAGTGGTAATGTCGTGATAATGTGGTGGTAAAGTTGTGTCAAAGTTAGTAGGCATCACTCAGGGCGAATCCGTGGTAAAAATCTCCGCGACCTCCTACAAATAATTCCCGTATTTTTGAATACGAAAAGTAACTTTGTAGTGATATTTGAAAAATGAAAGAGATGGGCTGGGGGACAGTAGGAACATCTGCGGCCTAGGTTACGAAATCTCTCACAGAGTCTTTTCACTGTCTCCGGAGTCCCCATGAGTTGATTTGGCATCCGCGTTAAGCGGAAAGTTACAGTATGTTTGGGAGGCTGGATGATGAGACAGTCCCTGACCCTTTTGCGCCCGCTCTCTTTCAAAAAAACCAGTAAGGAGGAAACAGATGAAGGTGTTTGTCGGAATAGACGTGTCGAAAGACAAATTCAACTATGCGTTCGTGGATGAAAACGATGGACTGCTCGGTCAAAGCAAGGCG
>JBAZPZ010000225.1:0-2600 GCA_041645495.1 Fidelibacterota bacterium | reverse complement strand
GAGGACGCAGAGATTGTTACCGTTATGGATTTTGGCGGGCACAAATATTCGCTGGCATTTTTAGGACTTTCCCTGTTTCTGGTTCTGAAATAAAGCATACTCTCTGCGGTCTCAGCGTACTCCGCGGTTTATCCTGGTTGATTGGGTAGATTGGGTTGATTGGGTAAAATCTGGATAACGTAGTGGAAATGTGGGGATAAGGTTATCGGTAAAGTCGATTTTAGAGTGTTCTCCCTTTTCTCTGCGTTCTCGGCGTTCTCCGCGGTTAAAGAAAATTCCAGTGTTCTTGGGTGAAATTGACAATCCAGCGGCGCTCATGATCCCGGAGAAGCCATATTTCTTCCGAATGCAGTCGATGGCGAGCGAAAGATTATCGTCCTTCTTCGAGCGGAATAAATCGAGTTGGTCGGCAAGCAGCTGAAAGCGCGTCGCATCGACGACGATCGCGCGGACGCGGTTTCGGCGGTAATTGGCGGCAAGAAATAGGCGAATGGCTTCCTCAACAACCGTCGTGTCGTCATTGAACGCCACCGATCCTTTCCGCGCGTTTTTCAATCCATCGGTATAATGAATTTCGACCGACAACGATCTGGCAATTTGCTTTCGGACGCGCAGTTGATGTGCCGTCTGTTCGGCGAGATTCCGCACGGCCGCCATCAATTTCGTTTCGTCATTCGTATCTTCTGTCAAAACGGTCTGCTGAATGATATGATTGCGTAATTGCGGCGGCTGGACGATGGAATAATCCTTGCCGCGCGCCTCCAAAAACAACCGCCAGTAATGCTTTCCGAACAGGATTTCGCCCGCGTCGGGTTCGGCGGTCGCTTCCTGTACGCTTTTCACCTGCCGAAGCAACAGGAATTTGACGATCTTATTGACGGATGGCTCGGCGGTCGTCGGCAAATGCTCCGAATCCAGCGGCGAAAGAAAAACCTGCTCGCTGCCGGGTTCCACCTGATGAATCGTCTCCGGAACGACGGCGGTCGCGATTCGACTGACGAGTTTGTTCGCACTGATGCCGATGCGGCTTTCGAGATTGACCTTGGACTGAATGTCTTTCGCCATCAGCGAACCCGCCCGCAAATTGTCATGATAAATGCCGTCCATGCCGCTCATGTCGGCAAAATACTGCCCGAAAACCGTCGGCTCGATCACCGGCGAATAATGCGCGATCGTCTGGTAAACGTACTGGTGCATTTGTGAATAGAGCGCGGAATTGTACGGCAAAAGAATGGCTCCGTGCGACATGCGACGCGCCAGCGAAACCTTCAGACCGGGGAACAAGCCCTCGGACAGCGCTTCCTGTGAAGACGAAACGATCGTCCCATCCTGACGATTCGATGAAATGATCGCGATCGGGCGCGTCCGCAAACTTGCATCCAGCATCCGCTCCACCTGAAGTTCAAAATCGGACAGCCGGACATGAAAAACTGAATAATCGTCCAACCACGGAGAACGCAGAGTTTCATCTTGCCAGCCGCCGGTAAATGTTTTAAACGGTGCTAAAGTCGGAACCGACAAATGCGGATTTTCACGGATGAACAACTCGCTATTCATATCCTATTTCCCGTCTCCAATGCCTTTACCTCTGCCTTTGCCTTTCTCCGCGTCCTCAGCGCACTCAGCGGTTAATGGTTACTCGTACTTCCGGAAGACCGCAAGCACCACGCCGCCGATCTTGAACTCATCGTGAGCACCGACGCGAATCACAGCGTATGCCGGATTCCGCGGATGCAGTTCGATTCCATCCGGTTTCGGATAATACCGCTTGAGCGTCGCCTCATTGTTGATAAACGCAACGACGGTCTGTCCGTTCTCCGCTGACGCCTGTTGTCGCACGATCACATAGTCGCCATCCTGAATGTTGTCGTCGATCATCGAATCACCTTTGACTCGCAAGACATAATTTTTTGAATATGCATACGAAAGCGGAACTTCGATCGACTCGCGGTTTTCAATCGCCTCTAACGGGTAACCAGCGGCGATCAATCCAAGCAGAGGCAAACTGCCCATACTTTGCTTCTGTTCCGGAATCATCAGCGCGCGTTTTGCGTTCGATGCACCCGAACGCTTCAACGCTCCGGAACGCTCTAATTCTCTGACATACCAGTTCACCGTACCGAGCGACCGGATTTTCAAACCGTTCATGATTTCCTGAAATGTCGGCGCTCTCTTATTGACGTCGGTAAAATTCTGAATGAACTCCACAAACCGCTGTTTTTTCGGCGATAGATCTTTCTTCATCGCTTCCTTCCTTTCACTCCGTCAAATACTCGTAAGTTACTCGTAAGAAATATACAACATCATTTAAGAAAAGTAAAGAAAAAGATGAGGCCGTAGAACAAAAGGAATGAATACCAAAACAAAAAGGGCTGAATATTTCAGCCCTTTTTTGTGTGATATGTAAGAATGAATCAGACGACGCCTTGTCCGAGCATCGCTTCGGCAACTTTCAGAAAACCGGCGATATTCGCGCCTTTCGCGTAATTGCCGGGATCGTTCACCGATGCCGCCGCGGAGAGACACTGCGAATGGATATTCGTCATGATCCATTTCAGTTTTTCATCGACTTCTTCCGCTTTCCATGCCAAGCGTTCGGA
>JBAZPZ010000224.1:0-2627 GCA_041645495.1 Fidelibacterota bacterium | reverse complement strand
TGGAAATTCCGACACCATTCGGACACCGATTCCGATTTGATTCGGACAGTGATTCCAGAGGCATTCGGACACCGATTCCGGAAAACATTCGGACACTTTAGCACACTCAATCGGAATCTTTTTTCAAAAGTGGTTGGCGATACATTCGGCGTTCTGTTTTCTTTGGATTATCTTTTGACGTTTTTTAATAACGTTAGAAGGAGAATGTATCAAGATGCAAAGGAGACTGCGAATGTCGGAAATTGAGAAGATCATCCGGTTAAAGAGTCAGAGCGGATTATCGATACGCCAGATTAGCCAGGCGCTGAATTTACGGAAGTCCACGGTATCGGATTATCTCCGACGCTTCAAGGCATCGGGATTGACTTCAGAAAGATTGAAAGAACTCAGCGATCAGCAACTGGTTCAGGCTTTGTTTCCAGAAAAGGTTTCTGCAGAACGAACGAGTCGTGCAGAGATGCCGGATTTCAGTTGGATGCATACGGAGTTAAAGAAGCGCCATGTCACGCGGCAATTACTCTGGGAAGAATATCGACAAAGCAATCTCGCCGGTGGAGGCTATGGTTACAGCCAGTACTGTCAACTGTATAAGGATTGGTCAAAGACACTGAGTATATCCATCCCGAAGCATCGGGACAAAGCCGGGCAGAAGATGTTTGTGGATTTTTCAGGCCTGAAAGGCGAAGTGACCGATTCCAAAACCGGGGAAATTGAGGAAGTCGAGATATTTGTGGCAGCGCTTGGCGCCAGCGGATATACATTTGCGAAGGCCTGCCGGGACCAAAGTCAACACTCCGTTATCAATGCTCATAATCACGCTTTTAGATATTTTGGTGGCGTTCCTGAGATGATTATCCCGGATAATTTAAAAGCGGCGGTAAATCGGGCTGACAGATATGATCCGGATTTAAACGAAACCTATCAGGATATGGCGGAACATTATGGCACGGTTGTTTTGCCTGCCCGCCCTTATCATCCCAAAGACAAGCCAAAAGTGGAGTTATCGGTCAAATTAGTTCAACGCTGGATATTAGCCCGCCTACGACATCGGGTATTTTTCTCGATCGAAGAACTCAATGAGGCCATTCATTCCTTACTGGACGATCTGAACAACCGGAAGATCAAAAAGGTCGAAAAGAGCCGGTGGGAATTATATGAAGAACTGGATCGTCCAGCGCTCAGGCCACTACCTCCCAGCCCTTATGTTTTCCGGAAATTTAAACGTTGCCGGGTCAACATAGACTATCACATTGAATTGAACAAAGCGTACTACAGCGTGCCGTATCAATTAGTCGGCAAAGAAGTTGAGGCCCGTTATACCGCCACGACCGTGGTCCCGAAGGTTCGGGATTATCAGCGTAAACGCATTGCTGTTCATCAGCGACTCTACCGGCTTGGAGCTTATTCCACTCAGTCGGCACACATGGCGTCGGCGCATCGCATTTATGCGGAATGGAAACCTTCCCGGCTCATCGAATGGGGACTTAGTTTTGGGAAGAATACCGGTGAATTAATCCAAACCATCATGGAAACTAAACCACATCCGGAGATAGGCTTTCGCATTTGTATGGGAATCCTCAATACGGCCAAACTTCAACCGGATCCTGAGAGTGTTGAACTGGCGGCACGCAAAATGATGGAACTCCAGAGTTATCGGGTAAAGCATTTTAAAGCCATCCTGAAGAACAAGACCTATCTGAAATCCGTCGATATGAACACGCTTACCTTGCCGCTTTACCATGACAATCTGCGGGGCGCTGAATACTATCAGTAAAGGAAAAACATGACCGCATTCCACCATACACTCGATCAACTCAGCGATCTCAAACTGGATGGTTTTAAAGTCGCTTTGCTTCAACAATTAGAAAATCCCTCCTTCAGCGCCATGACTTTTGAGGAGCGATTATCCCACCTGATCAACAGCGAAATTACGGAACGACATAACCGCAAAATCAAACATCTGATCAGTCGTTCCCAACTAAAGTTTAAGTCTGCTTTCATTGAGGATATTGATTATTCCGCATCCCGGAATATCGAGAAAAGCGTTTTGTTATCACTGTTCGACAACAACTGGATCCAAGCTCATCAAAACATCATCATTACCGGCGCAACCGGTACGGGAAAAACGCATCTGGCCTGCGCTTTGGGCAACAACGCTATGGCAAATGGACATTCCGTTCTCTATTACCGCGTAACAAAGCTTCTGACGCAAATCTCACTCGTCAGAGGCGATGGTTCCTATTTAACATGGCTGTCAAAACTCGCGAAGTTCAAGGTCTTAATCCTGGATGATTTTGGCTCTTGTCCTGTCAAAATGCAAGACATCCAAGAACTTTTGGAAATCGTCGAAGAGCGTTCGCAATCCGGAAGCATCATTATGACCAGTCAATTGGATGTCAAAGATTGGCACAACTATTTGGCGGAACCAACCGTAGCAGATGCGATTTTGGATCGGATCATTCATAACTCGCATCGCATCAATTTGAAAGGAGAATCTATGAGAAAAGTTAAAAATTCGCTTCACCATTCGGACACTTTGGAGTAATTTCAAACGATGAAAACAGAACGATCAAAAAGTGTCCGAATGCTTCCGGAATCGGTGTCCGGTTTGATCGGAATATCCAATT
>JBAZPZ010000223.1:0-2631 GCA_041645495.1 Fidelibacterota bacterium | reverse complement strand
GTTCAGCGCGACCTGCATTGCTGGCAGATGTCGTTCAGTTGGGTGCCGACCGGCTACGGCAAGCAATTTACTCTGCTCATCAATGTCAAATCGCCGACATTGCGCGACCTGAAATACGAAGAACATGGCGGAAGACAGAGCCGGTACGGGATTTGAGTTAAATTAGGTTGATTGGGTTGATTAGGTTGATTGGGTTGATTAGGTTGATTGGGTTGATTAGGTTGATTGGGTTGATTAGGTTGATTAGTCGATTAGGTTGATTATGTTGATTGGGCTGATTATGTTGAATAGTTGATTCGGTTCGACTGCGCAACACGGAACCCAGAACCCGAATGCCTTAATGCCTCAATGCCTCGGTGCCTTCTGTCTTCTCCGCCGCGATACACTTTTTCATATAGAAGAAGAGCGGGATAGCGGCGATTTCCACGACGACGCAGAAAACGATCACCCAGACTATTGAAACCTCGTAGAGAATTCCCATAACGGAACTGCCGACTAACATCGCCAATCCGTACGCCGTATTGAATATGCCATAACCGGTGCCGCGTTTCTTCAAAGGTGTCAAATCCGCGATCGCCGCCTTCATGATCGTTTCATGCGTTCCCATGACTATTCCCCAAAACACTACGCCGATCATTACAAAAGAATAATTGCTCGAAAACGCGAAAACCGGCATCAGCAGTGTAAATACCGGGATCGTCATCAGCGAAACCAGTCCGACTTTGTCATAGATTCTGCCGATGATGATCGCGACGATGGCATCGACGCCCATCGCGATGGCGTAGAACATCGGAATCTGCGCATCAGTCAGGATATTTGTCGTCTTGAAATGGTAACCGATGACGGCGAAGTTAGCGAAGCCGAGCGTCGTGACAAACGAGAAAGCCGCGTAAGCCCAGAAGACTTTGGAGAGTTTGTCGGATTCCGGTTGGTTCGATTTCGGCTGTTCCAATTTATCCGGATTCGGCACGCGCAGATAGGCGACCAGCACACTCAGCAACACGAAAATGAACGGAATCCACAGCAAGGCGTAACCGGTCTGATAATCGGCGAGACTCTTCTCTTTATTGCCGAGTAGCAGGAACAGTCCGGTGAAGAACAGCGGTCCGGCGATGGCGCCGATCTGATCCATCGCTTCGTGTAAACCGAAACCAAAGCCGGTTCCGACCTGTTTGGTCGCATGCGATAAAATGGTGTCTTTGGCGGGACTTCTCAGTGCTTTGCCAAGTCTTTCCATGACGATGAAGATTGCCGCAACCTGCCAGACACCTGCCAGCGAAAGCAACGGAACCGACGCAAGCGTCGCATATCCCAGAATCGTAAACAGCCAGTAGGCGCGGGTTTTGTCCGAAAAGTAACCGGACGCGAGCCGGATCGCATATCCGAGGAACTCCGCAACACCGGCGATGATGCCCACGATGGCGGCATTGGCGCCGAGGATTTTCAGATACGGACCGTTGACGCTCCGCGCGCCTTCGTAAACGATGTCGCCGAAAAGGCTGACGACTCCAAAAAGAATGATCAGTTGAAAGGCTTTCTTCCGCCCCGGATCGATATTATTTTTCAAAAATGGCTCCCTATATTCACATGAAAACTATCGATTGTCAATTTCAACGACAGATTTTAGGAAAAATTCTTCGGACTGCCAAAAAGATTTAAAACCGGTTTTCATCCCGAAGTTTCGGGACAAACTGGTTTTAGATTGTTTCTTTTTATGGAGTGTTCCAACCGCGTTGGAACGCGTCGTCGCAGACGACGTTTTTCTGCGACTTTAGGTCGCATGCATCAACGCGGTTGATGCACTCCATAGCCGATCCTTCTCTAGTATCTGACAAGTTGAAAATAAAACCAGTTTAGCCTTTCGCTGGCGCTCAAGTCGGAAACTGGTTTGCATAAATTCTTCTTGATAATTCAAACGGTTCGGCTTATTATCACGCATTAAGTCATTGGAATGGAGAGATATTGTATGGAAAAGAGAGTTACACTAATCAGTATCTTTTTAGTCGCGGCGCTGAACGCTCAAGTGAACATCGCCGTCATCGATTTTGAAGGAAAGAACGTGTCGAAAGCAGACGCCAGCGCGCTGACGGACCGTTTACGCGCGGAACTCTTTTTGACCGGGAAATTCGTCGTGCTGGAACGCGAGAAGATGGGTAAGATTCTTGAGGAACAAGGATTTCAGCTTTCAGGGTGCACCGATGATGCTTGTATCGTTCAGATGGGACAATTGATAGGGGTGGAACAAATCGTCGCAGGAAGTATCAGCCATGTTGGAAATGTCTATTCTGTTATTGCACGAATCATTAGCATTGAAACAGGACAGATAGTTAAAATTGCTAAGTTTGATAATGAGGGATTAGTTGGAGACTTAATGATGTATGGGATGAATAATGTGGCTCTACAGCTTGCGGGATTAACAGCAGTACAAACAATTAATAAAAAACCTCAAATTACAGAGCAACCAAAATCAGAAACAACTCTACCTAAATCTGTTTATCAACCTCCTACTAGTGTCATGTCACGCTTGTAATGACGCATAGGATATAGTAAATTACTCCATCAAATAAAAGAAGGAGTAAATATGAAAAAGTACAAAGTGACATTGACAGAAGAAGAGAGGCTGGAATTGAC
>JBAZPZ010000222.1:0-2635 GCA_041645495.1 Fidelibacterota bacterium | reverse complement strand
AACACACGGAAGGACACGGAAAAGGGATATAGTAAGGAAAAGAGAAATGTTGCTGTAACCAGTAACCAGTGGCCAGAAACCGGAAAAGCCCACAGAACACGTCCCGAATAGTATCGGGATAAACTCCAGAACACGAAAGGAATTTCATTAATACATGTTGATGAGCCTATCCGCCGCTGTCTTCCTGAGCCACATTTATAGACTATCAAGAAAAGAAAAACCAAACAGGAATTGATACTGTGGATTAGCGCAGAGGAAGAACCGTGGCGAAGGATCTTGGATAGTCAAGAAGTAAATTGTCCAAGATTTCCCGCACTTTGCGGGACTAATCCCGAAGTGTCGGGACAGGTTCCCGCCAAAGGCGGGGCTTCGTCGCCAAGGGATTTTCGTTGTTCCTTACGATTGCCAATTCGCGATGCGCTTTCACTTGATTGTACTTTTTCGATGCTCCTCAGAATGACACGCGAGGTAGGTTTTTTTCTTTTCTTTTATATGTTTTTTTGGTGATAATTGGTGTTCACCCCGTGGAATAAACATTATCAAGTTTGTAAGTGGGTAAAAAGATCTATTCCACAGGGTAAATTGGTGGACGGATTTCCTCTTCCCGAAGTGTCGGGACTTCCCCGCCCTTGGCGGGATTCCGCTCCGCTCGACCCCTGCTATTACCTTCTTCTGCGATTATCTGCGTTCCGTTCAGTGTTATCAGTGTTCTGTGGATTGAGACATTTCACATGCCGCCCCGCTGGGGCTTAATGGTGACGCGTAGGCATTTTTCTACAAACATATCACTCCTAACGGAGTTGTGTTCAATTCAACATTCAGCGTTCAACATTCATCATTGTTTATCTGCCTTTTCCTGTTTCTGCGATTATCTGCGTTCCGTTCTGTGTCATCAGTGTTCTGTGGATTGAGACATTTCACATGCCGCCCCGCTGGGGCTTAATGGTGACGCGTAGGCATTTTTCTACAAACATATCACTCCTAACGGAGTTGTGTTCAATTCAACATTCAGCGTTCAATATTCATCATTGTTTATCTGCCTTTACCTTCTTCTGCGATTATCTGCGTTCCGTTCTGTGTCATCAGTGTTCTAACTATCTTTCCTTATTCCTTTTTCCGATTGTCTTTCATAACTTTTTGCCATGCTAAATTGGAAGTTGTTAGAATAGAAGGATTTGTTTATGACGAAAACAGGTAAAAATAAACCGGTTGCGCACTCCGCTAGATCGGGATTTTTATTATCCATTTTTCCTTCGGCAAATTTGTTTTCTTTCATCTTTAATCTTTTTCTCTTTCTTCTTTTTCTGTCTTCCTCCGCGCCCTGTACCCCGGAACTTGTCCCGAATAGTTCGGGATCGGCGGTGGCTGCGTACTCCGCGGTGAATATTTCTCCTTACGACCGCGTCTATGAAGACTTACGGTATTTGCAAACGTATGGTTTGATTGCATCGCTGAATCTCGATCAGTTACCTATCACAAATCTGGACCTTCAATCCGCTCTGCAAAAGGACAAAGAATCCGGATCGATCGATCGGGCGAGTCCGCAGAATCAGGCGATCATTGCGCGCATCATTCGTGATTACGGGTTGAGCGATGAGCCGGATAAGCGGGACATGCTGTCGCGTTTGAAGAAGAAGTTCCTGAGTTTTCTGTCGGGAGAAACCGCTGATGAACCGATATTGACAGTTGGCGGAACGATGGATTTATCGATGAAAACCGGCGAATCGACCAAATTGTACCCGTTGGCGAGAACTTACATCGCGGCGGAGTTGCCGTTCGATATGAGTTTTGTCAATGTGATGGCGCTGGATCCGTATGCGACGGAGTCGTCGAATTATATCGGCAACAAATGGCGCGGCTTGTCGGGTTATACGGAACAGGCGTATATGCTGTGGCGTCCGTCGTTTCTTCGGAATAAAAGTATAGAGACGCGAATCATCGCGGGAAGATGCTATTTGGCAAACGGGCCGGGTCGGAAAGGCGGATTGCTTTTTTCATCGACCTATCGACCGATGGATCAGGCGCGATTTGAATTTTCCGCGAAACGATTTGCATTTCAATCGATGACGGCGAAGTTGGATCCGATGAACGGCTCGAACCGGTATCTTTCGATGCACCGCCTGACTTTATTTTTCCAGAATCTTCAGGTGGCGGTGAATGAAGTGTCGTTATACAACGGCGTCAATCGTAATGTTGAATGGGCGTATCTGAATCCTTTTGTGTTTTATCATGGCGAACAGATGAACGGGCCGAATCTCGATTGTAATACACTGGGTAGCGTGGATTTTTATTATGCCGGGAAAAAGTGGGGACTGTACGGCGAACTGCTGATTGACGATATTCAATTAGATAAGAAGGAGCCGGGCGATCTCGAACCGAATGAGATTGGCGGATTATTGGGAATCGATATAGCCGATCCGTTTGGAATTGCGGGAATGTATATCGGTTGCGAATACGCGGCGATCACGAATCGAACGTATAAAACGACGAATGCGGCTGAGTATTTTGTGCATCGAAACGCGCCGATCGGTTACTCGCTGGGTTCGGATTTGGATCGGTGGAATCTGAATGTGAAGAAAACTATCGGAAAATGGCAAGCGATCGGGGAGTTGGATGTTTTACGCAAGGGCGAAGG
>JBAZPZ010000221.1:0-2648 GCA_041645495.1 Fidelibacterota bacterium | reverse complement strand
TCTTCCGAACTGCCGGTGACGACTTCGCATTTTTTTAGTCCGCGTTTGCATAGTTCTTTGTATAAGTACTCAGCTGTATCAGAATATTGTGTAAAGACGATGATTTTATCATTGAGATGCTTCTGATGACATAGCAAAAACAGCGCATTTAATTGGCGGTCTTTGTCGGGGTTCCAATCTTTGCCCTTTTCGATGATTTGTAAAAGTGTCCGGCTGTCTTTCTCCAAATCTTCCATTACTTTTTTATTGAAATAATCGGAAGCGATCCAATCATAACGAAACTGTTTTCCTGTCGATAAGTATTGATAATACTGTCTGGCTTTCTCCTTGTATTCGGCTTCTTCAACAATCAATTCCATTTTTGAATTCTGATCCGCATCGATGTCTTTATACAGCAGTTCATCGATTTCGCCCATTTCCTGCTGACCGATGGGGAAAGGGAGGTGATTTTCCATCGCATACAAAAACAGATGATTTCGGAGAATATGCCGACTGACGGATAATAAAAATGAATGACCGCTACTCTCCAAACGTTTAAAGAGGTTAGTTCTGGCAAATCCCTTTAGTCTGTATCCCGCCCGGCTCAGATTTTCTAATATCAATGTCTCTTTTGGGGTCGGTACGTTTCCGGAAGATGGATTCCGGTAAAATTCCTGTCCTAATCCGTATCGTGGCAACTTCAGACTATTGATCAGGTCAACAACCTCTTTTGCATACAACTTCGCATACTGGTCGGACGAATCGTCCGGATCGAATTTATATTGCGCTCTTTTGGGAATTCTGTCGGGAAAATAGAACCGACTTCCGTCATCGAATGTCAGATATTTCCGTTGATTGTCCGGGTCGGTTTTGGCATAATTGTTTTTGATAAAACTCCGCGTCCTCCGAATCAGATACAACCTCATCAGTTCTCGCCAGTCTTCCGGGAACGTGCTTTTTTCAAATGCGCCGAGACTATGCAGAGGAATTTGATACTTTGCCGAAAACGCCACCGCTCCCATTTTTCGTATTTCAAATTCCGGGCAAATACCCAGATCTTGATCCTCGGGGAGGAATAGTCTCAATTGACTGGAAAGGTCTATAAACGTCTTGTTATAGGGGGTTGCGGTGAGCAGGACAACTTTGCATGCGTTTCGTTTTAGGTATTCTGTGATGATTTTGTATCTTTTCCCTTCCCGATTGCGAAGATTATGGCTTTCATCGATAATCACGAAACGGTAACGTTTCATTTCCGGCAATTCTGTCTGAACGACGCTTTGACTGAGCACCTTTGCGCGTAGCTGATACTTATATGCATAGTCTTCCCACATCTTGACGAGGTTTTTCGGACAGAGGATCAGCGTTTCGAGGAAAAAATCCTCTTCAAATATTTTCGCAACGGCTGAAGCGATAATCGTTTTGCCCAAACCGACCACATCGCCTATAACGACGCCATTCCGCTTATGAATATGATGAGCCGCTATTCTGACGGCTTTTTGTTGAAACTCCAACAACTCCTTTTTGAATATTTTCGGGACATCGAACTCCGACAAGCCAACGAGCGCTTCAGACGACAGGTGATAAGCCATTTTCAGATAGATATAATAGGGCGGCAACAGTCTTTCTCCAGCCCAGCTTTCGTCGATAATTTCCGTTAATTCATCGGAAATATCGATACACCATTGGTCGTTCCACCTTTCTTTAAACCAGTCTGCCAGCTTCTGAGCCGCGTCCTTGTCTAATACATCGACGTTTAGTTCGCCTTGTTTCGATAATCCCGCCAGCGTCAGATTACTGCTTCCGACAAATCCGATGATCGGATTGATGGCATCGTCGCGAAATACCAAATAGAGTTTAGCGTGCAGAAGGTATCTCAGGAACAGTTTGATTCTGACTTTTTTGTCTTTGATCTGTCTGCTGAGAGTTCTCAATCCGATTTCGTCCCGATCCGTAGGAACGCCAATCGTCAGTTGGTCTTTGAATTCCTGTGCGAGTCTTTTCTTAAGTTCGATCGCTCGCTTGTTGTCGATCGTTTGTTTCTCTTCACTTGAAAATATCTCGCGAATATCTTCGATGGGAAGTCTTTGCATTCCTACCAATAGACGGCAACAGGTGTCTTCGCCGCCGGTATATTTTTCGACCATATCGGAGAGTTCTTTCCACCCGCGCAAATTGAAATATCCCACGCAGAAATCGGAGCGGAATGAAACCGTGATGGAATTTGCTAACCCTTTGAGTAAGTCATGTTCAATATTGTCGTAAATAACGGGCATGTGAATTTCCTTTCCGTTTTTGTAACGAATTCATGATTTCCCGAAATAATCGGTGATCTGTGCCGTTTTTACTCATCTGTGTAAATAATACTCCGGTTTTTTCGGATTTCCAAGACTCTTTGAAAACATTCATAGACGAGAAGCCCGCCAGCCTTCCGAAGGTTTCCCTTCGGAAGGCTTTTGGACGCCTTGTGATTCGGTTTCCTTGTCAAACACGCATCAGGCGTTTTCGGGCGGCGGGGGCGTGTCCGGCGCTTTTGGTTTCCGTGCCTTGAGAATTGACTTGAATTCGTTGAGGATCGTCTTGTTTCTACGGAAATATGTCTTGGCGGACTGACGAATCAGCGCCACCGCGTCTTTCAATTCGGCGAGAGCCACGTTCCGTTCTGCGCCAAG
>JBAZPZ010000220.1:0-2654 GCA_041645495.1 Fidelibacterota bacterium | reverse complement strand
GGCGAAACCTGTCCGCATTATTTAGCATTTTCTAACGAAGATTTGATTGAGCAAGGAAGCGTTCTGAAAACCGCGCCGGTCGTGAAAACGAAGGAAGATTCCGGGCGTCTCTGGAAAGCGTTGGCAAATGGCGAAATAGTATTTGTCGCCAGCGATCACGCGCCATGTCCGGCGGAACAAAAGCAGACCGGCTCGATCTGGACGGATTACGGCGGCATTTCGGGAACCGGAACACTCTTGCCGTTCATGTATTCGGAAGGTTACCGGAAAGGACGAATCACGCTGGCGCAATTGGTGGAATTGACATCGATGAACGCCGCCAAACGATTCGGACTTTATCCGAAAAAAGGCGCGTTTCAAGTCGGTTCGGATGCCGACTTCGTCGTCATTGATGAAAAACAAACTGTGACGGTTCACGGCGGAGATTTCCTGTCAAAAGGCAAATTGACGCCGTTCGAGAATTGGCAATTCGCCGGTAAAATCGCCGCAACTTATTTACGAGGCAGGCGGATTTATTCCGAATTGGAAGGTGTTGCCGAAAACCGGATCGGCAAATGGATCCGGAGGAAAGATTAACCATGAAAAAAGGACAAGACATGCACCACATAGAACACGATCACGACCATGAGCACAAACATGAGTACGAACAGGATGCGGAACCGAAACAGATCAAACCGTTGATCATTTACGGCGGCCCGCTTTTTAACGGGAAAAAGGAAGTTTGGGAAGACGGTTGCGTTTTCGTCGCCGATGGGAAAGTAAAACTGATCGGTTCCGAGGAAGAGGTTTTCGAGAAAGCGCCGAAAAATATCGACATGGAAGTGTACGACACGCAGGGCAAGATCATTTTGCCGGGACTGATCAACCTGCATCATCATTTTTACTCGGCATTGTCGAAGGGACTGATTCCCGCCGCGCCGGTTACGAATTTTCATGAGCGGCTGAAATTTTTCTGGTGGCGATTGGATAAGGCTTTAGACAAAGAAACCATCCAACTGTCGGCGCTCGCGTCGCTGTTGGATTGCATCCGTTGCGGTGTCACGACGGTTTTCGATCATCACGCGTCGCCGACGGACGTCAATGGAAGCCTCGAAATCATCGGTTCGGTCGTCAAGCGCAGTGGCATTCAAGCCGCATTGTGTTACGAAATCTCCGACCGCGATGGGAAAGACGTCTTTCACCGCGGCATCGAAGAGAATCTTGATTTTATCGAAAAATACCGGGACGACGATTCGCTGAGAGGAATTCTCGGGCTCCACGCAAATTTCACATTGTCGGAAAAATCTATGGCAGAGATCGAACAAAATTACGATCCGGAAGTCGGCATTCACATTCATTGCGGCGAAGACGCGATCGACGCTGAGTATTGCAAAAAACTCGGTTACAAGGGCGTCGTTGACCGGCTGAACCGGTTCAATCTGCTGTCGAAGAAATCGATCCTCGCGCACGGCGTTCATCTTTTGCCGGAAGAAATCACCCTGATCGGGAAATCCGGCGCTGTTTTGGTTCACAACCCGGAATCCAACATGAACAACGCCGTCGGAAGATTGCCGTTTCCATTGCCGGAAAAAGTCAACGTCGGACTTGGCACGGACGGCATGACGTCCAATATGCTTTTGACTCTGCGAAGCGGGTTTCTCTCGCAGAGGCAGGCGGGAATCGACGACGCTATACTTTTTTCGGCGTTGCCGAAAGCGCTGTTTGAGACGAATAGCCGGATCGCCGGAAGATTTTTCGGCGGCAAGCCGGGCGTTTTGGAACCGGACGCGAATGCCGACATTGCGGTGTTCGATTACACGCCGCTGACGCCGATTCACTCCGGGAATTTGACCGGCCATGTGATTTACGGCATGTACGACGCTCCCGCGGCGATGGTCATGGCGAAAGGGCGGATGATTTACGAGGACGGCGCATTTTTAACGCTGGACAAAGAAATCATCGTTGAAGAAAGCCAAAAAGCCAGTGAGCGGTTGTGGCGAAAGTATGCGGAAATGAAATAAAAAGGGGAAAGAGAATGACAAAAACACTCACCGTTAAGAACCTGATGGAAGAGGCACAAGTTTTCGCTGAAACGGAATCGGGTCATCGGGAGCAAAGCCTTTTTGGTGTAACAGATGGGAAAGCCGTTGGAACATACTTGGAACACAAATTTCAAGATGCTCTAACAAAGAAGTACACGTACACAAAAGGTTCTTCGGCAAAAGGGATTGATTTTCCAAAACTCGATGTCGATATAAAAGTCACGAGCATTCGACAACCGCAGTCATCGTGTCCATTCAAATCCGCCCGTCAGAAAATATATGGACTGGGTTATTCGCTTTTGGTTTTCGTTTATGATAAAAAAGATGATCGGAAAACCAGAACGGCTACTCTCAACATCGTTCATGTAGTTTTTGTGGATGCCAGTAGGACGGCAGATTATCAGACAACATCCGGTATTCTCAAGATATTGGATAACAACGGAAATTTAGACGATTTGGTTGCTTATATGTCGGAACGATTTTTACCGCTTGATGACATTCAGGCGCGACTATTAGCGGAAGAAATCCTGAAGAAGAAACCTGAGGTCGGATACCTGACGATTTCCAACGCATTGCAGTGGCGACTGCAATATGGGCGCGTCATAGAACAAGCGGGAAAAGTAGATAGGATAA
>JBAZPZ010000219.1:0-2657 GCA_041645495.1 Fidelibacterota bacterium | reverse complement strand
GGTCATTTCCACAAAATCATCGAACCATCCCGAAGCTTCGGGATAACATCCGCTGTGCGTCCTTTTTAACCGTTATCACCTCTTCGGACATAATTTTCGGCTCTGCTTCGATGATGAATTGCAGTTCGCTGACGGCTTTCGACTGATAGCCCGCCACTTGATATAATTTCGCCAAAAGAAGATGCGGAGACAGGAGCTGCGGATACATGTAAGTCACTGTTTTCAGATTTTCTTCTGCCTTCGCATAATCGCCGAGCCGCAGGTAGATTTGTCCGAGCACAAGGTAAATATTTTTGTCATTGAAACTTTTCTGCGATTGTCGGATCAATGTCAGCGCTTTTCCCAATTGACCGGTATAGGCGTACGCCGCGCCCAGATGAAATTGCAGTTCGCCATTATCCGGTATATATCGAATTGCTTTCTCATAATTAGCGACGCCCTTGTCCCAGTTTCTATCAAGAACCGCGACCTGGCCATTTTTCCAATGGATGAAACCGGTTCCTTTCCAAACAACCCGGTAAATATTAAATGCCAGCAGGATGAAACCGATTAAAATGATAAATGCATGAGTCTTTTTACCGAATCTGATCTTTCCACTCCATTTTTCGTCCGGATCGGAGTGCTTTTTCGAAACCGCGGAAATGACGGCAATTGTAAAATAAAACAGGATCGAAATTGGTAAGGTGTGCAAAACGGAATCTACTAATGAATGGAGAGCAATAATGATAAAGGATGCGGTTGTCACGCGAATCAGGAAATTCTCTTCCTTCGCTGTTTGATGACTCAGTATTCTTCTGATGTAGCTCAGGAAAAGTGCAATTAGCAGACAGAAAAGTAACCCACCGATAATACCTGTTTCCGCCATGACATGGACAAACTCACTGTGCGCCAGTTTGATATTGCAGGCTTTGTCAAAGTATAGGGCATTGAACGGATTATCGAAAAACTTTTGCTGATAATTGAGATACTGATAGCCGTAATTGCCGTAACCGACGCCTATTATTGGATGATCGGCAATCATTAGCCAGCTGACTTTCCAGATGAAAAATCTTCCCAGCGCCGAATCGGGATTCAGGAAGAATATGCCGACAATGAACAGTAAAATCGCCAAAATGACCGCGATAACAATTCCTATTTTTACCGACCGACCGGAGACTCTCTTTTTGACAAACTTCGCAGACGATGGGTAAATGAGAAAAATCAATCCGCCGATCAAAGCCGCCCACGCTCCGCGACTCAATGTCAAAACAAGCGCGACTAATGTTATGCCAATCCCGAGTCCGCATAGAATCTTCAAGGTTTTCGTCTTTTGGATTCCGAACAAATAAAGAAGAACCGGCGTCAACACCGCTAAAAAACAACCCATCGAATTGGCGCTACCGAAAGTTCCGACAACTTTGGACTCATACGACGGATATCCGCCGGGATGAAACAAATCTAATCCACAATATTGCATCAATCCGTAAATCGCCTCCATCGAACAAACGATAGCCAGAACGACAAAGACTTGTTTCAGAAATCGGGCAATTTCCGCTTCAGTTCTGTCGGACACCATGATCTGAACCAGAAAATAAAACAGCGTCAGGCTCGCGAGTATATCCGCATTTTCAAACAAATTCGCATACCGGTCGAAGAGAAATTTCAACGGAACCATCCAGAGTAATCTGATGATTATGACGCCGTCTAACAGATTGAACCGGAAGGTAAGCCGGTTCCTGAACAGAACAATCGCCAGTCCGGAAAAGACCGCTAACTGAAAGAATAAATACTTCGGCGTATGGAAATTGTACGTCATTGGGTTGCAGAATAACAGCGGCGTAATGCCGAGGATTGCAAACAGAACGATGTTCTCGGCTTTTTGATATTTTGTCATCGTAAAAACCAAACCTCCCAAAGGTTGAATTCCTTCGGGAGGTTTATGAATGTAATGGCTATCTCATCAGCGCCATTTTCTTTGTCTCGCTGAATCCCGCCGAGGTTTTCAGCGTATAGAGGTAAATCCCGCTGGAGACTGTCCTCCCGGACTTATCCTTACCATCCCATATAACATGGCGAAATCCAGCTGGTTGATTCTCATCTAACAGCCTGACGATTTCCCGACCCATGATGTCATAAATCGTCAGGGTCACATGAGACTCTTCCGGCAGGTCGAAGGCAATCGTCGTTCGCGGATTGAAGGGATTGGGATAATTGTTTCTCAGCGCAAATTTCTCCGGTAAGATTTGTTTGATTGCTTCCGGCTGACGTGTGCGCTTCGCAAGGCTCCAATCCACTTTCTCACCCATCTCTTCACTTGCGCGAAAAGTCAATTCATCATCTTGATATTTTTGTTTCATTATTTCAACATAGCCTTTGGCATTCTCGACATCGTTCAAATCAATTCGAGTCGCCAACGCCTGACAAAATAACGCCAGTTTCTCATGTTCTGAATCGGGGTATTTCTGTCGTATCTCGTCGTATATTTTACCCGCATTTACTAAATCCTTGTTGTAAAGATAATCGCCGGCTAACAGTTCGTATGCCATCGGCTTGAGATTTTCATTCATCTCAGAATTATTTATTATCTCGCTTAGATAAACATCCAGTCCCGGCTTGCCCAATTCATGATAAAGGTGATAGACCTTGACCAGAGCGTGTTTGGCTTCCTTGGTTTGGGA
>JBAZPZ010000218.1:0-2672 GCA_041645495.1 Fidelibacterota bacterium | reverse complement strand
GTGTTGATGTTGCTGGCATAAATCTGAATATCAAATACCGATTTGAGATATGGAAGACCACGAGTCCCCCATCCTGCAGCATACATAACATTATTATAAGTGCCATCCAGCACTCCGCTAATATAGTCTGTATATGTTTGATCATAAGTGTCATTGATGATAAATACATATTCGCGACCACCGTATTTAGCGAATGAAGAACCATTCCACCCCATATCCCACTGGAAGTTGCCGGTGCCAACGCCAGCGCGTCCGTCTTCAACAATGGCGATCTTCAGCTGACGGTTGTTTTCAAGATCCCAAGCAACAATCGGAATATCGGCGAGGGTTGCCTGCGGAGCATATCCCAAATCGCGGCGATACACGACGGCTTTTCCCCAACGGTCGGGATGTTGGGATTTCGATACCGCCATCAATGCGGCAGCTGATGAATCAGACTGAGGCCACGAATCGACTCCCGCAAACCTAAGTTCAACATCAACATAATCGGAAGGCGCTACATCGCTACCAAAGAAACTGAAACCGTTTCCAAGGCTCCCCCCCATGGTTTCAAGTCCCCAGTTTGTCGGCCAACTAACCCAGCGTGTTCCACCGCTAACCCCATATCCCATATGTCCGGGATAGTCGCCATATGGACCGGGAATACTTAGATTGATACCCGGATCCGGTCCCTGAACCTTGACCATTAAACCATCTACAACATTATAAGCATCATTTCCTGTCTGATTCGGTTCATTTGCAATAACCGTATCATTCGGCGCTTTAATCAGGTTCCAGGTTAAATCCGGATTGAAAGTAACGGAGTAGTCTGCACCAGTCGTCTTGGAAGGATCGACCACCCAAACTGTCGTTGAGCCATCGCTCGGAGTCGCACTACCAGCATCATGAGTTACCTCCAGCGTGTCATCATAGGATGCGCTGTACCTGACACCAGCGGTATAACGAGGAGTAGCTGCAACGATGGTCGCGGCGCTCGGGAGAATCTGCGGCGCACCAAATTCCAAATATCCTTGTGCAGTAACGCCAAAATAGTACTCCTTTCCGTTTACGAGAGGAGCGCCGACATCACCTACTTTCGGATTTTTATTGACTAATAGTCTGATGAACCTTTGTTTGGAATAGGGCGTAGGATCAGCATTTTTACCAATATCCCAAGCATCGACTTTTACCGGATCGGCTCCGGATGCATCCGAATATTGATAAACAGTATAACCGTAGAAATTATACGTCGAATCGGTAATTTCTTTCACGGTATTGTCCATGATAACCGTATCGCCGTATGCCTGTGCAACGATCGGATCGGCTGATTCGTACGGACTTCCATCATAATTGATCTCAGAATTTCCATTCCATGTCAAAACAACCTCGTTAGGAAGTTCACTGACCGTTAACAACGGAGATGCAGGGGCTTTGGCCAGAATGAAATTCAAATCGTAGGCTAACTGGGCTAATTCATCGACCTGTTTCAGCGTTGTGACGCTGTTCAGATTCGTAGCGCCGCGTGCTATAATGACGCCCGCAACGATTTCCTGAACGCCGGGTTCGCCAAATGTGGCAATTCCGTCGCCATTTGAATCGACCCACGGTTCCATCGTAAAAGGTCCTGTCGTCATCATAAAACGGCGGTCTGCCGGGTTGGAGTCCAACCAGCCGGTATTCGTTTCCGGATCGCCGGAAAACATGAACTTCGTGGGAGGATTTGCCGGATTGGTACCAGTTCCACCTTCCGTAATCGGTGTTCCGTCTCTCCAGAAACCGGTCATGTAGTTGTACACATCCATGCCGGAACTTGGATTTCCTTGCGGAGTATCATCATTATTATAGAAAATGAAAGATGTCATTTTGAGCATCTTTTTGTCTTGTAGGACTGTGCCATCAGGTAAAGATACAGTACTGCCGGAATCCGGAACAATTGGTCCCTGAAAGAAATCGATACCTGCCGCAGGTGGTGCGCCGCCATACACCTGATCATTATCAACTGCATTATAGCAGTAACCGAGACCTAAGGTCGAATCGCAACCGACAAGATCATCGCCTGCGCCTCCGAGATCGGGATCGGACCAAATAACGAAATAGGTGTCGTCCCATTTTTTCCCGCTTTTGTTTACAAGAGTCCATTTAACGAAGACCATGTCGCCCATTGCATCGGCGCGATTGAATCCCCACGCCATCTGGTGAACTTCTGCGTTCAATTTGTTCGTACCATATTGGCTATGGTTCGCCAAATCATTCCAGACACTGTATATCGTCTGATCACCGATTAACATAGGATTGCCATTTTTATCTAATGGCGCGCCCTGATCGGTAGGCCAGTTGGTCCAGTCGCCTACGCCACCGCTTTTCAATTCATACCATTTGTACTGGGCGGCAGTTTTGTTGTCGGCGTTATCGGTTGAAAGGATTAAACCGGGTTGAAATTCCGTGGCGGAATGCTGGACGCCCGCGACGCGGATTTCGCCATCGATTTTTGCTCCGACATATTGTCCGGCGGCGAAAATCGGGCTATTTCCGGAGCCTTTCGGCCATTCCAAGCCCCAGTCGCCCAGAACGTTATCAAAGAACCATATGCCGTTGTTCCGGAAGACGCCGTTCATCCGGTTGCAGTTCATCCAGACATCGCTGGTCATGGTTGCTTTTTCCAACGCCCGGGGCTTGTTTGCGTATTCAGCGCC
>JBAZPZ010000217.1:0-2673 GCA_041645495.1 Fidelibacterota bacterium | reverse complement strand
CGCGCGATGGACAATCCCAATCCGGTGCCGCCGAGCTGACGTGAACGCGACTTATCGGCGACGTAAAAGCGCTCGAAAAGACGCGGTAAATGCTCTTTGGCGATGCCGATGCCGGTGTCCCGGATTTCGATCCGGATTTCCCGATCGGTTTTCTGCGCTGAAATGGAGATGATGCCTTGATCTGTATATTTGACCGCGTTGTCGATCAGGTTGATGAACACCTGTTGCAGTCGAAAAGGATCGGCGTCCAGCGTTCTCGCCTGTTCGGAAATATCGACCTCAATATTCAAACCTTTTTCGGCGATCTTCTTCTCGAAAAGGTGAATCGTGTCTTTCACCAGCGCCTGTAAATCCACTTCCTCGATCTGCAGAACCGGCCGATCTTCGATCTCCGCTAAATTCAGCAGATCGTTCACGATGGCGATCAGTCGGTCGGTGTGTCGCGCAACGATGTCGATGTATCGACGCTTCTCCGCATCCGGTTCGTCCTGCAGAGTTTCGATAAAGCCTTTGATCGCAGTCAGCGGCGTTCGAAGTTCATGCGAAACGTTGACGACGAAGTCTTTTTTAAGTTTCTGAAGCGCTTTCATTTCCGAGATGTCGGAGAATAGGAGAATTATTTCCCGGTTTTCTTCGATGAACGTCGAACTGCAGAGGAACGGCCGCCCGTCCCGAAGTTTCGGGATCTCCACGGTCGAACCGGTTCGGCTCTCCGCCGTTTTCTTGACAAAATCGATAAAGACCGGTTCATGTAATATTTCCCAGTAGAACCTGCCGTCGATCGGTTGGCGATGAACGATTTCCGAAAATGAATCGTTGAAGAATGTCACTTTTCCCGATGCGTCCAGCGCCGCCAATCCCGATTGGATCGACGAGATGATCGTTTTAATTTCGTTATGCCGGAGAGAAATATCGTCGAAAAGACGCTGAATTTCCGAAGTCATGCGGTTGAAACTTTCGGCTAATTCCCTGAACTCATCATTCTTTGTCCAGTGAACTTTCTGGTCGAAATCGCCGGCGGTGATTTTCCGCGATGCCCTGACCAATAGCCGGATCGGACGGATCGTACTTTTCGCCAGTAGAAATGAAATCGCCATCGCCAGAACGACGCAAGCGAGCGAAATCCTGAGCAACCGCTGCTTGAAACCGACGATCATCGTCCTGACGTCGCTTAAATAGATGCTTGACCGAATGACGGCAATCGTTTGTCCGTTTTGAACAAATGGCGTGGCGATGTACAACATCTCGGAATCGACCGTGCCGCTGAACCGTATATCCGAACCAACCGCGCCCGAGAGCGCCGTGCGGATTTCCGGGCGGAAGCGATGGTTGTTCATCTGCCGCGGGTCTTTTTCGGAATCGGCGATCACCTTTCCGGTCGTGTCGATAATGGTAATTCGCGTCGTCGTTTCAGTCCGGTATTCCTTTGTCAACCGGTCTAATTCGGCGTAGTTTCGGTTTACGATCAACGGTGCGAATCCGCGCGCCAATACATGATTGAAATTCACCATCTGGATCGACAGCGTGTTGACCGTCTGGGTCCGGATCAACCGGAGCGACGCAAAGAGGATCAACCCGGTCAGCGAGAGGATAACGATCAGGTAACCGGTGAATATTTTCGAGAAAAAGGTTTTTTTCATATTTGAATCCTGTATCCGATCCCGCGCAGGTTTTGTATGCACTTGCCGTATTTTCCCAGTTTGTCGCGAAGGTTTTTAATGTGAACGTCGATCGTCCGGGCGATAACGATCTTGTCTTCGCCCCACAACTCCTGAAGAATCCGGTCTCTATTGAATACATAACCGGGTTTCCGCGTCAGAATTTTTAAAATGTGAAATTCGGTTGGCGTCAGGTTGATCGATTTCCCATCCGCCGAAATTTCGTACTTCTCAAAGTCGATTGTCAGTCCTTCATAAGTGACGAGCGTTTTCGGCAAAGCAGTCGTTTCCGTCCGACGCAGGACGGCTTTGACCCGCGCGACCAATTCCTTCGTCGAGAACGGCTTTGTCACATAGTCGTCGGCGCCGATCTCAAGTCCCAGCACTTTATCGATCTCATCGGTTCGGGCAGTTAGCATGATGACCGGAACGCGCGCCGAGCGTTCGTCATTTTTTATGATTTTACAAACTTCCGTGCCATCCATGTCCGGCAACATCAGATCGAGGACGATCAGGTTCGGAAGATTGTTTTTCTGCCAATCGAAAAACCGTCTCGCATCCGGAAAGAGAGCCGTCCGAAAACCGGCCTTGCTCAGATGAATCCTCACCAGTTCACGAATATCCGGTTCGTCGTCTATGATCGCAATAAGTTCATTCACGAACTAATCTACAAAAAGACGTTAGATTTCAGAAAGTTTTTATATTTTGGATAAAGTGCCGGAAGACGAACCGGGATCAGTCGTTCGGAACGACGCAAATAAAAATCAACTTCGTTTGACCGCGATTGATGAACTGGTGGATTTCATTGGGCGCGACCAATATCGCCATGTCCTGATGGATTGGCGTTTCGGAGTCATCGCTTCTGACGACGCCATCTCCGGAGAGAACGTAAATTTCATGTTCGAAATCGTGCGTGTGATAAAACGAAAAGCCTTCCGGTTCTATTTCGAATCGACGCATCGTGAAATGAGGCGCGCCGTCGGATTGCGAAAGCAGAACCTGCTTCGTGACCGCT
>JBAZPZ010000216.1:0-2712 GCA_041645495.1 Fidelibacterota bacterium | reverse complement strand
CGCCGAATCGGCAAATCAGATGGGATTATTTCCGGCATCGACGTGAACGACGACCGGTTTCCAATCCTTCAATTCCTGTTCATCGACGCTTGCATAGGAAAGAATAATGATCAGATCGCCGGGCTGAGCTAAACGAGCGGCGGCGCCGTTCAGACAAATTTCCCGCTCCCCGGCAGTTCCTTCGATGACATAGGTTTCAAAACGTGAACCGTTGTTGATGTTCAGGATTTGTACTTTTTCGTAGATATGCAAATGGGCGGCATCGATCAATTCACGGTCGATCGTGACGCTTCCTTCGTAATTCAAACGCGTTTCCGTGACGGTTGCGCGGTGTATTTTGGATTTCAGTACATTAATATTCATAATTTTTCTTTCATCCTCAGTCAAAAACCAGCAGAATTTACTGATAATCCACTGGCAAATCAAATCCCTTGTATTTTCATCCAATTTTACTAAGTTTGCGACTATGATCATTGAGTTAGAAAAAACACACTGACAAAATATGGAAACGATTCTTAGGTTAGACACTGCCGTATTTTATTTCCTCAACGTCAAAATTGCCAACGCACTATTTGACCGGATCATGCCGGTTCTGACCAATATCGTCTTCCTTTTTTCCATCTTCTTTGTTCTCGCGGTCATCCTGCTTATTTTCGGCAACAAGAAAATCCGGCTCGCCATCGTCATTTCAATTCTGGCCGTAGGAACATCCGACTTCATCTGCGCACGCGTCGTGAAGCCAGCTTTTAAACGGATCCGGCCGTCAAGATCGCTTGAAAACGTCCATTTATTAGTTAAAAGGGGCGGAAAATATGGTTTCCCGTCGAATCATGCCGCAAATGTTTCGGCGGGCATGTTCGTCCTGTCTTTCTTTTTTCGAAAATATCGCTATGCCTTTCTGACTTTCGCGCTGATGATTGCTTTCACTCGCGTTTATGTCGGCGTTCATTTTCCGCTGGATGTTCTGGCTGGACTGTTATTGGGCGTCCTTTTCGCCTTATTCTGGATCGGCGTCTGGACGTTTGTCAGAAATCGCGAAGAAAAAAAAGGCCGGACATTTTTCTCACTGATAGATCATACAACCGAATAAAGTGGATAAAGTTATGGGAAAGAATCAGCATAAAAAAAAGAGAAAATCCCGGTTTTCGCCGGGAGTGAAAACGGCTCTCATCACGCTCGTCGCCGGATTGTTTTTCTACGTTATTCTGCGCCAACTCTGGAGTTGTTAACCGTTTTCAGCGCCGGAAGGATTTCCAAAACCTTCAGCACGGCGTCGATTTTCCCGAACGGCATCGAAATCTGAACTCCGCTGACGGAGGTAAAAATCTGTTGAATCGTTTCGCGGGCGATCGTCAGGCCAGCATTTAACGCCGATTCGCGCGTCGGGGCGGAAGCCATTCGTTTCATGATTTCATCCGGAACATGCGCCCCGGGAATTTCATTGTTCATAAATTCAGCGTTTCGAAGGCTCACTAAAGGCCAGATGCCCGCGACTATCGGAATACCGAACGGACGAATCCGTTCGAGGAAGTTGAATAATATCTTGACGTCGAATACAGGTTGCGTGATCGCGAATTCCGCACCGGCTTTCACCTTCCATTCAAACCGGCGCAATTCGTTATCCAGGTCGATCGCTCCCGGATTGACGCCGACGCCGATTAAATATTCCGTCGGTCTGCCAATCGGATTTCCACCGAGATCGACACCGCGATTCAACCGGTTGACGACATTCACAAGCCCGATGGAGTCGATATCGAAAACCGCCGTTGCGTTTGGCAGATCGCCCATTTTCGGCGGATCGCCGGTAATGAGAAGCAGATTCCGTAAACCTAACGCGTGAATCCCAAGCAGATCCGAAATAATTCCCAGCAGATTTCGATCCCGACATGTGTAATGAACGATCGGTTCGATTCCCACTTCGTCCAAAATAATCTTAGATAAATAGGTCGCGCCCATTCTGGAAAGAGCCCGCGGCCCTTCGGGAATATTCACCGAATCGACTTCCACGTCTCTTAAAAGTTGCGTCGTGGAAATCGCGGCCGAGACCTCGATCCCGCGCGGCGGCACGAGTTCGACACTGGTCACAAACTCCCGACGCGCCAATTTCGCTGCGAATTTTGATTTTTGTTCGATCGGAACAGGAGTGACACCGGAGACTGTTATCGGTTTGATATCGATATGTTGTTTCTTCCGACCGGGAATCAACGATTGAATCGCACCACGCATTGCCAGAATATATTCCGGCGTCGTTCCACAGCAACCGCCAATCACTTTAGCGCCGGCAAGAATAAATCGGCGGGCGTATTCCGCCATGTATTCGGCCGACGACAGATAAATCGCCCGGCCTTCGATTTTCCTCGGAAATCCGGCATTCGGCTGGATGGAAATCGGCGTATCGGTCACGGATGTCATACGTTCCAGCGAGGCAAGCATCATTTGAGGACCGACGCCGCAATTCAACCCAACAACATCGACACCGAATTCGGTCAACTGCTGAGCGATTTGTTCGACCGACGTTCCATAACTTGTATTTCCGTTTTCGTCGATCGTCATCTGCGCAATAACCGGCAACGAACAAACTTTACGCGCGGCTTTGATCGCCTGATGAATCTCGGTTAAATCCGAAAATGTCTCCAAAATGATTATATCCGCGCCACCTTCGACGAGCGCCCTAATCTGGTCGCCGAACGCCTCTTCCGCCTCACCTTCCGA
>JBAZPZ010000215.1:0-2713 GCA_041645495.1 Fidelibacterota bacterium | reverse complement strand
GATGAGCCTACCGTACCTTATATATTTTTGCCTGTTCATCGGATTTCCGCTGGTCTTTTCTTTTATCCTGATTTTTCATAAATGGAATATCGTCACGCCGATGCAATGGATCGGCCTGCGGAATTTCTACCGGTTATTTCACGACGTGCAGTTTTTCGTTTCGATCCGGAACACGCTCGTCTTCCTGGCGATCCATATTCCTCTGCAAATTGTCACGGCGCTTCTGTTGGCGGTTTTGCTGAACCAGAAAATCAAATTGAAAGGCTTTTTCCGAGCGCTGTATTTTCTTCCGGTGATCGTTTCCGGCGTTGTGATCACGATTTTGTGGCAACAACTTTACGCCTACGAGACCGGGCTTCTGAATCTGCTAATGACGAAACTCGGTTTGTCGAAAGTTCCGTGGCTTATCGATCCCAAATGGGCGATGCCGTCGATCGCCATTATGGCGACATGGAAAAATATCGGGTTGTACATCGTGCTTTTTCTGGTCGGGTTGCAGGGTATTCCGCGCTACCTTTACGAAGCCGCAGAAATCGATGGCGCGCGACCGGTTCAGCAGTTTTTCCACATCACTTTACCGGCGCTGAACAGCACAATGGTTCTGGTGGTGATTCTTTCGACGATTGGAGGTTTTTCGCTGTTTATCGAGCCGTTTGTCATGACGGGCGGCGGGCCGATGAACAGCACGTTGTCGGCGATGCTTTACATTTATAATCAGGCGTTCTATTTCGGGCACATGGGCTATGCGGCGACGCTCGGATTTTTCTTTGCATTTATCATCCTGATCGTTGTTTTAATCCAGAAAAAATTCGTAGAGAGAAAAGACTGATGAAGAAAAGTCTAATCTATATTTTACTGATTGTGGGCGGCTTGATTTTCGCCTATCCGTTTTTGTGGATGATTTCGGCGACGTTCAAGCCGGAAGCCGAGATTGGCTCGATCGGGCTCTGGTCGTCGAATTTTACCCTGCGCAGTTACATCGCTGTTTTTCAAAAAATCCCGATTGGAAAGGCTTTATTGAACAGCCTGTTCGTTTCTGCCTGCGTCACGTTTTCGGTGATCCTGTTCGGTTCGATTGTTGGCTATGCGTTGTCGCGTCTGCGCTTCTTCGGTCGCGATTTTCTGCTCGGTGTAATTCTGTTCACGATGGTGATTCCGTTCCAGATCACGCTGATTCCGATGTACATTTTGATGGTTAAATTCGGCTGGGTGGACAGTTATATGGCGTTGGTCGTTCCGGGAATGATCAGCGCATTTGGAATTTTGCTTTTCCGGCAATTTTTCATGGACATTCCGCAAGATCTGATCGACGCCGCCAAAATCGACGGCTGTAACGACTTCAGCATTTTATTTCGCATCATTTATCCAATTTCAAAGCCGGTAATTATCACGGTCGGAATTGTCTCATTTATGGGCAGTTGGAATGACGTGCTCTGGCCGTTGATCGTCATTCGCCTTCAGAAATTGATGACTCTGCCGCAAATGGTGACGATCTTTGCCGTCGGCGGGCAGGCGGATGGGCAGTTGGGCGCGCAACTTGCCGCCGCGACGCTTCTGGCGGTTCCGATCGTTCTGGTTTATGCCTTCTTCCAGCGTTATTTCATCGAAAGTATGGCCACAACAGGATTGAAGAATTAATGAAACGAATCATGCACGCCGCCGTTTACAACGGTAAAGAATTAAACTTAACTGAAAAGTCACTTCGACGGATCAAGTCCAACGAAGTTCTGATAAAAATTGCGGTTTGCGGTGTCTGCGGAACCGACATCAAGATCGTGGCCGGGCAGTCGCATGCGACGCCGCCGGTCGTTCTCGGACACGAATTTTGCGGCCATATCGTTGAATGCGGCCGCGCCGTCCGCAATCTTGCGGTCGGCGATCTGGTGGCGATCGATCCGAATATTTTCTGCGGCCAATGCCAGTTTTGCCGGCAAGGCAAAGTCAATCTGTGCGAAAACCTGCGCGCGTTGGGCGTTGACATCGACGGCGGATTCGCCGAGTATTGTATCGCGCTAGCCGGACAATGTTTCCAGTTGCCGCAAGCGACGAATCCGGTTCGGGCGGCTTTGCTGGAGCCGCTTTCCTGCGCGCTTTACGGTTTTCAAAAAGCCGCCGTTCAACCCGGCGAAACCGTGATTATTATGGGCGGCGGAATGATCGGCATTCTCATGTTAAAACTGGCGCGCCTGTCGCCCGCCCATCAGATAATCGTGATCGAGCCGGATGCGGAACGCCGTGAACTTTGCCTGAAAATGGGCGCTGACCTGGCATTCGCACCCGATGAACAAAGCGAACGAAAAATTTTCGATGTCACGCAAGGCGGTGCGGATGCGGTCATCGAATGCGCCGGAGCCATTCCGGCAGTCGAACTGGCTTACCGCTTAGTGAAAAACGGCGGACGGTTGGTTATTTTCGGCGTCAGCCCGGCCGAGCAAAAATTGCCGATGGCACCATACGACATTTACCGGCGCGACATCAGCATAACCGGCTCTTTCCTGAATCCATTTACCTTTAAAACTGCGGTCGATCTGTTTGCGGCCGGGCGGATCGACTTTGACGGCATCGACATCCGGTCGTTCGGATTGAGCGAGATTCACGCCGCTTTTGAAAATCAAAGACAACATAAAAGTCTGAAAACTGTGATCGACCTGCGATGAAACGATTCGACGTTATCTGCATCGGTGAAGTGCTGGTTGACCTGATTTCTCAGGAG
>JBAZPZ010000214.1:0-2720 GCA_041645495.1 Fidelibacterota bacterium | reverse complement strand
GGTGACATCGGCAAAGGCAAATTCGCCGGACAAAACCGCTCGATCATCTGGGATTTCACCGATGAGTTTCAGATGGGAACGAACGTTGCCGACTATTATTTTCAGGTGACGGCAAAACCGGTCAAGAACCGGACGCTGTTGTATGGCGGAATCGGATCGGCAATCGTTGTCGGAACGGTTGTTGCCATACTCGCCGGAGGAGAATCCGAAGGAAAACCGATCGATTTGCCGCCAGCCAGGCCGAATTAGTGAACGAGGAAGATCATGAAGAAGATATATTTCATTACTGTGTTATCGATATTATCAGCAACGCTTTTTGGCGAAGAGAAACCGCAAGTTGCTCCGCTGAATCCGGATTTTATCCGTTATCAGAATCAAAAAGTATTAGGAAAAAGGACGCCGGAATATTCCAGTGAAGGCTATCTGCTCGGCGAAGTTCCGCCGCCGTTCCTACCAAGTTTTGCAGGATTTTCATCCGGTTCGTTCGATCAGGCAGTTATTACTGATCTCGTCTATGATATGCGAACAGCCGGAACGGGTGGAACCTCACTCGTCACATCCGTTAAAGATCAGGGAAATTGCGGCTCCTGCTGGACGTTCGCTACGATGGGCTCCATCGAATCCAAATGGAAAATAAACGGACTCGGTGACTTCGATCTTTCCGAAGAGAATTTGAACAATTGTCACGGCTTTGAGCTCGATCCGTGCGAGGGCGGAAACATCGAAATGGCGATGGCCTATTTTACCCGAAGATCGGGCCCGATTCTGGAATTGGAATCGACTTATACCGCGAGCGAAGGAACTTGCCCGACAGAATTTCACGAAGTATCGTATATCCCCGATTTGCGTCAACTTCCCAACGTTATGAATACGATCAAACAAGCGTTGATAGATTATGGTGCGCTTTATACGAACATGAGATGGGAAAGCAGTGCATACAACCGAAACGATTTCACCTATTGTTATAGCGGTTCTGCCGATTCATCGACGAATCATGCCGTGTTGATCGTCGGTTGGGACGATACAAAAGTAACCACTGGCGGCAACGGCGCGTGGATCATTCGCAATAGTTGGGGACCGATTTTCGGCGAAAACGGCTATTTTTACCTTTCGTACAATGACACAAAAGCCAATTCGTCTGTGGGCTATTTTCCGACAAGGTTGGATTATAACTCCAGCGTTCGCGTGCTCGGCTATGACGATCTCGGGAATACCAGTTCGGTCGGCTACGGCGGAATTTCAGGAGCAGGATTGGTTCGCTTAATTACCAACGGTCCGTTTGTTCTCTCCAAGATCGGAACATGGGTCACTGGCGCGAACGCTTACATCAAGATCGATATTTACGATGACTTTGATGGCTCAACATTGAAGGATGATGATTTGATTGGTTCGATTTCTTATCAGACCTGCAAACTTCCCGGCTATTATATGTTCGATCTGCCGACGCCGATTTCATTTAAAAAGACCTCGGATTTTTATGTTAAAGTCAAGTACCAAACCGGATCGTACAATTATCCGATTCCGGTTGAGTCGATCTCCGAAGGCTATTCCAACCCGACGATCGAAACAGGTAAATGCTGGATTAGTCCAAGCGGCTCGACATGGACAAAGATCGGCACTGGAACGGAGAGTGTCTATGATTTGTGTATTAAAGCCTACGGCGCGGTGCCGCCGATTTCGGTTGCGTCGCCTTTAGCAGGTGAGACATGGCCGACGGGCTATGTTCGGAATATCGAATGGACGTCTGAGAATATTACAAATGTGAAAATCGAATATTCAGTCGATAATGGAACGACATGGCTTTCCGTTGTTGCTTCAACGCCAGCGGTGAATGGCGTTTATGAATGGACTGTCGCTGATGACGCTTCTGCAACGTGTTTAATCCGGATCAGCGACGCCTCGAACGCCAATGTTTCGGCAGTCAGTTCGGAGTTTACGATTTTTTCATATCCTCAGGAATTTCGCGCGTCGAAAACGATCAGCTTCGGAAACGCCGACAATACGACAAATTACAAGATTATCGGAATGCCGGGAGCCGATCTGGTGGCGATATCCAAATTTCTCGACGGAAAATCGCCGCGCGACTGGAATGCCTGCTGGGACGATGGTGATTCGGCAAATTACCAGATCGAGTACGACGGCAGTGAAACCTTCAAATTTCAGCCCGGGCGCGCATTCTGGAT
The DNA here is from genome assembly GCA_041645495.1 of Fidelibacterota bacterium. GTDB lineage: Bacteria > Fidelibacterota > UBA2242 > UBA2242 > UBA2242 > 0-14-0-20-45-22. The sequence goes on along the minus strand of JBAZPZ010000214.1, from coordinate 537 downwards.
TCTCGGCCGCAGTGCGATGAAAATCGCCAAAGAAGTCACCGCGGTTCAACTGACATCCGATCTGACCTATTCTATTCCGCTTCATGATGGCTGGAACCTGATCTCGAATCCGTTTCAAAAAAGTGTGAATTGGACGGATGTTCAATCGGAAAACGGCATAGCTTCAAACGCAGTCATTTATGGTTGGAATGGCAGTTGGTCGCAACCATCGACGTTCGATCCGTATGTCGGGTATTATTTTTATAATCAGAATAATCTGACCGAATTGAAAATTCCGTTCAATGTCTCGGCCGCATTGGCGAAAACGGTTTCTCTTCCGGTAATCGCCGAAAAACATTTGGAACTTACTCTGATCGATAACGAAGAGGAACTTTCATCTGTTTTCATCGGCGAAGACGCTTCAGCCAAAGACGGATTGGATGAGAAGGATTATTTCTGCCCGCCGGCGGCTTTTGAAAAGGTAAGAATGTTCATCGATAAACCGGAATTATCGACTCAATACCGGTCATTTTCGGTGGAACACCGATCGGCTATTCG
>JBAZPZ010000213.1:0-2737 GCA_041645495.1 Fidelibacterota bacterium | reverse complement strand
ATCTTTTTAAATAGATTTATACTTAACGGTTTGTTGAGAAATGAACGTTGTTTGGCGAATAACGATCGGAGTGGATAAAGCGCGGCTTGTCAGCGCTGAAATAGTTGACCGGAAACTGGATGAAAAAATACATTAAAATTTTCTTGCTTCTTTTCGCATCGATCGTGCTTTTTGCGCTCGTGTTCATCGCCGATGTCACTTTTTATCGGGTGCCGACATTCATCAAAATGTACCAATATGAGCGTGAGATCGTCATTGCGCTGGCCATTGTCTGCCTGTACCGGTCGGTCAAATGGATTTTCCTGAGAATCGGAATGACGACGAAGCGCAATCTCGTCGCATTGGGAAGCGGAATACTTGCGCTGGCCGCCTGCGTTTTCCTGCCGCAATTTTGTCTCCGGAGATATCTCGTTCTGTGGGACGATAATCCGTTTCTGGCCGAATTTCCGTTTGTCTGGAGTATCGCTTCGACGCTTTGCACATTCCTTTTTCTCGCCGTTACGCTATTCCTTTTAATGGTCATCCGGGACTTGGTTTTTCATCAAAGAAACGCGTTCAGTAGAGCGGGCTTTCAGATTTTATCAGTTGCGATAGTCGGTTTTTCTCTTATTTATTATTTGTTTGAGAGCCGTTATTCTTTCCAGCCACTCGTCCTTTTTACACAGGAAATGACTTATTATTTGTGGTTTCTGTTTTTGGTTGTCGGAGGTATTTCGGTGGCTGTTTCGTGGCGGCGTTCGTGCTGGAAAGCATGACGCCAAGCCCGATGCCGCGGGAAGTAATCGTTCAAGATCAATCGACACCGGCGATTTATCGGATTTTCCCCGAAGAAATTCCATCTATCAACGGCTTCAGAATTTCCGCGACGAATATTCCGCAAATCTCCGATAAAACGGGATACTGGCATTTTTCGGAAGAAACCGATGGACGGATCGCACTCGTTCAGTTCAACGGTCTGCGACGGTTCACTTCGGATGTCGTTCGGCTGGCGGAGTTCAAGGGAGGTCTCAATGCGCTTCTTCGCGTCGAGAATTCACCTTCGGAAATTATCACGAAATCCGAACAAATGACCAACTCAGGAACGGATACCGGAAAAGCGCTCGTCAAATTAGCCGTCTGTCTGGCGCAAAAAAAAACCGGCGCGCTGGTGGTTGCCGGAAGGAAATCACGAAATATTCGAACGTTTTTATTGATCGGGCTGATTTCTCTGTGATTCAGGAACGATTGTCGGATGTCATCAAAGCAAACTTACCGGATGAGTCCGTCACGATGATTCTGATTCAGAGGAATTGATGGATATGCCGGTTACTATTCAATGATCGGCTTGGTAATATAGATTAGCGGTTCCGTCTCCAGATTGATACGGAGCGGAGATTTTAGTTTTCTGCCTTCGTTATCTTCGAGGACTTCGACGACGGGGCGCACAGGTCGTAGAGTGTTGACGGAAACCACGCGGGCGACTTCATCCGTGCTCAGTTTTACCAGACTACCGACGGGATACATCGAGACGCCGTTGACGAGCGCGCGGATGATCTTCGGACTGAATTGCTTGGCTTTGCTTTCGATAATTTTTTGAATTGCATTATAAGTGATGAATCCGTCGCGGTACGTTCGGCCGTGGACGAGCGCTTCAAAGACATCCGCAACTCCGATGATCTTGGCATATTCGGAAATTTCGGCGGCTTTCAGTCCCTGCGGGTAGCCGGTGCCGTCTTCGCGTTCCTGTTCCTGATAGACGGAGTTCACGATGTACGGATATTCGTCGTTTAGGTGTTTGACGATTTCGAATCCGTGGATCGGGTGTTCCCGGATATGATCGAACTCCGTGTCGGTAAGTTTTCCATGCTTAAATAAAATACGGTTGGGGACTTTGACCATGCCGACATCGTGTAACAAAGCCGCAAGCGCCAGTTGACCTTGTTTTTCGCGTGAATATTTTAGTCCGTTGCCGATTTTAAGAGCGAAGATAGCCACATTGACGGAATGGGAAATGACCCAGGTCGCATAACGTTTTCGTTGGATCGCTCTTAGAAATAATAATTCGCTACTGGAAACCAAACTAATCAATTCCGGAACGATCGCTTTCAAGGGTTCGGTGGAAATCGGTTGATTGTTTTTAATATCCGTAACGACTTTTTCGACGATCCGATGCAAATCCATGTACAGTTTGGTCGTTGCCGCCTCTTCGGTTGACTCTTTCCACGGTGCCTGCACGGAAACGGTCTGGATTGTTTCGGTTTTGGGTTGAACCGACGGAGGAATAACGATTACCGGCTCCTTTTTGGGCGGTATCGGCGGCGGCATAGCGGTGGCTACCGGCTCAGTTATATTTTGGACTGGCGATTGGGGAGGTTCGATCTCGGGTGTAATTGAAGAAGTTACTGGCGTCGCGGATTCTGCCCTGGATCTTGGGGCAAAAATCTGACTGGTTTCGCTCGTCTTGAAATTGTTCTGAATTGCCTTTCGAATCGCGTCCAGACCGCTTAAACCCGAAAATAGCGATTCCGTCTCCTGAGCAGATTCCGGTTTAGGTTGGGCTGACTGTTCGTCAGGTTTTGAATCCTTCTGAAGGTCCTCGTAAGATTTCAGGATGTCCCGCATCCGCACCATGTTATTTACCTTCCGATTCGATGATTCCCTGGACGATATGCTCGTCGATGAGAGGCACATGTTTGCCGAAACCGACGACCAAACTGAGATCGCAGATGTTGTTAATAACTCGCGGCGTTCCTTTGGT
>JBAZPZ010000212.1:0-2745 GCA_041645495.1 Fidelibacterota bacterium | reverse complement strand
GGTATCCAAGTGATTCTCGTCGGCGGCGCCAAAGCAGCCAACATCTTTTGGCAGGTTGGCACGTCAGCTACTCTTGGAACGACCTCGGTCTTCAAGGGAACCATCATGGCGGATCAATCCATCTCGCTGAATACCGGGGCAACACTGGAGGGCAGGGCGTTGGCACGGATTGCTGCGGTTACATTAGCCTCCAATGCCGTCACCAAACCGGCAACAGTTACCTCGGTCGAAAATGATGTAGTGCCTCAAGCTTTTTCTCTCGACCAAATCTATCCGAACCCATTCAATCCGTCAACAAAGATTCAATACACAATTGGAAATGCCGGTTTGGTCTCCCTCAAGGTGTATGATGTGCTTGGTCGTGAAGTTGCTACACTCGTGAACGGCAATCAGGAAGCCGGAAGTTATACAGTACCGTTTAACACGAGCGAAGCAAAGCTGAATCTTTCAAGTGGTATGTACTTCTACCGTTTGGAAGCCGGATCCTTCGTCTCGACGAAGAAGTTGATCCTCATGAAGTAGTTTTTATTGATAAAGCATGTAACTTTTTAACAAGTAAATAACGAAAACTAATTTAACACAGGAGTCAATTTATTATGAACAAAATGAAAAACTATTCTAAGATGTGGTTAATCGTCTTAAGCAGGTGGACGCGTTTCCTCGGAGCGATGCTGACGCTTGCTTTGATGGTGCCTGCGGTTGCTTTTTCTCAGCCAGCAGCGCCGGTGTTAGACTCGCCTGCCGACTTGGCGATGAATCAGTCAACAACTGTGGAATTGAAATGGTTTGCCTCGGCGGGAGACAGCGTGTATCATTTGCAAATTGATACGAGTATCGTTTTTGGCACTACGGCTTATAACGACTCGACGCTCACAGGCGTTTCGCATATAATCACCGGTTTGAGGAATGCAACGAAATATTACTGGCGTGTGAGTGTGAAAGATAGTGCAAAGGATGGCGGCGGAACGAGCGCTTACTCAACAATTCGAAGTCTTACAACATGGAATTCTACACCGACAACACCTCTTTTGCCGGTAACTCTTGGTTTGACCGGCGGATTTGCAATTCTGTCCTACGCTGGAATCACCAATACCGGTCCTACGAGTATTACCGGAGATGTTGGAGTGAGTCCTCTCGCCGCTTCTTACATGACCGGATTTGGAACACCCAACGTGGTCGGAACGATCTACGGAGTTGATGCTAGCGGTCCTGCAGGTTCGGTGCCCTTCCCTTCTATGTTAACTCAGGCAATGGTTGATTTAACGACTGCATTTAACGATGCCGCAGGACGAACAGTAAATCCTATCGGTGTGTCCGGAAATCTTGGCGGACGAACTCTCTACTCTGGTCTGTATAAATCCACTTCATCGCTTGAGGTTTCGTCAGGCGATCTTACTCTCGATGCTCAAGGCGACGTGAATGCTGTTTGGATCTTTCAAATAGCATCCGATTTCAATATGACATCCGGTCGCCAAGTTTTCCTAATCGGCGGCGCGAAGGCTTCCAACATTTTTTGGCAAGTCGGCAGTTCGGCAACTTTTGGAACAACTTGTGTAATGAAGGGAACCATTATGGCTTATGCAGCAATTACGTTTGCTACAGGCGCATCTTTGGAAGGCAGAGCATTAGCGCGAACTGAGTCGGTTACATTGCAATCCAATGTCATTGGCGGAACGATGGAGTCTCCTCTTCGTGCGGTAGTATTTCTAGGATCGGCTGCAAATTTTAAGGTTCTGGCTGGTTCCAAAATCACGAGCACTGGTCTTACAGCGATTACCGGAGATATTGGAGTAAGCCCGAGCACTGAAATAACGGGGTTTCCGCCAGGAACATTTACAGGCGTGCAATACCCGGGCGATGCAACATCAGCCGCAGCGCAACTCGACTTGAAAGCCGCATATGACAGCACTGCTGCACGAATAGTTGATTCTACTATTGTTACAGAACTTGGTGGACACACGTACACGCAAGGCGTCTACCAATCCACCTCGGGTAGGTTTGGGATAACAGACACTCTTACGCTCGATGGAGGCGGCGACGCGAGTGTTGTTTGGATATTCAAAATGACCGGCGCACTCACCACGGCATCGAACAGTTATGTGAAACTCATCAACGGCGCTCAGTGGTACAACGTTTTTTGGCAGGTCGGAACTTCGGCAACCCTTGGATCTAACTCTACATTCAGGGGAAACATCATGGCGTTATCTTCAATTACGGCGGAAGAAGGAGCAACAATAAACGGTAGATTATTGGCACTAACAGACTCGGTTTCATTACACAATAATACCATTGGCGGAGTCGCGGTGGCGGCTACTGTCCGGACAGAATACGTACCTCAAGGGTTCACGCTTTCGCAGAACTATCCAAATCCATTCAATCCGACAACAAAGATTCAATACACAATTGGAAATGCCGGTTTGGTTTCCCTCAAGGTGTATGATGCGCTTGGTCGTGAAGTTGCTACTCTTGTGAACGGCAATCAGGAAGCCGGAAGTTATACAGTACCGTTTAACACGAGCGAAACAAAGCTGAATCTTTCAAGTGGTATGTACTTCTACCGTTTGGAAGCCGGATCCTTCGTCTCGACGAAGAAGTTGATCCTCATGAAGTAGTTTTTATTGTAAAGCCTACGCCGTAAAATGGTTGGACTAAATTCTAAATCAATGGCTGAACATCGAAACCCCGCTCTCAAGAGCGGGGTTTCTTATTCATTTTCACTAATCACTATAGAGGAATTTATGAAGA
>JBAZPZ010000211.1:0-2767 GCA_041645495.1 Fidelibacterota bacterium | reverse complement strand
TCTGGCAAAAATATCAGAAAGACAGTTTGGTCGTTGTGGCGATTGGCCGGGAACACAAGGCGGAAGAATTGGTCAAATATGCGCAGGAAAAGAATTTTACTTTTCCGATGGCGCCCGATCCGGAGAGAAAGGTTTATAACCTCTTTGCGTCGATGTACGTTCCGCGCGTCTTTTTGATCGATAAAACCGGAAAAATCATCTATCAAACCAACGGATACGACGAGGAAGAATTTGGCCGATTGATAGTCATGGTGCGAAATGTGCTGGGAAGTAAATGAAAATGTTTTCGTATTGCAACGTCGTCTCGCTGACGCATTATCTTGAAACGGGAATGCCGACTTACCCCGGTGATCCGCCGGAACCGCGCATCGAAAGTTATTTCAGCCCGATCGGCAAAAGTGTTACGATGTCGGAGATTCATCTGGGAGCGCATTTCGGAACGCACATCGACGCGCCGCGGCATTTTTTCCCGGAAGGAAAAATGTTGAGCGATTTTCCACCGGAACGATTTGTTGGAAAGGCGATTTGTCTCCGAAAACCGGCAGACGCTTCGGTTCCGATTGATCTCACGGACAACGACATGAGGAGAATTCGGGAAACGCAAATAGCGTGGCTTTTGGTGCACACCGGATTTGATAAAAATTGGTTAACCAAACGGTATTTTTCCGAACATCCGTACTTGTCGGACGATTTTGCCCGAAAGATTGTCGGTTTGGGATTAAACGGCGTCGGCGTCGATTTTCCGAGTGTCGATGCGGCGACAGCGGCGCAGAACGACTTCCCGGTTCATCATATCTTGATGAAAGCGGAAGTTCTTATTCTGGAGAATCTCACCGGTTTGGAACAATTGCCGGGCGACGATTTCTTTTTGGCGGCATTGCCGATGAATTTAAAGACCGAAGGCGCGCCGACGCGGGTAATCGGGACATTTTAAATGAACTAACTGTTGCATTTGAACCAGTCCCTTCTTAAAATAGGGGCGGTTATGGCATCAGTTTTAATTATAGATGACGATCGCGGCGTCGGAACCATTCTGAAGGAAGTGCTTTCCGCAGAAGGACACGATGTGACGGCATTGATTTCCGCTGAAGACGGGATTAGTTTTTTAAAAGCCGATGAACCGGACCTGATTCTTCTGGATTTACAACTTCCGGGTATGAGCGGCCTTGATTTTCTCGAAAAATTTCAGGATAAGCGCGATCGGATTCCGGTCATCATTATCACGAGTCACGGCGATGTTCAGACGGCTGTCCGCGCAATGAAGCTCGGCGCGTCGGATTATATCAAGAAACCGTTCAATATCGAAGAAGTCGTCTTGATTATTCAAAAAGTTCTCGATACCAAGACGAAAGACGAGCATCTCGCCTATCTTCGTGAAAAAAACGAAATCTCCGAACATGAAAGGATCGTCGGCGAAAGTCCCGAAATCAAAGGCGTGTTTCAGTTTATCCGATATGTCGCGACGACGCCCAAAACGACCGTTCTGATCCGCGGCGAAACCGGAACTGGAAAAGAGTTGGTCGCCAAAGCCATTCATTACAGCAGTAACCGTGCGAAAAAACCGTTCATCGAGATCAATTGCTCGGCGTTTCAGGAAACGTTGCTGGAGGCGGAGCTTTTTGGATATGAACCGGGCGCTTTCACCGACGCCAGACAACGGAAAAAAGGACTTCTTGAAATCGCGGATCACGGGACTTTTTTCTTGGATGAAATCGGCGATATGTCAATGGGGCTTCAATCGAAAATACTGAAGGTCATCGAAAAACAGTGTTTTCGACGGGTTGGCGGGACGAAAGAGATCAATGTTGATACACGGATCATCAGCGCGACCTCGCGCGATCTCGAAAAGAACATGCTGGGTCAAACTTTTCGTGAAGATTTGTTTTACCGGTTGAATGTGGCCTCGATTTATATACCGCCGCTCAGACAGCGCGACGGCGACGTTTTATTGTTGGCCGAACATTTTTTGAGGATTTATAACACCGAGTTCAAAAAGAATGTCCAGGGATTTACAAACGAGGCCAAGAGCCGATTAGTCGCTCATTCATGGCCGGGAAATGTCCGCGAACTAAAAAATGTCATCGAGCGGGCGGTTTTATTTGAGACCGAGACGGTTATCACATTGAAACATCTGAACGTCCCGGGAAGAGAAATCGGCCGTCCGGCAATGGAAAGTTTTAAATCGGATTGGACGGAGTTGCCAAGCGTAGGCATTTCGCTATCGAATATCGAAAAGGAGTTAATCCAAAAGGCGCTTACCAAGACGAACGGCAATCAAACACAGGCGGCAAGGTTACTCAATATTTCCCGGGAAACGCTCAAATACCGCATGAGGAAACACCGGATCGGCAGGCGAACCAAAGCGATTTCAGATTAAACGAAATTGGTTGATATGAACCGCCGTGCCGGTTGAAATCAACCGGAAAACGATCCCGGATATTCCAATAGATAAATAAAAAATGATGGTAAAAGAATTATTTAAAGATCAGTTAGCGCCCGGCTTCCGACGGGAAATACCGGTTGCAACACAGATAAAAGGCACGAGAGAAAAGGAATTTGACAATGTTGGTATAAATTTTGTATCTTTTGTTGCGCTATTCGACAATTCAATTTGTGAATATATTAGAGGTGTAAAATGAAATCGAAGAGTTTGTTTTGGGTTGTTTTCGTGATTTCCGTTCTGGGAATCGTTTTCTTCTCCGGTTGTAGCAAAGATTCGCTGACCGCTCCCGAAGCGGCTGTCACTCCGGCTGTTGAAAAAGGTGTT
>JBAZPZ010000210.1:0-2805 GCA_041645495.1 Fidelibacterota bacterium | reverse complement strand
ACCGTCTCCCGGTTGAAAACCTGCGCTGAAAATATCTGGATTTCGGCGTTTTTGTCTTTCCATGCATCGCGAGGCAGTCCCGCCTTCAGACAAGTATGTTCCAGAAACGTCTCCCTGTCCCAACCGTAATCGGTAGCAACCTGCGGCAGGAGAAGTCCCTGATTGTAGCCGCGCCGGATGATAATGCCATGTTTTCCAACCTCAATCACGTTCGTATTTGTGATCGTTTCCGGGACGGTCAGAACGGAAACTTCGACGGTAATATCTTTCAATTCTCTCTCGGTAACAGGCGGAAAACGCGGGTCTTCCAGCGCCGCCGATCGGGCGACTTTCATCACGGTCTCATAGAGCGGATACATCGGCAAAATATATCCGATGCATCCACGCAGTTCGTGATTTTTTTCGAGCGTTACGAATGCGCCGCGATTTTCTTTCATTTTCGCGGGAATTTCTTTGAGATTCGGCATCGGCTGGCCGGCTACAACCGCTTTGACCGTCGCTTCAGCGAGGTCTAATAACCAGACTTGCTCGTCGTGTGTCACTTCACCTTTATTCAATGACGACTGATCCATTTTCACCTCTTCTTTCGCTTTCTCGTCGCGATACATCGCCGCGGCGCAATATCCAACTACCTGCGATTTACTCCCACCGGAAACATCGCCGCTGTTCGCGTATTTCAGAATTTTGACACGATTGGCGCCTGCTTTCTGAGCCGCGATCAAGACTGCTGTAACCGCCGCTCCGCCGCAAGCTTCGTAGTCGCGCGCAGATAGTCCGTTATAAAGCGCCTTGGGATTCATCCGTTCCAACTGCGCCAAAAATTTCTGATCGATCGCCTTGCATTGGTTATACGGATGATAATGCGAGAGGTCGGACGAGGCGACGAGCAGAACGTTTGATGTCGAGGCGATTTCACCCAACTTTTGCCCCAGCGCAGTGATGACCTCATAGTCCATCGTTCCGATGACAATGGGAACAACCGGCAGATTCCCAAAAATGGTTTGCAGGAACGGCAATTGAATTTCAAGCGCATGCTCGCCGCGTTCCAACATTTTCGTGACATGTCCGGTCGGCGATAATTTCACCAGGCCATTCTTCGATTCGCAACGCGCCGCCAATTTTTTATCGACCGGCATCTTCCCGAGCGGCGTAACGTACGAATCGCCGGGATAGATCGCGGCATACTGAAAATATTCGATATGCGACGGCGAGACGACGATGACCGCGTCGTATTTCTGCCCTTTGACCTCATTGTATGCGTAAGCCGCAACCTGACCACTGTAAAATATCCCGGCGTGCGGAGAGACCAGCGCAATCGGTTTGACGTTTAGTATCTTCGTTCCCGTCTGACTGAAAAACCGCTGAAGCGTGGCAGATAATTCGCCGGGATCGTCGGGATAAAACGATCCGGCCGCCGCTGGTTGCCTGTCCTGCGCCCCAGCGACACGAAACATCAGACAGACGAAAAGCAACAGACATGAAAATGTAAACAGGTGATTCATATTACCTCCAGATTCCGGGGATTTTTGTTTGACACGAGCCGCATTTTCCATCGGTAATTTTATTGGAATTGATGAAAAAACCGGCGCGTTCGATCAGGAGATTTCCGCAATGGTGGCAATAGGTGTTCTCCTTCTGATTTTGGGGAATATTCCCAACGTAAACATACCGGATTCCTGCTTCCCGCGCAATTTCGTACGCCGTTTCCAGCGTCCGCGTCGGAGTCGGCGGAAGATTATTCATCCGGTATTGCGGATGAAACCGCGTAAAATGAACCGGCGTGTCGATTCCGAGATTATTCACGACCCAACGACTTAACTCGCGTAAAGAATTCCGGTCGTCGTTCTGCGTCGGAATAACCAGATTGACGATTTCCAGCCAGACGCCCTGTTCTTTAATTCGTACCATTGTATCGAGAACGGGTTTCATCGACCCAGAGACGACTTCCGAATAGAATTTTTCTGAAAACGCCTTGAAATCGACCTTGTATGCGGAAAGGACTTTGCACAAATCCAGCAGAGGCTGTTTTTGGATAAATCCATTGGAAATCATCACGCTGTGAATGCCGCGTTGTTTGGCGACCGCCGCCGTGTCAAGAATATATTCGGTAAAAACCGTCGGCTCGTTGTAAGTAAAAGCTATCGTCGGCGACTGCCGGGATTTCGTCAAACCGACTAACGCTTCCGGAGACAGATATTCGAACGAAATATCTTCCGGCTTCACCTGCGCAATATTCCAATTCTGACAGAATTTGCATTGAACATTGCAACCGGCAGTGGCGACGGAAACCGCCGTCGTTCCGGGTAAAAAGTGGAACAGCGGTTTTTTCTCGATCGGATCGAGGTTTATTGTGCACAACCGCCCGTAAACCAATGTTTGATAGATGCCATCCCGGTTTTCGCGCACTCTGCAATAACCGCGCTGACCCGGCGAAACGATACAACTCTTCGGGCAAAGCTGACACTGGATATTCTTTCCATCCAATTTTCTATAATAGCGAGCCTCGCGAATGTATGGCTGTTCCGGTTTCTCCGCCAAGAGACGACAGGCGAACGTCGGCGCCAGCATCACTCCGGCTAAACCACCTGCCATTTTCAGGCAAAAGTTCCGGCGCGACCGATCGACGTTGTCCGCAAGCAGGATACTCGTTTTGATAAATTTTCGTCTTTCCATTGTCACTCCTTTCATCTGAAATTAATGGGTATTGAAATCGAATTCAAGAGCAAACATATCGCGTTCCCGATATATTCGATTAATCACTGACAGACAACGAAGTTAACAGTAAAAATTTTCTTGGTTTTTTCC
>JBAZPZ010000209.1:0-2828 GCA_041645495.1 Fidelibacterota bacterium | reverse complement strand
TCGTTCCGCGAAATCAAATCGACACCGGCGTTCATCGAATCCGATTTGTTTCGTTCGCTACAGCTTTTACCGGGCGTGTTGGCGCAAAACGACTTTTCCGCGGCGCTGATCGTGCGCGGCGGCAGTCCGGACGAAAACCTGATTTTGCTCGACGGCACTGAAGTTTATAACCCGTATCATATTGGCGGTGTATTCTCGACGTTCAACGCCGACGCCATTTCGGACGCCGAGTTTCTCGCGGGTGGTTTTCCGGCGGAATACGGCGGGCGGATTTCGTCCGTTTTGAAAATCACGTCTAAAGAAGGCGACTCGAAAAACGGTCGATTGACCAAAAATACATGGCTGGGAAAATACTGGGACGTCAGCCGCGGCCGTGGCGAAATCAGTGCGCTCAGCAGCCGAATTCTACTCGAAGGGCCGGCTTACAAAGGCGGCTGGATGTTTTCCGGCAGAAGAACTTATTTCGATCAGTTGGCGAAAATTTATTATCTGGTAGAAGGTTCAGATCAGGATTGGAAATACTATTTCTTCGATACGCAATTCAAGATTTACAGTGACCTGAATCCGAAAAACCGCCTGACTTTTTCGTCTTACATGGGCGCCGACCGGCTGGCGTTTCTGATTGATCCGAATCTGCTGAGTCAGATTGATTTCGACTGGAATTGGGGCAACCGGACAAACAGCCTGACGTGGCGATTCGTTCCCAATTCCAGATTTTATTCGGAGACGTCGATTTCCAGCACCAATTATCGGTTTGACGTGGACGTGACGATAAGCAAGACCGACAGTTTGGCCGGAACCGCGTCCAACCGGATTCGTGTGAAAAATGACGTGACCGACTGGACTGCTGAAAATAAACTGACATGGTTTCTCTCCCGGAAACATACCGCGACGCTTGGTGTATCTCTCAAAACGCTGGCGATGAGTTTTAACGTAAAAATCGGTGCGGTGACATATTTCGATATGAAACAAAGCCCACTCATTTCCAGTGTCTTTATGCAGGATAAATGGCAGGTCGGCGCCTTGCTCGCGCTCCAATTCGGCTTGCGGACGACGAAATACGAGTTGCACAAACGTATCTACCTTGAACCGCGCGTCGGGTTCAAGTATAATCTGACGGAAAATCTGGCGCTCAAGGGCAGTTGGGGAATCTACCATCAGTTTTTGTTTACGACGAATGATGAAAATGAAATCCTGCGCATCGTGGATTTCTGGGAGCCGGTTTCAAAAACGCAGAACGCACCAAGCAATCAGCATTTCATCGTCGGAATCGAGCGCTGGATGGGCGAAGGTTTTACCGGTTCGATCGAGGCTTATTACAAGCCGTATAGCTCGATTTTGGATAATAATCCCGCGAACAATCCGGCGGATGACAGCGACGATTTCATCTCCGGAAAAGGGACAGCTTGGGGCATCGAATTTCTGCTGAAGAAAACCGCTGGCAAATTCACCGGCTGGCTCGGTTATTCTTATTCGTTCGTCGAAAAGCGGATCGATTTCAACAGTGACGGCAAGATCAAGCGTTCGCAGGACGAGATTTATAACCCGAATTATTATCGTCCGCACGCCGGCAATCTCGTTCTGAATTATCAGATCAACGCGAAGAATGCCGTCAGCCTGACGTGGTCGTTGTCCAGCGGCCAGCCGTACACGCCGGTCATCGGTAAAGTTTATACGCAGAGCGGCTTCGGCGGCATTGAAAATCCGTACACACTGACGACGATCTACGGGCGGAAAAACTCGGCGCATTATCCGGCTTACTACCGCGGCGATATTGGCTGGTTGAGAGACATTCATCCGTTTGGAATTCGCGGCAGGTTCAAACTTCAAGTCATTAATTTTACCAATCACTTCAACGCGCTGTTATATTCGTGGGATCACAGCCGTTCGCCGTCGCGCGTCACCGCCCTCGGCATGTTTCCGATCATTCCGACGATGGGGGTCGAATTTGAGTTATAGAATGAAAATCATGACGGCGATTTTCAGATTGTTTGTCGTAACAGGCGTCGCGCTGGTTTGGTTTTCGTGCCAAAAAGAACTCGATCTGACGCAGTTCAGAGACGACTTTGGCGACTATGAGCCGGAAATACGCATTGAGGCGATCGTTGCTCCTTTTCGAGTTTTGGAATTGACTCCCTATTATCAGGTCACAGTCCGCGTGGACAGGTCTATCACGATTGACGATACAACAATTTTCAATGGCCGCGACGACAACGGCAACTGGCATAGTTTTACGGATTCGAACGGCAACGGAAAATGGGACAGCGGCGAACCGCTGAACGACGATCTCGGCGAAGACGGCATGGTCGGACAGGAAAACGGTTTTCCAGCGAGAGACAAAGGCGAAGGCAACGGCAAACCCGACTACGGCGAACCGAATGTCGATGAATATGACGAGATTTTACCCTTAGTTCATGATAAGACCGCGATCGTCAGCCTGACGAATCTGACCAAACAACGGGTTTATTCATTGATCTGGTGTGACGTCGCAGCAAGATTTCAATATCTCGGACGAGATTATGATAATCTCTGGGAGAATGTTTACGAAAGTTGGTACGGTGGTTACGTTTCAACAAACTGGATTATCAGTCTTGCGGATACCAATGCCATTTTTGAGTTTTCAATCGAGTTACCGAATCGCAATCTGACTGTCAAAGGACAGACGCGACTGGTTCAAAGAGCGGTTTTCATGGATTCTGAGTTTACGAAAGTTCGGGATACGCTGTATGTGCCTTATGGCGGTCCGGGTGGTATCATGTGGCGGTCGGACCCGCGGGCGACGGTTTATTGTGTCCGGATTGAGAGAGTTGCAAATGGAGAGCATCGAT
>JBAZPZ010000208.1:0-2850 GCA_041645495.1 Fidelibacterota bacterium | reverse complement strand
ACCCGTCACCCGTCACCCGTCACTTCGGCGCGCGGCAAAGTGAATAATAGGAATTGGTTTTGGCGTCGTAATATCTCTCGACGATGATCGAGTCTTTGAAATACATATCGTAGTACTGGCGCATGATTTTAGAATCGCTTCCAGTACGATCGGTTCTCCGGATGACGGTAATCGACTCGGTGTTGATGCTTGTATTCTTCCCGAGATCGAAGCGGGCGTATTCGTCGGTGTCCCGCCATGCTTTCGTCCAGGTCGAATACCTCGCGGCAATACCAACTCCGTAACGCCATTTCCTGGATTCCGGTGTATTCCGAATCCAGTCGGGCGGCGCTCCCCAGTCGATATCATCCGAAGTCACGGTTTTTCCCATTTTAGGAGAAGCGATCAATACGAAATATCCGTCTGTAGTAATCGAAGAATCGACAATTGAATAGTTGTTCTGAACTTCGTTGAGAATGTCTTCTTCGTAAATCAGTTGAAAGATGGGATTCATGAACGACATTCGACCATCGCTGATCTCTTCGATGTAAAACTTTAAGTGGATGGATTTTTGTTTCGCCAGCGTGTTCAGCGCAACATCGATAGCTTTCCTTTTCGCTGAATTCACATTCTGATATTTGCCGCAATAACCGACCGCGTACATGACGCCCGGCGGAGCGTCCGGCAATTCTTTAAACCACGACGGAATGACGGTTTGCGACGACAGTTCCGTCAGAAAAATGAGCAAAAGAAATGCGCTGATTCGAATCGTTGCTTTCATGGAAGACAAAACCGACCAGTCCGGCGATTGCCGGACTGGTCGAACGAATGCTTATTTTCCGACGTTTTCCAGTTTCTGAACTTCTTTCTCGAGATCTTCGAAACTCAGATTGGCTTTCGCTTCATTGTAAAGAGCCTTCTGCTTCCGGGCTTCGTTGAGAGTTTGCTGAACGAGGCTGTTGAGGTTATACTCGGCAAGAGAATAGGCATGATAGATGTTGCCTTCCTGCTTCATTTCTCTCTTCACGATTTTGCACCCGGTCAGAACGGTATTCGCAACTTGTTTGCTGACGGATGAAGTGAATTCCAGTGCCTCGGCTTCGGCTCCAATGCCGCTTTCCTGCATGAAATTTTTCAGCATGTTCGAGACTTTGACTTCCAGCGTTCTGGAAATGGCGTCGCGCGCACGGGCGTCGGCGGCTTCTTTCGCCAGCCCCATGCTCTGTTTGGCCGCATCACCCGCTTCATAGTAAGCGTCCTCGGCCTGCGGCGGATTCAAATACCATTCCGGGACATTGCTCATCTTCGTCGGTGGTTTTGCGCCGCCGCCACAACCGACCATCATGAACATAAAGGGAACTAACAATGCGAAAATGATTACCTTTTTCATTTTTACTCCTTCTGTTAAGATACTCTCAATGAATGATTACCTCGCCGCACTCTGTAAAAACGCGGCGAATTTCTTTTTCGATATTTTGATATTTTTAAACGATTTTTCCGTCGCAGTAGTCAAAGAACCGGCATCCAGACCTTTTCCGCCGCCGTCCGTCGTCGCCAAAACATTGCCCGTTGATTTCTCAACCAGATTCAGCGTGAGATTCGATTCGACAAAAAACTGTTTTCCAGATGGCGATTCAATTTCCTTCTTATTTCCCACCGTTGCAATGCCTTGAATCACAAATCCGGCGTCCTCTGCTACGACATATCCGTTTTCGACGACCAGATTTGAAACGTCCTTCTCGATGAATTCCAGCCGTTTACCCGAATTGTCCGACACTTTTACGGCGAATTTCACATCGGCGACGATAATGTCGAATCGAACCGTTTCCTGCGATTTAGCGATCACGGGACGGTAGGTTTCCGGAATTTTCAAAAGATTCAGATAAATTTGAACCGTACCGGATTTTCCCAGATTGTCGGTTGGCGTCGCAACGATGCCGAACTCGGCAAAACCGTCGGAATTCGTTTCTATCCTGCCAACGGGCTCGCCATTTTCAAACTTAGCCGCAATGGGAAAACGATCGACGCCGATTTCCCGGTTATCGGACGTTTTATAAACGACGCGGATTTTGACCGGCTCGGGAAGCGGATTCCCGGCTTTGCTTTTTTGCGCGTTTCCGGAAACGACCCGCAACTCGATTCGCGACAGTACGTCGCGCAGTTCGGCGAGAATCCCGGGACCGGTAAATTGATCGGCGTTGGGATATTGGGTTCCGGTCAGCGCGGTGTACAGCGCGCTTTTGGCATAAAACTCCGGAATCGTGTTCTGTGCGTCAGTGAAATTTTCTATCGCCGTGAACATTTTCCCGTCCGCAATAGATTTGCGCCCGGTTTCAACCAACTGCCCGGTTTTTAAAAGCGCCTCATCCATCTGGACTTCCAGCCCGGAAAGATACTTTTGCTTGTTCAAAACCGCCAGCGCGTAATTCTTCCCTTTGACCTCTTTCGTCTCGACGATTTCCATCCCGGCGATGGTTTCCGACGCCGCGCTCTTCGTTCTGGATTTTACTTCGGATGAAATGTAACTCTTGTCGCCTTCCCGAAATTCGTTCTCGATCGTCTCGAGTTCCGACTCGATTTTCACCTGAATCTGCTTGGCGACATCCGCGCGTGCAAGTTCGGCGGCTTCGGTCTTGTCTTCCGAAATCCCGACGCCAAGGAAATATTTAGCGGGCGGATATTTTTTATGAGAACTGGTCTTCGCCCAATCTGGAACCTGCGCGAACATCATCGATGAAGCGACGAAAATGATCCAACCTATCCTGATTACTTGTCTGTGCATTCCGACCTCCTTCATTCGTCCGCGACGTTCAGCAGAATCAATTTCCGGCTGACGGATACTTTTGTCAACGCGCCAGCACCTTTATAATT
>JBAZPZ010000207.1:0-2859 GCA_041645495.1 Fidelibacterota bacterium | reverse complement strand
GAAGTTGTCCCGAATGTTCGGGAAGCCCCGTCGGCCCCGCTCCATTCATTCAAAACATCCCAATCAGCGATTTATTTATTTATTTTTTCCATGGCGGAACTTCCGGTAAATGCCGATTGAATTCCGTCACCAAATCGTTTTCAATTTCCTTTGTGTATTTGCCCGTAAAAAACAGATCAGAGTACTTTTCGGCAAATACCTGCCACGATTTTTCTTCTTCACCCGGGTTGATCGGATAGAAAGCGGCATCATTCGCACGTGCGGCTTTTAGATCGCCCAGCGCATCGCCGATCATCAGCACATCCGATTTTTGAAATTTTCCTATTGAGGCAAACTGAATCTGCTCTTTTTTACTTCCCATTTCCTGCCCGGCAATAATGCGAACGTATTGATCAATGTCGTGTTCTTCCCATTCGCGTTTCAGAGCCTCTTCCGGCGTCGCCGAACAGACGATGATGTCGGCTTGCTCGGAAATCTTCACCAGACTCTCGCGGACAAACGGGAATTGCGGCACACCATGAACGATATCGGCGATGGAAGCATTGACCGCCTCGCTCCATTCCAGCGCTTGTTTCAAGACGGGATTTCCATTTGCCGCTACTAATATTTTCAGCGCCGGATTGCCGAGTTTCGATTCCATCGCGATCCATTCGCGGATCGGCAACGCCTCGGGAATTTTTACGTGGCGCGCCTGAACATCCGGCCATTCTTTCAGTAAATCGAAAGTCTTAATGAGCGCCGGAAAACGGTTCACGCCGCGCCATTGCGAGTAGAGGTTGACGAATTCCGCCGCCGCACGCGCATACTTCGACACCGGTTGAAGATTCCAGTGCTTGATAATATTCGGAATGAAACACTCCTTGTGCTTGATTTCCATCGTATCGAATGCACATCCATCGGAATCGATGGCAATTAGGAAGCGGTGATTCGGTTTGAAGTTTTTCAGTTCGGATTGTGGATCGGACATTTTTCTCCTGCTTTATTAAGTCTATTATATTTTCATAAAATGAAATCCTGTGACTCCATTTTGGAATTTCTCTTTTTTCTCGTCACCTCGCCAGCCAGCCGCCATCGACTGCGACCGTACATCCGTGCATATAATCGGAAGCCGCTGATGCTAAAAACACGGCAATTCCTTTCAGATCGTCAGGCGTTCCCCAGCGTCCGGCCGGAATGCGCTCCAAAATAGATTGACTTCGCTTTTCGTCGCCTCTCAACGGTGCCGTGTTGTCGGTCGCCATGTAACCCGGCGCGATGGCGTTGACATTAATTCGATGCGGCGCCAATTCGTTAGCCATCAGCCGCGTCAATCCCATGACGGCGCTTTTGGAAGCGGTGTAAGATGGAACCAAAATCCCGCCCTGAAAAGAGAGCATTGAGGCAATGTTGATGATCTTCCCGCCGGTTCCGTGTGCGATCATCTCGCGGGCAACTGCCTGACTGAGGAAAAAGAGCGACTTCTGGTTAATGCTGATTAGGTTAATGATTCGGTTGATTATGTTAGTGATTCAGTTAATTGGGTAAAAGATTAGGTCGATTAGGTTAATGATTCGGTTGGTTGGGTCGGATTCTGGTCACGGGCAACCGGTCACCGGATACCTGTTACCTGAAATCCGTATCCCCTATTTCCCAACGCCTAAGGGCAAATAACTGGTTCCCACACTTTTTTCTCGTGACTCCATCTGCCGCCAGTTCATAGGGTAGAGATTCTACCCCAACCTACAAACTACTTTGTATCCAGGATCACGGGCAAACCGTCTTTCCCGGCGCCGACGATGATTACCTTGGTGTTTGGTGATTGCGCAAGCTTCTCGGTTGCTTCAATACCCTTCCAGCGCAACAATTGTTCACTGATGCCCGCGGCTACGATAGTCTGAAAGTCGGCGATTCCTCTTGCCTCAATGCGTTTCCGGTCGGCTTCCTGCTTCTCCTTGGTGAGAATGAACTCCATGCGTTGGCTTTCCTGATCGGCACGTTGCTTTTGCTCGATCGCCTCTGTGAGCTGTATGGGGAGCGCAACATTGCGAATTGGTGCAGATTCAATAATTACTCCGCGAGGACCAACCATCCTGGCAAACTCTTCCTGAATTGAGGCACCGAGCCGCTCGCGTTCGGTTGAATACAGCGCACTGGCCTGAAAGCTTGCCGTGACGGCGCGGCAGATGGAGCGGAATTGCGGGATGAGGATGATGGTTTCATAGTCGCCACCGGAAACGGTCTTGTAAACACGAGCCGCAGAGTCTGGGTTGAGCCTGTAGAGCGCGCTGACCTCCAATCCAATGGTGAGTCCTTCGCGTGAGAGCACTTGCATCGTTTCTTTATGCTCCTTTGTCTGGATGGAATATTTGATCACCCGCGCAAGCGGATTTACCAGATTGATTCCGGCCGGAAGAGTCTTCTCTGACACAATGCCGAAGAAATCAACCACGCCAACGTTTCCCGCCGGGACTTGCGTGAACATCTGCGTCAGCGCAACAATTCCGAACAAAACCATGGCGAGAGAACTTACGGTGGCGATTTGCCGGAATATAGTGTTGTTTTGCCGTACTTTTCTTACGGCGCTTCGCCACACAAAAAGGGCGACAAAGGTAATGAGTACTGCTAAAATGAAGACCATAATAACCTCCTTGTTGAATTAGTGCGCTTACGGGCAACGTATGAAGTACGCGAATTGAAGCGCGATTGCCTTGCTATCTGATGAATGGTCGGAAAACCATCGAAATCCAAGTTAATCGAACAGCTTATCACGTTACTTCCATGCGATTGTGAGCAGTTGATTACTATCGTAACAATCTTTCCTGAAGTAGATCTTCTAAATCTCTGCGTCCATCTAAAACACAATGAACATAAACATCTGAT
>JBAZPZ010000206.1:0-2926 GCA_041645495.1 Fidelibacterota bacterium | reverse complement strand
GCCTTTTACTATAGTGAAAAAGGGAAGGCCTTTTACCAAAGTGAAAAACGTAAAGCCTATCAGAGAGTCTATAATAAAACCTATAACCAAAGCGAAGAAAGAAAAGCCCATCAGAAAGCCTATTATCAAACCTATAAACAAAGCGAAAGATACAAAGCACTCCGTAAAACTTATAAACCAAGTGAAGAACAGAAAGCCCGTAATAAGGTCTATAGACAAAGTGAAAAAATGAAAGCCTATCAGAAAGCCTATAGACAAAGCGAAAAATATAAAGCTTCTGTAAAGGCCTATAGACAAAGCGAAAAATGTAAAGCTTATATAAACGCTTATCGACATAGCGAGAAATTTAAAGCCTACAATAAAGCCTATAGTCAGGGTGAGAAATTTAAAGCCAGCCAGAAAGCCTATATCCAAAGTGAAAAAGGAAAAGCCTGGCTTGCGGCGTATAAAAAAAGTGGAAAATGTAAAGCCAGCCAGAAAGCCTATCAACAAAGTGAAAAAGGAAAAGCCAGGTATGAGGCTTATAAACAAAGCGATAAATATAAAGCCTACCAAAAAGCCTATAACCGAACCGAAAAGCGTAAAGCCTACCAAAAAGCCTATAACCAAACCGAAAAATGGAAAGCCTATCAGAAAGCCTATCAGAAAGCCTATCAGAAAACCTATCGGCAAAGCGACAAAGGAAAAGCCTTAATACAAACCGAAAAAAACAAAGCTTACCAGAAAGCCTATGAACATAGCGAAAAACGTAAAGCCTATAAAAAGGTCTATCGACAAAGCGACAAAATGAAAGCCTACGCGAAAGCCTATAACCTGAGTAGAAGAGTAAAACCTGCTGATAAAGAATCGAATGCGGCGTGATGGATTGGCGGAAAAATTCCGGTCGCGGCAATAAATGCAGACCATTTGCGTCTCAAGTTTCTTAACCACGGAACCCCGCCAAGGGCGGGGAAAGAAGAATAGACATGGATTTACTATTCGAAGATAATAAAGAAAAGCCCACAGATCACACGGAATACACCGAAAATAAAATGAGAGAGAAACCCACGAAATACACGAAAAAAGATTAGGGACGGGATTCAATTGTTTTAAGTACTATTGCCATGAGATTTATCTCGTGGACAGGAATCCAACCGGTTTCCGGCTCCGGTATGTCGGAGACTAAACCGGTTTTTGTTGATTGGTCGAAACCCGTTTGGCTTCGCTAAGGTAAAGGTCGAGCGGGGAAAGAAGACAAAAATAAGAACTGCCCACGAAACCCCGCCAAAGGCGGGGAAACACACGAAAAAAGACGAAAATGAAATAGACAGACGTTTCAGACTTTGTCTTATCGTCAGGTCTGAGGACATGACGAAACGGAAATGTCACTATTGCCACGAGATTTATCTCGTGGACAGGAATCCGAAAACCCAATCGGGCTTTAGCCCACCATTGACGGACTAAAGTCCGGCGTTATTATCGCGTGAATTGAATCCACGACTTAAAAGTCGTGGCAATGGTGCGTACTGTTGGCGTCTCAATGCAGAGCATCGAGACGAGGATTAAAATGCAGACCATTTGCGTCTCAACGCTGAGCGTAGAGACGAGATTGAAAAGAATCTGATTGACAAATAAAAGAAAAATGGCTAAAGTTGAATCAATGGTAAAAATCCGGAAAATGCAACGTAAGAAGTGACCAAAGGGAGGTTCAATCTGATGAATGAACTCCTTTGAAGGGTCATTGGAAGGAAGCGCAATGATTTCTAAAGAACCTGAAAATTTCATAGTACCTGCTACGAAGAAATGTTCGAAATGCGGTATCGAAAAACCGCTCACTGAATTTTATAGAAACAAGGGGTCAAAAGACAAAACGGCAAGTCATTGTAAAACTTGTTTGAAAGCCTATACACAAAGCGAAAAAGGAAAAGCCTACCAGAAAGCCTATAACCAAACCGAAAAGCGTAAAGCCTATAGAAAAACCTATGACCAAAGCGAAAAACGTAAAGCCTATAAAAAAGCCTATAGCCATACTGAAAAGCATAGAGCATACCAAAGAACCTATCTGAAAACTTATAACCAAAGCGAAGAAAGAAAAGCCTATCGGAAAGCCAATCGGAAAGCCTATTATCAAACCTACAAACAAAGCGAAAGATACCAAGCACTCCGTAAAACTTATAAACCAAGTGAAGAACAGAAAGCCCGGAATAAGGCCTATAGACAAAGCGAAAAATGTAAAGCTTATATAAACGCTTATCGACATAGCGAGAAATTTAAAGCCTACAATAAAGCCTATAGTCAGGGTGAGAAATTTAAAGCCAGCCAGAAAGCCTATTGCCAAAGTGAAAAAGGAAAAGCCTGGCTTGCGGCGTATAAAAAAAGTGGAAAATGTAAAGCCAGCCAGAAAGCCTATCAACAAAGTGAAAAAGGAAAAGCCAGGTATGAGGCTTATAAACAAAGCGATAAATATAAAGCCTACCAAAAAGCCTATAACCGAACCGAAAAGCGTAAAGCCTACCAAAAAGCCTATAACCAAACCGAAAAATGGAAAGCCTATCAGAAAGCCTATCAGAAAGCCTATCAGAAAACCTATCGGCAAAGCGACAAAGGAAAAGCCTTAATACAAACCGAAAAAAACAAAGCTTACCAGAAAGCCTATGAACATAGCGAAAAACGTAAAGCCTATAAAAAGGTCTATCGACAAAGCGACAAAATGAAAGCCTACGCGAAAGCCTATAACCTGAGTAGAAGAGTAAAACCTGCTGATAAAGAATCGAATGCAGAATAAAGGATTGGCGGATAAGTTCCGGTCGTGGCAATAAATGCAGACCATTTGCGTCTCAACGCTGAGCGTAGAGACGAGATTGGTAAGAATCTGGTTGACAAATAAAAGAAAATGCGCTAATATTCGACAAATGGCAAATCTCCATCAAATAGATTTAAAATCTGG
>JBAZPZ010000205.1:0-2942 GCA_041645495.1 Fidelibacterota bacterium | reverse complement strand
TACGGCAACGCCATTCTTTCCAAGTTCCCCATCGAATTTGCCGAGAACAAACTGCTCTACAACCGGCTCAACTCCGAACAACGCGGTCTTCTGCATATCATCACGCACATCGGCGACCGGCGCGTGCATGTCTATACGACGCATCTCAGTACGGATTCAACGGAAAGCGGCACGCAGGTGAAGGAAGCGCTCAGCATTATTCTGGAGTGGGGAATCGAAGACCCGGTAATTCTGGCGGGCGATTTCAACCTTCAGCCCAAATCCCGCAAGATTTACGAACTAACTTATTATTTCGCCGATTACGGCATGTCGCTGGCTAAAAGCGGATGGACTTATCCCGCCGATGAACCGGAAGAAAAGATCGATTATATTTTTTATAACGGCCTGTTTTCGGTCAAATCCTATGGCGCGATCAAAGACGAACAAACTGTCGTCGCCTCCGATCATCTGCCGATTGTCGGTATTTATGATTTCAACGATTGACGAAACGCGACAAGCGGGATGTTTTTACAGAAAAAACTTGATAAACAATAGAGGAGAGATTTCACATGTATGATTTTTTAACGAAATTGGGAATTCAGGAAGTCAACTATGGAGCGACGCTCGGTAACTCCGACGGCTGGCTCAAAACGCGCGGCCGGGAACTGACCAGCTACTCGCCGATCGACGGAAAGCCGATCGCGAAAGTCGTTCAGGCGACCAAAGATGACTATGAAATCGTTATCAAAGAAGCGCAGGCGGCATTTAGAAAATGGTGTGTGCTTCCGGCGCCGAAACGCGGTCAGATCGTCCGCGAGATCGGCGATATTCTCCGCAACTATAAAGAACCGCTCGGCGAATTGGTTTCACTGGAAATGGGCAAGATCAAAGCCGAAGGCATGGGCGAAGTGCAGGAAATGATCGACATCGCCGACTTCGCCGTCGGACAAAGCCGGATGCTCTATGGCTCTACGATGCACAGCGAGCGTCCCAGCCATCGCATGTACGATCAATATCATCCGTACGGAATCGTCGGAATTATTTCTGCGTTCAACTTTCCGGTTGCCGTTTGGTCGTGGAATTCGTTGATCGCAGCGATTTGCGGCGACGTCTGCGTCTGGAAGCCGAGTTCCAAGACGCCGCTGACCGCCATTGCTGTGCATCACATCATCGAGCCGGTGATCGACAAATACGACCTGAAAGGCGTCTTTTCGCTGGTTATCGGCAAAGGCTCCGAAATCGGCGAGGCGCTGATCAACGATAAACACGTTCCGCTCATCAGTGCGACCGGCAGTACGGAAATGGGAATTCGCATCGGCGAAGTCGTCGGCAAAAGATTGGGCAGAACGATTCTCGAACTCGGTGGAAACAACGCAATCATTGTCGCGGAAGACGCCGACATCGACATGGCCATCCGCGCGACGTTATTCGGAGCGGTGGGAACAGCCGGACAGCGTTGCACTTCGACACGCCGTATCATCATTCAGAAATCAGTGAAAGAAGCGTTCGTTTCGCGTCTCGTAAAAGCCTACGGACAGGTGAAAATCGGAAATCCGCTGGAACCCGGCACGCTGATGGGACCGCTGATTGATGATGAAGCAGTCGATTTGATGATGAAAGCGATCAAGGAAGCGAAAAAATCGGGCGGCAAGGTTTTGTACGGCGGAAATAAAAAGACCATCAAAGAACTCGAAGACGGTTTCTACGTCGAACCGACGATCATCGAAGTGAAGAACGAATTTCCGATCGTCCAGAGTGAAACCTTCGCGCCGATTCTTTACATCATCGAATACGATAGGATCGAAGACGCCATTCAAAAGCACAACGACGTTCCGCAGGGATTGAGTTCGGCGATTTTTACCAAATCCCTGTATTACGAAGAGTTGTTTTTATCGCATCTCGGCTCGGATTGCGGCATTGCGAACTGCAACATCGGCACATCCGGCGCAGAGATCGGCGGCGCTTTCGGCGGCGAGAAGGAAACCGGCGGCGGTCGCGAATCCGGTTCGGATGCATGGAAAGCCTACATGAGAAGACAAACCAATACGATCAACTGGGGCAAGGAACTCCCGCTGGCTCAGGGTATCAAATTCGACGTCGATTGATCCGTGCCCGTTTGATGGTAGCAGTTTGAAGTTTTTGGGTGTATGGTACGTCAGGAAAAACCTGAAGTATCCGCAAAGGACAGGAAGTTTACCTGTCCTTTGTTTTTTAGGAATGATAAATTAGAGCCGTGAAGATGACCGGAACTTTATATATTGTCGCAACGCCGATTGGAAATCTCGAAGACATCACCTTTCGGGCTGTCGAAACGCTGAAAAGCGTGCAGTTGATCGCGTCCGAAGATACGCGCCATTCGTCGATCCTGCTGAAACGATACGGTATTCAGACGAAGCAGATCAGTTACTATGAACAAGTCGAGGAATCGCGCAGTTCGGAATTGGTAACGCGTCTGCTGGCTGGCGAAAACATCGCGCTCATTTCCGATGCCGGAACGCCCGGATTGAGCGATCCCGGTTACCGGCTGATTTCCAAAGCGATCGCTAACGACATTCCGGTCGTTCCGATTCCCGGCGCTTCTTCGATTCTGACGGCGCTGGTCGCTTCCGGACTCGCGACGGATCGTTTTTGTTTTGAAGGATTTCTGCCGCGGAAGAAAGGCAGGAAGACGCGGCTGGAAGAACTCGCCACCGAGCCGCGAACGATCGTTATTTTCGAGAGTCCGTTCCGCGTCGTCAAAACACTGGAAAATCTGCGCGATATTTTAGGCGATCGTCCATCTGTCTGCTGTCGCGAATTGACGAAAGTATTTGAAGAGTTTCGCCGCGCGCCGATTTCCGAGTTGATTCGCCACTTTACTATCACGTCGCCCAAAGGCGAATTCGTGATCGTCGTCGAGGGAAAGCGCCGCGCTAAACCCGAGCGGGAAGAACCGGAAACCTGATGCAAACACCTACCGGACA
>JBAZPZ010000204.1:0-2952 GCA_041645495.1 Fidelibacterota bacterium | reverse complement strand
GATGCGTTTTCCGTTCAGGAACACGACGGCATTGTCATCGACCGAATCAAACACCAGCGCGACTTTGCGGTTTTTCAGGCATCGTTTCGGGATAAATTTCAGAGCGAACCAACCGACACCGTCATAGTTGGTATCATCCCAGAATGTTGGGATCGTAACGGAACGCCAACCTTTGCGGTCGAAATCGCACTTCTCGAATCCAGACTGCAACCCGACATTTTCGGAGTCGTACCGCATCAGCCATTTTCCGTTCAACGATTGTGTAGTGTTTTGCATGGTCGGTTTAAAGGTGATGAAAAGGATGACCAATCCGCCCAGCACGGCGAGAATTTTCTTCGGAATATTGGTGTTCCATGTCGTCATCGGTTCGACTCACCTCGACTCACTTTTCGGTTGGAATGCTAAGTTCGATCAGATGATCCAGAAAATCGACGCGCGTCGTCATGAGTTTGACGACCGTATCGGAAATATCACGTTTCATTCGTTGTCCGTAAAGCGTGATGTCGAGAATGATATAGTTGATAGCGATCGTCAGTACCGCTTTGTTCTGAGTCCAGATCGCCTGTTCCTGCTTTTCGATGTTGGCGGGGCCCATGATGAGATCGCGCGAATCGGCCACGAGAATCATTTTATGATCCCAGATGGAAGATAATTTTTCCTCGTCGATGCCGTAGGCGAACACTTGACCAAGTGATTTGGAAACTTCTGTAAATGAAAAAATGATAATGTCAACACCGCGTTTCTTGGCGGTCAACAACGGCTCTTTCAACCGGTTGATTTCCCGTTGCCACCCGGAAATAAAAATCGTTTCCTTTGCTTCGCGGATGAGCGAGATGCAGTTCATCAGGAGCGATTCATAGCCGTTGATATTCCAAAAGCCTTCGGTTTCCGGCTTGTTGTTGAACTTCAGCAATTCGGAAGAAAACGTCATGAGTTTGGTCGAGAAATCCGTCTCTAATTTCGACAGCAGTTGTTTGGGCGAGAGTGGCACGTACCGGCGCGGTTTATCATGAATATAGCTGATGAGTCCCATCATTTCCAGTTTGTCCAGCACGGAATAAATGACGGAGCGTGGAACGTTCGTCTCTTTACTCAATTCATAGCCCGTTGCCGGATTATGCTTGAGCAAACCCAAATAGCTTTTCACCTCATAGACCGTGAATCCCATCTTGGTCATCTTGTTCAGTAAATCGTCCGAAAAGGAATTCATCGTTTATCTACATCCTGACTGTTTCATCTTTTCACAAAATCTCTTCTAACACCGGATTTCCGGTTTTTTATCGTCCGTTTATTTCAGTAATTCCTTTTCGATAGGCTTCGCGTCCTTTGACAAATTCTTGAACCAGACGAAATAAAGCGCGACGGATAAAGCCGCCGTCATTCCAAGCAGAATCCAAAATGTGTCGAAGCGCTTCATCACAAGCGTCATCCACATCAGGAACAGACAAACCTGCCACGGCACGGCCAGCAAAAGCGTGAAGATGTCGAATTTGTGTTCTCTCGTCAGTTCTTTCTGTGTCGAAGGCGTCAGTCTGGATTTGTATTTTCCCCAGAATCCGAACGGCATGGTGACGTTGAAGAAATTTTCCAGCACTTTGTCTTCCGGAGCGGGCGTCAATAACGTCACAACGACTAATGTGATGGCGACGATTGCATTGATAATCAGGAATGAAATGTATTCCGGAAAATACGGAAAGACAAGTTTCTGAATAACCGCCGCCGTCATTCCGACAACAACCGCCCATGAAAAGCCGTAGCCGTTCAGCCGCCACCAGTACCATCTGGCCAAGAACGGGATCAGCAGACCGGAGCCGATGCTCATCGTGATCCAACCCCAGATTTCATTGATATTCCGAATCGTAAACGCAAAACCGACGCCGATCAGGACGATGATGATGGACGAAATCTTGCTGTGCCAGATCAACCGCCTCTGCGAGGCTTTCGGATTCATGTAAGTCTGGTAAATATCTTTAACCCAGTAGGTGGCTCCGGCATTGATGGTTGCGCTAAAAGTTGACATCGCCGCGGCCATCATTCCGGCAACCATCAGTCCTTTCAATCCTTTCGGAATCATTTGATGAATGACAATCGGCAGGACTTTTTCCGGATCCATCGACTGAATGCTTGTGTCGATGTTGTTAAAATAGTAAATGCCCAGAATCGCGATCGAACCGATGAACAACCATCGGAATGAGAGCAGGAACGTCCAGAAAATGGAAAGCAGTCCGGCTTCGCGGTCGCTTTTCGCGGCAAAATAACGTTGAATCATGTAGCCGCCGGTGCCGCCGCTTCCTTCGAGAAATACTTTCAACAAATAGAAAAGAATGGCGATCCCGAAGAAATTGTAAATGGAATAATCGGCGTGTTTCGGAAAATTCAGGTTCCACCGTGGCTTCACGCTCGTCCATTCCTGACGGCTCACCGTTTTAGACTGGAACTGGTTGCGTCTAACGCTGAATTGAACCTCGAATTTTTCCGGCAATGTCGGAAGTTGTTGCCCGATTGCCTCTTTGCTGACGATCGTCGAAATCATTTGATTATTCGGCGTCGTATAGACCAATCGCAAAGAGTCCGATGGAAGGTCGCGCGAAATCTTTGGCCAATCGGTCTTGGCAATTTCTTCTTTATATTCTCCCGGTCTGAGCGGGAAGGAAATTTTGAATTTATCTTGAAGAGGAACTTTGGTGAAAACCATCACGGCGATGAACGCAATCGTAATAAAAATAATCACGCTTTGAATAAAATCCGTCCATACGACCGCATAAAGTCCGGATGAAACGGTATAACCCATCGTCAGAATAATCAATCCGATAGCCGCGAGCATATCGGGACTGATTCCGAACATCGGGGGAATATTGAAAAACTCGGCAAAGAATTTACCGGAACCGATGACGAAATAGGTCACCATCGCAACGGCAAAAACCAGCTGCGAAACGGCTCCGATAATCCGGG
>JBAZPZ010000203.1:0-2953 GCA_041645495.1 Fidelibacterota bacterium | reverse complement strand
ATTGGATTTAGTCGATCCGATAATTTCAGTGTCAGCCAGAATTGGGATATTCAGCGAAAAAACCGCCGAATCGGGCGCGACGCACATCTCGTCGTTGCAACCCTGATAAAACAAACTTCCGGTCAGCACCACGGATTTCCCGACAGATTTGGAAATTTTCCCATGAATCAGTACGACGAATTGTTTTTCGTAAACGGCCAGCGGTTCGTTTGAAAAGGCTAATTTCTTCAACTGATGCGGCGGGAATTTCACCGATTCGATGGAATATTCTTTCGACGGATGAACCGTCAGTTTCGTCGGGATCACGTACGGATCGGTTGGCGTCGAGGAATTGATATGCCACGGATCGATCAGATTGACTTTGACCGTTGCCGTGAATTTTTCACCGACGTGAACACCGCTCGCCGATAGTGTGGTTTCGACGGATAAAATCGGTTCGGACGACTGCGCGTTCGCAAGCGTCGTCAGACAGCCGAAAATAAAACATACGAGTAGATTCGCTCGTTTCATGAATTCTCCGCTTTACGCTTTGGTGATGGAAAACATGCGGCTGAAAAAACCCTGCTTCGATTTCAGTGCGCGACGAATTTCCGACATTTTTTTCCGCGTTTCCTCGACTCCGGCGGCAATAAAATCCTCGTATCGGAGAAACTCGCTCCAGTGCGCGTCTTTTACATCGGGATGCAGACCGACATCCGCTAACGCCAATTGCAAGCGCGAGAGATACATTCCCCGAACGACGTCCGTCCGATTGATGATTTCCACAATGTGCGGATCGTCCAGAGCCTGAATATTTTTCACACCCGCCGAAACGCCGATCACGATCTCGGCGCCCAGTTCGCGGACGATTTCGACCGGAATCGGCGCGCTGACGCCGCCATCGGTGATCAACTTGCCGTTCATTTCTTCCGGCGAAATGTATCCCGGAATCGACGAACTCATCCGGACGGCGTCCCGCAGACTTCCTTCCCGAAACGAAACTGTTTCTCCCGAATTCAGATCGGTGGCAACCGCGACGAACGGGATTTTCGTATCCCGGATATCCATTTCGTCGATGAGAACTCCGATGGCGTCCGAGAGCCGCTCGCTTTTAACCAATCCGGTACGCGAGGCGGCATAATTGATGACAATCCGTTTGGCGATTGTCTTCATGAATTGCGTCAGCACCGATGGTGAACTTCCGTTCTGCGGAACGATGTACTTCAGTCCGAGCGACTCATAATCGTTGCCTTTCAGGTAACTTTCCAGCCGATGCGTCACTTCCGACGCATTCGGATTCTGCGCGTACATCGCACCGATCACCGCGCCCATCGATGTGCCCGCGATGAGATGAATCGGAATTCCTTCCTCTTCCAGCACTCTCAGGACACCAAGATGAGCAAGCCCGCGCGCGCCTCCGCCGCCAAGCGCCAAACCGATTTTTGGCTTCATTTCGCCTTTTTCAGTTCCGCTTTTGTCGTCATGTAAACCGATTTCATCACGACGTCTTTTACCGGGCGATCGCGTTTATCGCGTTCGACGGCGGCAATTTTATCGACGACGTCCATGCCTTTGATGACTTTTCCGAAAACCGTATATCCTCCTTCATCGAGAAATGGCAAATCTACGAGGCAAAAATAGAACTGACTACCGCTACTGCGTTTTTCAGGATTGACCTGATCGGGCAGTCTTGCCGCCGCGACGCATCTGCGCAGATGTTTTTGGCCGAGTTCGGCTTTCTGATCGTAGCCGGGACCGCCGGTTCCGTCATTGGCAGGATTCGTGTCTTTGCTGTACAGATCGCCACCCTGAACGACAAATCCCGGAATGACGCGATGAAATGTCGTTCCGGTATAATATCCGGTTTTCACCAACTTTTTAAAATTGGCGGCATGACCGGGCGTCTCATTGGCGTATAATTCAATGACGATCTTGCCGAAATCCGTCTCAATCACGGTAACTTCATCTTTGGTGACCGGCTCATTCGGTATGGTTTTCAGTTTGATCTGAAGATCCGAGATGTCTTTGTTGGTGAGCGTTTGCGAAAATCCGGTGACGCTCAGTGACAACAGCGCAAGAATGGCAATGATTCTCATGTTTTTCTCCTATAAAAAATGAACATTTCCGGGTTGATGTTGATTCGCTATTTCAATTAAAATATTTCTGTCCCGAAGCTTCGGGACGATTCCGCCTTCAAAGAGTTCCATCACTTTCGCCGGATCGTTGTTGATCTCGCTCAAATGTCCGAGGATCAGATGCCGGAATCTTCCATTCATTTTAATCCGGTTGAACAGGTCGAGCGACTGTTCGTTGGATAAATGGCCGACGCGACCTTTGATCCGGTGTTTGAGGTAAAGCGGATAAGGTCCGTTCATCAGCATCCACATATCGTGATTGGATTCCAGAAAAAGCAGATCGAGGTCAGAAAGATGGTGGAGCACCGACTGATTGACGGTTCCCAAATCCGTAAGAACGGCGATGCGAATATTTCCCGACTCGGCGACGAAACCGATCGGATCGGCGGCGTCATGCGGCGTCGTGAATGTTTTCAGCCGGATATCGTCAATTTCGAGAATGTCGCCGGCGGTGAAAGTTACGATTTGCACTTTCCGGATTATATCGGCAGGAATCGCCCGGTGCGTAAGTTCCGTGCAAAATACCGGAATCTGAAAATGACGCGCAAAGACGCCGATTCCTTTGATGTGGTCGGAATGCTCGTGGGAAACGACGATCGCGGTCACTTCTTTGGGAGAAAGATTCGCCGACTGCATCCGTTCGGTCAGATTCTTCAGGGAAAAGCCCTGATCGATGAGAATCGCCCCGCTTTCGCCGTGCAGATAAGTGCAGTTGCCCTTACTTCCGCTTCCCAGATTGCAAAAAATCATTTTTTCCCCGTCCGGCCGCGCGAGGTCAGCGGAACTCCCTGCAAACACTTCGGACACGCGTCGGGTTTGAACGTCGGAATGTCCAATTT
>JBAZPZ010000202.1:0-3024 GCA_041645495.1 Fidelibacterota bacterium | reverse complement strand
CGCCTGTTGAAACATCACGCGGGACGGTTGCGGGACAACCAGGACTTCGGCAAGGTGTTTTTCTTTTCCAAGGAAGCGCTCAAATCCGTCAAACTGTTCGACGAATCGCTGACGTACCGGTCGCTCTATGACATTCGTCTAAAGTTATCGGAAAAATTCGAGATTGTGCATGTTGCCAACAAAGTCGCGGGTTCGCTTTATGAAGTCGTGGCGGAAAGCAAAGTGCACAATGTGTTCGACTATCTGCTGGCCGGAAAAGCCGTGAATCAGGAGGCGGAAGCGGTTCTGACAAGACATTTGCAGAGAATCGGCGCCTATCTGAAACCGGGAAAAGGCTACCACAAACGTCCGGAATCCTCGAAAGATGCCAAATTCATCGCGTCCGTGATCATTCCGGTAAACCGGCGTCCGGAGTTTATCGAGACCGCGTTATCCACGGTTTTCAAACAGACGATTCAGGACATCGAAGTCATCGTCGTTGTCAATGGCGGAGAGAACGATCCGACGATTCAGGAAGTCCGAAAATATATGCCGGACGGTTCGCTGTATGATGAAACGAAACCGCCCGTTCGACTGGTCGTCGCGGACATCAACAACATCGGTCTTTCGCTGGATTTCGGCGTGAAAATCGCCCGCGGCAAATACTACGTTCAGTTGGATTCCGACGACCGGCTGAAACCCGACGCCGTCGAGAAAATTATGAAAGTCTATCAGTCCGACGAAAAAATCGGCATGGTTATCGGTTCGTATGAAGTCTGGGAAAAGAAGCCGACAGGCGAGTTTATCCGGATGGAGCAGATTCCCGTCGTGACGCATGACGAATGGACGGAAGAAAACGGCCGCAACAATCTTTTGCACATCAACGGAGCGGGCGCACCGCGGAGCATTCCGATCCAGATCATCAAGGAAATGGGCTACTTCGGCATCAACGACGAACCGTATGCTCGGAATTACGGCGAAGACTACGATCTCGTGATGAAGATCAGTGAAAAGTACCGCATCGGGCGCGTCTGGGATCCGATCTATGAAGTCGTTCGTCATTCGGGCGGCACCGATCACAGTATCGATCAGCAAACCATCGACCGCAACGACGAAGCAAAGGATTATATGCGGTTAATCGCCATCGGTCGCCGACAGAAAATGAATACGAAATAAAGCGACGGAATCGGTGAATATTTGAGTAAAGGAAAGTGAATGGATAAAGATTTTTTTTTAATTGGCATCGACGGCGGCGCGACGAAAGTCAACGGCTGGTCGATCGACGTTCTTGACGATGGCAAATCCTTCGCGTTCGGCGAATTCAACGCCGTAAAATCGTATCGTGAAATTCCCGGCTATATCGAAAATTTCAAGCCTGTGGACATCAACATTCAACTCGCCGGATTAGCCGCCGGCAACATTGTTCCGACCGAAGAAGAACTGACGCAGGGTAAAACCTACACGCAGGCGGTCGCTCAGATCATCGAAAACATCGTGCGGAAGAGCGGGAAAATTCGCGTTCTGATCGGTGTCGGAATGCCCGGATTGAAAACCAAGGATGAACGAGGGATTGGCGCGATGGCGAACGGGCCGCGCATCGTCCGCTACGCTGAAGACATCGAAGCCATGTTACAAATCGCCGGAATTGAACTGGCCGAACCGATTTCTCATATCGGTAGCGACGCCTACTATTGCGGACTCGGCGAAGAATATGCCGCCGATGGACAATTCCGGAACGCGGAAAATTCCTATTATTTGGGCGGAGGAACAGGCGCGGCCGATGCCGTCAAACTACGCGGCGAAGTCGTAGCGCTCGATCGGATCAAAGACTGGTTCGTCAAAGCGTGGGAAATGAAAAGCGACGAAGGTCGGTCGGTCGAGAAATATGTCAGTTCCCGAGGGATTCAGTCCATTTATGCCGATGCCGTTCAAAAAGACATTACTCAGATCGAAGAGCAAAAAATCTATCCGCCGCAGATTCGCGATCGCGCACTTGCGGGAGAACCGGCCGCTTGTGACGTTTTTCGAACGCTTTCATCGCATATCGCGGTTTTGCTGTACGAACGAATCACAACGCTTTACAGCGGCTGGCAGGGACTTTTTCAGTTCGTGAATCCCAACCGCGCGATTCCGTCGAAAACGCATCCCTATCACAAATCCTTGCTCGATAGCCTGATTATCGGACAACGGCTCGGCGACCTTTTCGACGAGTGCAGAGACGACGATTTGCTCTGGAATCCGATGATGCGGCAGTTATCCGGTCTGATCGCCGAATCGACCTGTCTGGACGAACCGGCCAAACGACATTATCTCGCGAACGGCAGATTCCGCACGGAACTATTTAAAATTTCAAAATTAAGAGAAGCGCCGGCCATCGGCGCCGGCATTGACGCGTTTCTAAAAAGGAGAAATTAATGCTGAAACCCAATTCAATTCCAACGAAAGAACCGTTTCTTTCCGTGGGAATCGTTTTGCCTGAAGATAAGTTTTCATCCATCGAAATTCAACTGCCCGGCTCTCCCGAATATTGCCTGCTGAGCGATGGCGAACAGTGCACAACGCTTCAGCCGAACGCCGTCGTGAAATTCAACCTGCTGAATCCTTCGATCGAAGCTATTATCAACGGTGTGAAATACGGTCAGGAGACGATCTGGAAAATCGACCCGCTCGTCAAACCGGTTCCGATTCACAACCGCGCCGGGATTCAGGTGAAAAATGTCATCGCCGGTCGTGGATTTCATTGGAAAAAGAATCTCGACGTATTTCTGTCGGGTTCGGTGGAAGTCCGGATCGCCGGCTCGTCGCTGATTATGATTAACGAATTGCCGATCGAACAATATCTGATGTGCGTGGCGACCGCCGAGATGGGCGCCGCCTGTCCGCCCGTGTTGATCGAATCGCAGACGATCGTTGCCCGTAGTTGGATGCTCGCAAACGTCGAGATGAAACACCGGATGCTCGGAATGGACGTTTGCAACGACGATTGTTGCCAGCGATATCAGGGAACGACGCATCTTTCGGATCAGTCGGTCAAAGGCGCGTTGG
>JBAZPZ010000201.1:0-3024 GCA_041645495.1 Fidelibacterota bacterium | reverse complement strand
CCAACGCGCCTTTGACCGACTGATCCGAAAGATGCGTCGTTCCCTGATATCGCTGGCAACAATCGTCGTTGCAAACGTCCATTCCGAGCATCCGGTGTTTCATCTCGACGTTTGCGAGCATCCAACTGCGGGCAACGATCGTCTGCGATTCGATTAACACGGGCGGACAGGCGGCGCCCATCTCGGCGGTCGCCACGCACATCAGATATTGTTCGATCGGCAATTCGTTGATCAGAATCAGCGATGAGCCGGAAATCCGGACTTCCACCGAACCCGATAGAAATACGTTGAGATTCTTTTTCCAATGAAATCCACGACCGGCGATGACATTTTTCACCTGTATCCCGGCGCAGTTATGTATCGGAACCGGTTTGACAAGCGGATCGATTTTCCAGATCGTCTCCTGGCCGTATTTCACACCGTTGATGACGGCTTCGATCGAAGGATTCAGCAGGTTGAATTTCACGACGGTATTCGGCTGAAGTGTTGTGCACTGTTCGCCATCACTCAGCAGGCAATATTCGGGAGAGCCGGGCAGTTGAATTTCGATGGATGAAAACTTATCTTCAGGCAAAACGATTCCGACAGAAAGAAACGGCTCTTTCGTTGGAATTGAATTTGGTTTCAGCATTAATTTCTCCTTTTTAGAAAAGCGTCAATGCCGGCGCCGATGGCCGGCGCTTCTCTTAATTTTGAAATTTTGAATAGTTCCGTACGGAATCTGCCGTTCGCGAGATAATGTCGTTTGGCCGGTTCGTCCAGACAGGTTGATTCGGCGATCAGACCGGATAACTGCCGCATCATCGGATTCCAGAGCAAATCGTCGTCTCTGCACTCGTCGAAAAGGTCGCCGAGCCGTTGTCCGATAATCAGGCTATCGAGCAAGGATTTGTGATAGGGATGCGTTTTCGACGGAATCGCGCGGT
Source organism: Fidelibacterota bacterium (assembly GCA_041645495.1). Taxonomy (GTDB): domain Bacteria; phylum Fidelibacterota; class UBA2242; order UBA2242; family UBA2242; genus 0-14-0-20-45-22. Next base: position 2,098 of record JBAZPZ010000201.1, on the reverse strand, counting down.
TGGGATTCACGAACTGAAAAAGTCCCTGCCAGCCGCTGTAAAGCGTTGTGATTCGTTCGTACAGCAAAACCGCGATATGCGATGAAAGCGTTCGAAAAACGTCACAAGCGGCCGGTTCTCCCGCAAGTGCGCGATCGCGAATCTGCGGCGGATAGATTTTTTGCTCTTCGATCTGAGTAATGTCTTTTTGAACGGCATCGGCATAAATGGACTGAATCCCTCGGGAACTGACATATTTCTCGACCGACCGACCTTCGTCGCTTTTCATTTCCCACGCTTTGACGAACCAGTCTTTGATCCGATCGAGCGCTACGACTTCGCCGCGTAGTTTGACGGCATCGGCCGCGCCTGTTCCTCCGCCCAAATAATAGGAATTTTCCGCGTTCCGGAATTGTCCATCGGCGGCATATTCTTCGCCGAGTCCGCAATAGTAGGCGTCGCTACCGATATGAGAAATCGGTTCGGCCAGTTCAATTCCGGCGATTTGTAACATGGCTTCGATGTCTTCAGCGTAGCGGACGATGCGCGGCCCGTTCGCCATCGCGCCAATCCCTCGTTCATCCTTGGTTTTCAATCCGGGCATTCCGACACCGATCAGAACGCGAATTTTCCCGCTCTTCCGCACGATGTTTTCGATGATCTGAGCGACCGCCTGCGTGTAGGTTTTACCCTGCGTCAGTTCTTCTTCGGTCGGAACAATGTTGCCGGCGGCTAATCCGGCGAGTTGAATGTTGATGTCCACAGGCTTGAAATTTTCGATATAGCCGGGAATTTCACGATACGATTTTACGGCGTTGAATTCGCCGAACGCGAAGGATTTGCCATCGTCAAGAACGTCGATCGACCAGCCGTTGACTTTCGTCGCGCCGCCGTCGATGCCAATTAAAAAAAAATCTTTATCCATTCACTTTCCTTTACTCAAATATTCACCGATTCCGTCGCTTTATTTCGTATTCATTTTCTGTCGGCGACCGATGGCGATTAACCGCATATAATCCTTTGCTTCGTCGTTGCGGTCGATGGTTTGCTGATCGATGCTGTGATCGGTTCCGCCCGAATGACGAACGACCTCATAGATCGGATCCCAGACGCGCCCGATGCGGTACTTTTCGCTGATTTTCATGACGAGATCGTAGTCTTCGCCGTAATTTCGCGCGTACGGTTCGTCGTTGATGCCGAAGTAGCCCATTTCCTTGATGATCTGGATCGGAATACTCCGCGGTGCGCCCGCTCCGTTGATGTGCAAAAGATTGTTGCGGCCGTTTTCTTCCGTCCATTCATCGTGCGTCACGACGGGAATCTGCTCCATCCGGATAAACTCGCCAGTCGGCTTCTTTTCCCAGACTTCATACGAACCGATAACCATGCCGATTTTCTCGTCGGACTGATAGACTTTCATAATTTTCTCGACGGCGTCGGGTTTCAGCCGGTCGTCGGAATCTAGCTGTACGTAGTATTTACCGTGGGCGATTTTCACGCCGAAATCCAGCGAAAGACCGATGTTGTTGATGTCCGCGATGACCAGTCGAACGGGCGGTTTCGTTTCATCATACAGCGAACCGTCCGGCATATATTTTCGGACTTCCTGAATCGTCGGATCGTTCTCTCCGCCGTTGACAATGACGATGACTTCGATGTCCTGAATCGTCTGTTTGAAAACCGTCGATAATGCGGTCTCGATAAACTCCGGACGCCGGTTTACCGGAATGATCACAGACACAATGAATTTGGCATCTTTCGAGGATTCCGGACGTTTGTGGTAGCCTTTTCCCGGTTTCAGATAGGCGCCGATTCTCTGCAAATGTCTCGTCAGAACCGCTTCCGCCTCCTGATTCACGGCTTTTCCGGCCAGCAAATAATCGAATACGTTGTGCGCTTTGCCTTCCGCGACGACTTCATAGAGCGAACCCGCGACTTTGTTGGCAACATGCACGATCTCGAATTTTTCCGATAACTTTAGACGAATATCAAAGAGCGACCGGTACGTCAGCGATTCGTCGAACAGTTTGACGGATTTGAGCGCTTCCTTGGAAAAGAAAAACACCTTGCCGAAGTCCTGGTTGTCCCGCAACCGTCCCGCGTGATGTTTCAACAGGCG
>JBAZPZ010000200.1:0-3032 GCA_041645495.1 Fidelibacterota bacterium | reverse complement strand
CGTGGGAACTTGTCCCGATATTGTTCGGGATTCGTGGTTCCGGAAATAGTTTAATCGATCAATCAAGCAATTCGACGGCAACCAAACAGGTCATCAGCGCAAAGTCGATCAATTGATCGATGCTGACAAACTCATTGCTGACATGAAATGCCTCATCGTCGCCCGGTCCCCAGCCGACCGCTATAACGCCGTTTAAATTGAGTCCTTTGGCAAACGTGCCGCCGCCCATTCCAAACGTCTTCGGCTCGAAGCCGAGAACATCCAGTGCGTTTCGCTGAATCGAATGAACCAGTACGTTGTCCGGATCGATTGCATGCGGCTCGCTCCAAGCCTGAGTTTCGATCTTGAATTTGCCGTTCGGAACGGAATCGGCGCAACTCTGAAGTTGCCGCACGACAGACTCTTTCGTCATTCCCGGCACAGTCCGAATGTCGATGTAAATCAGGCACGTTCCGGGAACGATGTTCGGAGCGGCGCCGCCGTGTATTTCACCGAGATTCAGCGACGGATGACCGAGAACCGGATGAACCTGATAATCGAGTTTCAGTTTTTCGAGTTCACAAACCATTTTGGCCATCATAAAAACCGCGTTAATGCCGCGTTCCGGAGTCGAGCCATGCGCCTGTTTGCCGAACGCCGTGATTTTAAAAACGGCGCGTCCTTTTTCCGCGACGTCGATTTCCTTCATATTTCCACCGATGTCCGGAATGATGGCAAACGTCGGATCGATCAGTTTCTCATCCAACAAATAGCCGATTCCGTAGTCGGTTCCATCCGGATCGGTCGCTTCTTCATCGGAAAGCGCGGCGATCATGATTTCTCCGTCGAGTTCTTTATCGATTCCTAAATTTTTAATGACTTCCGCCGCAACGAGAATCGACGCAAGCGGTCCTTTATTGTCGAGTGTTCCGCGGCCGATGAGTTTTCCATCTCTTTCGACGACGTCAAACGGATCGGTGTCCCAGCCTTCACCCGCCGGAACGATGTCCATATGCGCGGGCATCATCAGACGTTTTCCATTCAGATTCTTTCCAATACGGCTGATGACGTTCGGTCTGCCTTCGGCGCGGGAAAATTCTTCGTATGAAACTCCCATCGCTTTCAATTCGCGCTTGACGATGTCGGCGACGCGATATTCTTCACCGCGAATTTTTAGAAAAGGATGTTCCGGCAACTTCTCCGTTACGACATTGATCGTCCGCTCTTTAACCATTTCCCGAACCAATCCGACGATGCGTGTGTGAATTTCATCCCGCTTCTCTTCAAAATACCAGCGCAAAGTTGCTTTCTTATCCATTTTCTCCTCTCAAATCTTAAGTTTCGTCCCATACGAATTTCCACCGGCAAGTTAATGGTTTCGGTCAACGAATTCAACAGTGAATTCGGGACCGATCAGAGAAATCACAAAATATTTCGATAAATTCCGACGCTTTTTTCTCATTCAACAGTTCACCGTTATGGAAAGAAAACTTTTAGTATGATCAAACGACTCGCTCTGATAACTCTCTTCTGGATCGCCTGTTCGCATGCGCTCATGGCGCAAGATTCGCTCATCTTCATGATTCGCATCGACGACATTCTGTGCCGAAACGAAACGATTCTTCCTCGAAGCATCCAGCCGTTCGAGTCTGCCTGTAATTCTCGCGGCGCCAAAGTCACATGGGGCGTCATCCCGCACAGACTCATTGAGAATATCAATCAGGACGGCGCGCTGGTTCAGGAACTCTTCCAGACCATCGAAAAAGGCAACGAAGTCGCCTTTCACGGTTACAATCACATTTGCATCTTTTGCGGAAGCAGTCACGAGTTCTATTGTACGAATCCGTCTAATCCACACCATCTGACTTATGCTCAGCAGGATTCGCTGATCAAAAACGGCATTCAGGTTTTTCAGGATAAATTGGGATTCGTGCCCGGACTTTTCATTCCGCCCGGTCATGCCGTCGATACAACGACGTACCGCGTCCTGATCGACAATCATTTCGACCGGATTTCCATGGCGACACCGTATAAGGAATATGTTGCCGACAATCTCTACAACCTCGGAATGCAAAGCGAATACACTTGGGCAATGACGTCGTCGAACTATTCGAGTCAGCTAACTGCGGCGCTCGCCAATATCCGCAGTTTCGGAAAGACGAACGGTTTTTACTGCGTTCTCGCACATGACTATTTCATCCGCCAGGGTTACGAAAACGGCATCGTCATTCGCTGGTTCGGCGAACTCATCGATTCCCTGAAAGTCTCCTATGGCGACCGTGTCCGTTTTATGACAATCACTGATGCGATCAACCATTACACCGGGCGACCGACTGAAATCGATCGACCTCTCATCACGAACGCCGACGGTTTCCGCTTACAACAAAACTATCCGAATCCGTTCAATGCTTCAACTACCATTACCTATTCAATCCCGAAAGTGGCGAATATCTGCCTGGAAGTCTTCGACCAAAGTGGACGAAAGGTCGCTGAACTCGTCAACCGACGCCAATCCGCAGGTTCCTATTCTGTCCGGTGGAACGCTGAGCGATTCAGTTCCGGACTTTATTTCTATCGACTCCGAATGAACGGACAAACCTCGACTAAAAAGTGTTTGCTGGTGAAATAGGTAGATTGGGTTGGATTAGGTTTGATTCGGTTGATTAGGTTTGATTCGGTTGATTAGGTTTGATTCGGTTGATTGGGCTGGTCAACCTTTCCACGTTGCGTCAGATTCTTGAATTAGACGCAGAGCGCTGTCCGGCACAGCATCCATCATAACACCGTCAGTTCGCCTTTGGCGAATAGGGATTTCACAGATTTCCTTTCACAATCTCATTATCAATAATCAGGGAAATCAGCGCAATCTGATTAATCAGCGATTCAGACATTTTCCCATTGCGTCAGATTCTTGAATTAGACGCAGAGCGCTGTCCGGCACAGCATCCATCATAACACCGTCAGTTCGCCTTTGGCGAATAGGGATTTCACAGATTTCCTTTCACAATCTCATTATCAATAATCAGGGAAATCAGCGCAATCTGATTAATCAG
>JBAZPZ010000199.1:0-3049 GCA_041645495.1 Fidelibacterota bacterium | reverse complement strand
CCAGACGTCTGTATATGACATGTTTGGCTCCTTAAATGATTTCTTTGGATTGGAGAAAATGAATGAGTCCATCGACGGCGGTTTCGATCTCGCGCTCGTCTTTTGGCTGGATGACTTCGCCATTCCGTGCGACCTGTGGGCTCGAAATTTTAACGACGCGGGTCGGAGAACCCTGAAGACCGAGATTTTCGGTCAGCGCATCGATTTCAGCCGGCCCCCAGACTTTTAATTCTATTTTCTTCGCGTTCAGTTTGCCGCGTAAAGAAGGCAGGCGCGGATAATTCAGTTCCTTGACGACGGTGAGCAGGCAGGGAAGCGCTATTTCCAGCGTTTCGTACCCCGATTCGACCATTCTTTCCACGACGAGGCTTTCCGGACGGATTTCCACGATGGCGCTGATGTAGGTTGCGAATGGAATATCCAGCCATGCGGCGATTCCCGGACCGACCTGACCGGTGTCGCCGTCGGTGGCGCGTTCTCCGCAGAGAATCAGGTCGAAATTTCCGATTTTCCGGATCGCCTGAGAAATGACGTACGAAGTCGCCCACGTGTCGGCTCCCGCAAAGGCTTTATTGCTTAGCAAAATGCCCGTGTCGCAACCCATGGCGACGGCTTCTTTGATTGCCAGATCGGCTTTCGGCGGTCCCATCGAAAGTGCGGTCGATATTCCGCCCTCTGTCTCGCGAATTTGGATAGCCGCTTCGATAGCATAAAGGTCAAGCGGATTGATGATCGACTCGACGCCTTCTCGCACCATTGTTCCGGTGACGGCATCCATTTTCACGTTGCTGGTTTCTGGAACCTGTTTAATCGGCACAATAATGTTCACCGTGGTCTCCTTCCGTTTTAAATTAATCCGGTTGTCTGATGAGAAATCGTACGATAGACCGGATGTCGTGAAAAGTCATTTATTCTCTGCTTTTATCGGGAAGTTTGGACTTCATGCCTTCGACCAATTCTTTCACCTCGTCGAATTTCGATCGAATTTTTTCGATCAACTCCGCGTCCGCATCGCGAACGTTCTCCGTTTCTATATTGTCCATGAACTTCCATCTCCGTATTTGCTTGTCCTGTTCGTATTCTATTTTGTTGAACCAGCCTGAATTTTTTCAACTAACGGGCAATAATTTAAAAATTCCGGCAGGATAAAAAAGCGAAATTCCGGCGTCACCCTAAAGGAGATATTTTGAAAAACCAATAGCGCCGATTAAGTTTGGTATTATTTTTGACAAAACAGGAATTGCGATGAAAATTACCAACAACCGAAAGGAAAACAGATGAGCGGAATCAAGATCGTGATCGGCGTGGACATCGGAGGAACGAATACCGGATTCGGACTGGTGGATCAAAGTGGGAAAATACTCGCGAAAGACGCAATGCCGACCCATGCGGAACAACCTGCCGAAGAGTTTTTCCGGAGACTTTTTGAGAAGATAGATTTTCTCCTTCACGAAAATCCGGATCGGTTCGATGTCTGCGGCGTCGGAATCGGCGCGCCGAATGCCAATTACTATACCGGTCGGATCGAGAACCCGCCCAATTTGAGCTGGAAAATCGTCGATGTTGTTGCGCTCGTGAAAAAATATATAGACATTCCGGTTGCGTTGACGAATGACGCGAATGCGGCGGCGTTGGGTGAGATGCGGTTCGGCAATGCGCGCGGCATGAAAAATTTTATCGAGATCACACTTGGAACCGGGCTCGGGAGCGGCATCATCGTCAACGGCGAACTCGTGTATGGGCACGATGGATTCGCCGGTGAAATGGGACATTTGATGATCGAACGGGACGGACGCGTCTGCGGTTGCGGCAAACGCGGCTGTCTTGAAGCCTATGCCTCGGCAAGCGGACTCGCACGTACGGCCATCGAACTCCTGGCGACGGAAACCGATAAAAGCCCGCTCAGGGCGATTCCGACTCAGCAAATTACATCAAAATCGGTCTATGAAGCCGCCATTGCCGGCGATGCGATCGCCAAGAAAGCGTTCGAGATTACCGGAAGATTGCTCGGCGAAACGCTTGCCAACTCGGTCGAATATCTCAGTCCCGAAGCGATCTTCCTGTTCGGCGGAATGGCGGCGGCGGGCGATTTGATCTTTCGACCGGCGAAGGAACACATGGAGAAGAACCTGCTGCCGATTTTCCAGAACAAGGTCAAAATACTTCCTTCGGGATTAGCGGAGAATGAAGCGGCGATACTCGGCGCCGGGGCGCTGATCTGGCACGAACTGAGCAAAAATACCTGAAGTAGAGACACGGCATGCCGTGTCTCTACTTCTCTCTCTTTCCGCTCTTTTACAATGTGAAAAATCCTGACAGGCGAATGAATTTCGGGTTTCTTGTCGTTCCTCTTACCGAAAATGACCTAACCCGACGAATAACCCTGCAAAATGACCAATGACCCATGACTGATGACAATTAAAACCGCTCTTTTGCACCGCCGACACACATTTCGGTTCCGCCAACAGACATAAATGCTCTGCCGAAGGTCTTGCAGGTTCCGCTGACAGTCATAAATGCTCCGCCGATGGTCATGCGATTTGACAGCCGAGGCGCTTTATATCAAAGAGGCTTCGGAGAAATACGCCCCGCAATTGCTGAAACGCGGCATCAAACCCGAACTCATCGCCGAATTGATTTCAATGAATGACGAATTGGTGCGGATCGACAGAGAGCAGGAAGACGCCAAACATTCGCAGAAGACTCTGCGCGCCGAGCGAGATGCCGCAGTGAAGGAACTCAAGGCGATGAAACGCAACTACCGCAACTGCGCCGCAGTCTGTTTTGCTAAAAACAAAACCATTCTGGCGGAATTCAGGAGCATCATCCCGAACAATAAGTCCCGGAAAACGACAACGCCGACAGAACCGGAAACTGGGACGAATGGGTGAGAGGGTGAGTGAGAGAAAGACTAAGATTAAGATTAAGGCTGAGAAGTCAGTGAAAAGGATTAATGATACAATCTTGGGAGTGTCAACAGAACCCTGCCCTGACGAGAGTCGGGGCAGGGGGGAAATTTCACCTATGATGAGAACCCAAAAACAAACTG
>JBAZPZ010000198.1:0-3057 GCA_041645495.1 Fidelibacterota bacterium | reverse complement strand
TGGGGGTTCGAGCCCCTCCTCCGGAGCGTTAAGTCCTGCAAATAGCGGGACTTTTTCATTTGAGGAAAGATGAACGGAACGAATTACTCGCTATATATCCTTTATTCAGAGAAAATCGACCAATATTACGTTGGGATTTCGAGCGATCCGGAGAATCGTTTGTTCTATCACAATCTTGGTAAAAAGGGCTGGACGAAAAGAGGTGTTCCGTGGAAATTGGTCTTCACGAAGTCTTATCCATTCAAAGAATCAGCCGGGAAAGCGGAACGATACATCAAGTCTCAAAAGAGCAAGACCTTTATCTGCAAGATCATTCAAGGTGAATATGTGTTACCTGATATGTGTTAAACGGGTGGCTGTTATCCCGAAGGTTCGGGATGGGGGTTCGAGCCCCTCCTCCGGAGCGTTAAGTCCTGCAAATAGCGGGACTTTTCAGTTTTTTATTGGGGCCAATTCAATGTAAATATTTTTACTTTTTGATTGGATTATGTTTTTGTAGATTTGACACGCTTAAGTTTGAAACGAGTAACGGAATTGAGGCCTTGAGAGAAATTAGAAAAAAAATCACTCTATTCATTTTCCTTCTCCCGATTATACTTTTTTCTCAGGAAAGTTCCGTTCGATCTGAAAATCCTTCACTCGGAAAAATCCTTACCGATGACGATACCAAATATACAACGACCGGCAACATTGGAATGACGATCACCAACTTCGGAACGTTCGGAGACGGCTTTAGGACGCAAATCCCAACCGATCAGCCATCCTGCATTTATCCTAAAGGATCAGGAATTGAGCATTTGTTCGTCGGCGGTCTTTGGGTAGGAGCCAACACGCCCAACGGGACACGGGTCACGACCGGTGCTTTTAATACATCGCGTTTATCAACCGGCGGTTCAGCGAATTTTGAATTTACCAACTCCGCCGAACTCACAGATCTTGTTGAAGAACGTTCGTCTATCCCGGAAAATAAATATTATTCTGAAAACGCGATCAGTCATCAGGATTTCGTAGCGGATTTTACCGATACGAACACCGCCGTTCCCGGAACAAGCATTAAGATTCCAAACCATATGCCACTTGGTCTGACCGTTCATCTGGAAACTTATGCGTGGAATTATCCCTTTGCAGATGCTTTCGCCATCTTCAATTACACGATCAAAAACGTGGGAAAGGATACGCTGAAGAATGCGTACATCGGACTTTGGGCGGATTTAGTTGTGCGAAATACCAATATTACTCCGTCGCGTGTCGGTTCTCCTTTCTATTTGCATGCAGGCGCAGGTTATGTGGAAAATGACACAACAAAGATAGTTTACGCCTACGATTATGACGGCGATCCGGGATTTACCGATAGTTATATTGCAATGGCGTTTCTTGGAGCAGATCCACTGAAGGCAGATACGGCATATCATGGTAAAACCTTCCATAATTGGTGGCTTTTCAGCGGCGCCGATTCCGACGAAGATCGGGCACCCGGTGACGAAGCGAGCCGGTATGCGCGTATGACTGAATCCACTCCAAATAATCATTATCAGAGTAACATTTTTCAGAAACGCGGTAACCGGATGAGTCTCATTACGACCGGTCCATTTTCTGTAATTTATCCCGATTCTTCCATCAACGTAGTTTTCGCTATCGTTTGTGCCAAAAAAGCGGGCGTTAATCCTGCTACGATCGATAACGATCGCGCCAAAGAAAATCTCTTTGAAAATACGCACTGGGCGTACCGTGCTTACAACGGCGAAGATTCCAATCGAAATGGCATTCTGGATTACGCCGGAACGGATTCGACGGAAGATATAAACGACAACGGGAAATTAGATCGATACGTTCTGCCAACGCCGCCGACAGCGCCTTGGCTGAAAGTGGTTCCCGAAAATCAAAAAGTGACGTTATTCTGGGACGATCGATCGGAAAATTCTATCGATCTCATCACGAAATGCAAAGATTTTGAAGGCTATCGTTTGTACCGGTCTTTCATTGGCGATGACCAATCGACTTCCGGCATTTCCAGCGGCATGGGCTTAATCGCCGAATATGATAAAATCGACGGCAACTTCTATGACACCGGCTTGGACAGTATCCGTCTGGCGACGCCGATCACCGAGATCACTATTGACGAACTGGGACAACCCGATACGATCGTTTATCGATACAAATATATCGTCGAAAACATACATAACGGCTGGCAATACGCATTCAGTGTAACGGCGTTCGACAGCGGCGACGTTAAACTGAACCTGCAGAGTCTCGAAAGCAGTAAACTTCAGAATCTCGTCATCGTCAGCCCGGGAACTCCGGCTCGTAGTTCCGACGCCAAGACGAAAATCGGCGTGTATCCAAATCCTTATCGCGCCAACGCATTATGGGACGGTGGTTTCGAACGCGAACGGAAACTGTTTTTCTACAACTTACCGAGCCGATGCGAAGTCCGTATTTACACTCTCGCGGGCGACCTCGTCGATAAGTTCAATCACGACGGCGGTTCCTATACGGGAGAAGATATCCAGTGGTACAGCCAGTATTCGCAGGGAAATACGGTTTTCCCCGGCGGCGAACATGCCTGGGATTTGGTATCGGAATATGATCAGGCGATTGCGACCGGATTGTACATTTACACGGTGAAAGACCTCGAAAGCGGAAAAATTTATGAAGGGAAATTCCTTGTTATCAAATAACCATTACAGGAGGATGAAATGAATCAGCGAATTGTTACCGCGTTAATCTTCATTTTAATGTTAGTTTCGACAACTTTTGGCGTTGGACTGACCACCGCCCAATATGATACAGTTTCGATTCACGACATCCAGTTCGTGACAAATCCAGACTCCAGTCAGGAAACGATCTATCAGGGCGATACGATCGTCGTGAAAGGATTTGTCAGACATGGACCGCGCGAGCTTTATCTCGGCGCCAGATGGGGTGGCTACGTCACGGAAAATTCCAACGATCCATGGTCGGGCTTTTTCGTGATTCAGGATGATTCGATGAAGGTCAACACGCTTCTCGGCTATGTTATGGAGGGCGATGAGGTTTACTTTACCGGCAAACTGACGA
>JBAZPZ010000197.1:0-3062 GCA_041645495.1 Fidelibacterota bacterium | reverse complement strand
TCGGAAAATCTCAAGGCTTTCGCGCAGATTCTGGATGAATATGCGAAAAAAGATAAAATCGAAACGGTGACGTTAGTCAGCGAATTATACAAAGAAGTCGAGCGAAACCGGCAATCTGATCTGAAATTGGTATCGAGCGCCGTCGAACAGGTGCATTACGGTGCCCAGAGACGATCAGACGAGACAGATCGCGCCATCGGTAGTTTGATTCGATATGTCAATTTACAATCGGGAGCGCCACAACAATGATACGACAGGCGAAACCGGATTTGAAAAATTTTTAAGAGGAAGGATTGTCGGAAGAATGAAAAACCAAACGTTCAGAATGAAAACCGGGCAGATTCTAGATACCGCCCGATCGATTTCCGGACGATTGGAGTTCATTCGCTATCTGGTGAATAATAATCAAACCTTGGAGTCAATATGAAAATCAATAAAAAGTATTTAGCGTCATTCATAGCAATTCTGGTCATCGTATTTCCGATGACGGATTTGCTCGTTTCTCAGACAGACGTCAGGCAAAAAGAGCAATTAGTGCGTGACATTGACGTTTTGGAAAACGTTCTGGACGACCTGATCATCAAAGAGAGTCCGCTGAGATTCAATTTCGATGATCATGTCCGCGGCGTTTATCTCGACGGATTCGGACTTCTGTTCGATGTCGAAAGCTATGGCATGTACAACCTGTCAAACTTCATTCGCAAGACGATCCTGAAAATACCGCGGATCGACGTTCGGGATGATAAGGGAGAGAAAATCACCGTCAACATGGACGTGGATAAGGAAACGGAATCTTCCGACGACGATAAAACACCGCGACAAATCATCGACGAGACAAAAAACTTACTCACGCAGTTTTATGTGAATTATGCCAGTTCGGTCAAGTCGCTCGGTCCGAACGACCGCATCTGCGTGAACATCCGGATTCGGGACGAAGTTCCGGTACCGCGTGATGAAAAAGACGCTAAGAAAACGCCGAGCCAACTGCGCGCAACGGCTTTTGTCAGCGACCTGACGAAATTCCGTCAGTGTAAATTGGATGAAACGTCGATGGTCAACAAAATCCAGTTCACGGAATCAACCAGCCACAAAGCAGACCGTGACATCGACGTTATGGGAAAGATATTCGATTCGGCGTTGGGAAAATCCGGAAGCGAGAAAAATTACACGCTGACCGGAAGCACCCGCGGTCTCTATCTGGAAAATTTCGGTGTGTTATTCTTTTCTCCGGCGGGAGTGTTAGGAATGAATACAGTGAACATTATCACACAAAAAGGACTCGCTAAAGCCGAAAAGGCAATGAGAAAAGGCGAGGAACGAATGAGAGAAGCTGAAGGACGAATAAGAGAAGCCGAAGAACGCTTGTTTGAGGCTCAGAAGAATCTCAGAGATCCCAGCCTTCCGCCCATTCCGCCAATTCCTCCGGTTTCTCTCGGTGACGATTCGGTGAGAATGGATATTAGTTTTCAGTTTGATACCGAATTCAAACAGACACAGGCTGAAAAGGATTCGATTCTCAATAAGATGAAAATCGACATCATCGAGATCGTCGGGCAATATGGACATACATTGCGGAAGATTCGGGATTCGGAGTGCATTCTCGTTGCCGTCGATTTGAACGACTGTATAACGGACGACGGCGCTAAACGGGTATACTTCAAATTTAAAAAATCCGACGTGATGCGGTACAATCGTGAAGAGATCACTTTCGACACATTTAAGGAGACCGTCAAAGTCTGGAGTAAATAGAATTCATTCCAAAATCCCAAACAAAGACGTTCCGTCTGTCAAATGGCGGAACGTTTTTTGTTTTTTGGTGACCTTGTATCCCGTATTTGGTCGTTTTAAATAATTGATCTATTAAGAAGCGAGGAATTCTTTCAGTTGTTTCTTATAAATGGTCCTCATCCTGAAAAAGAACGAATGATAGGCTGACGATCTGAAATCCATAAACGCCCACAGATACGGGAAAAATTTGCCTTTTTCATAATGCAAAGCCATGTCCGCGTAGATGCCTGACCCGATGGAAACCTTGTGAATTCCGTATTTCGCCGATGCGAGAACGATCTTGTCATAATCCATATATCCGACGTCGAGATTCACTTTACGGCTCTTCCCGTCGGCATATTGGTCTTCGATTGAATTGGTGGCGAGTTTGATCGACGCGAGGATGTCGGGCGAGATGAGTTCTTTGAACGAGTAGAACCGTCGAAAAATCGGCGTGCCCATCTCGACGTCATAATATGTCGTATTGGCGAACAGAAAATCTTCGCTTACGGAATCGATTGGACTGAAGGCGTTTCCGGCGTCGGTCATCGCTTTTTCCAGAAGAATCATATCGGAATACAGCGCGCCGGTGAAGAGTTTGACCGGTTTGGGAAGTGAAGGTATCATAGTTTTATTGAATCCGGTTGACGACTTTTAGGTCGAGTTCTCCGTCAAATTTCAAAATGAGTGCGCAGTGTGAGTTCTTTCCAGCCTTCATATCCGTTATGACGACATCGGTTGCGTAGCCGTAATAATCGAGGATGGTTTTCAGGAAGTAGGTCAGTGAAAAACAGGTGCCGCCGAACCGGAATCGGTTGTAGTCGTCGAGAATATCACCCGGAAAACGGTGGGGAGAATCGTTCCAATGCTGGTTCAGACGCAGAATTTTGCTGAGGTTATCGTAAAGGTTGATTGGGTTGATTAGGTAGATTATGTTGATTAGGTTCATTGGCTTAAATCCAGTTACCAGTTCCCGGTCACCAGTTCCCTTGTTTCCTTGTTTGGGTAAAATATATCCTAACTGATTATTATGACCGGTGGCATGGAGAAGACTGAAAATATGGGAAAATTTTCCTTGAATTTGATGATTTGAAGTGATAATATCGGCAGTACGTCATTGCTTAAGGTTCTTTCTAATGTTTTGAAAAAAAACTCTCTCCGGAACGGCTGTCAACGGCGCTCCGAAGAAGTTGAAATGGATGCGCTCATTTAAATCAATCATGCAAGGAAATCTCAACCGATTACTAAAATGACAGACGACATTCCTAACATTTTCTCCCAACATTTTCTTAAAA
>JBAZPZ010000196.1:0-3063 GCA_041645495.1 Fidelibacterota bacterium | reverse complement strand
GGTTATCAGGGTTCCAGCGAAGTTGGCCATCTAAACATGGGCGCCGGGCGGATCGTCATTCAGGAACTGAAACGGATCGACGACGGTCTTTCGGACGGCTCGTTGTTCGAGTCGCCGAAGTGGAAAAACCTGATAGCGAACTGGAAAACCAACCGCTCGCTGTTTCATCTGTTTGGACTTCTGCAAGACGAAGGCGTTCACGCCCATCAGGAGCATCTTTTCAAGATCATGCGCCGCGCCCGCAGTGAATTCCCGGACGGCGAGATGATCGTCCATCCGTTCCTCGACGGCCGCGACACGCCGCCGCGCAGTACGCTGGAATACATCGCCAAACTCAACCGCATGATGGCGGAAGTCGGTAACGCGAAAATCGGCACGATCATGGGGCGTTATTACGGCATGGACCGGTCGAAGAACTGGAACCTGACCGATCTCGCATATCATTGCATCGTACTTGCCGAAGGTAGAAAAGCGCCTACTGCCGAATCTGCCGTGAACGAATCCTACGCCAACGACCAGACGCCAGACAACGTCGAGATGTTCGATGAATACATTCCGCCTTACGCCATCGGCAATTACACCGGAATGAAAGACGGCGATGTCGTCCTGCACACGAATTACCGGCAGGACCGCGCCATTCAACTGACGAAAGCCTTCGTCGAACCGGCTTATCCTGGAAAACTCAAATTCAAACCGGCCGTCACTTACGTTGGCTTCACGCAATATTACGACGAATTCGACGAATACATGCTTGGCTCGATGAGCGCCGGCGGCGGCATGAACAAACTGCTTGGCGAGATCGTCGCGCAAGCCGGTCTGCGGCAACTGCGCATCGCCGAAACCCAGAAATTTCGCCACGTCACCAGCTTTTTCAACGGCAAAACCACGACGCCTTTTCCGCAGGAAGATCAGGTGGAGATCAAAGGCCGCTTCGACCCGGCGACATTCGCCAGCCATCCGGAGATGGACGCCGAGAACGTCACCGAAGAATTGCTGAAACGCCTCGAGAACAATCCCTATTCGCTGATCGTGGTGAATTACGCCAATGGCGACATGGTCGGGCACACGGGAATTTTCGAGGCGGCCAGAAAAGCCGTCGAGATCGTCGATGAAAACGTCGGAAAAATCGTCAACCGCTTGCTGGAACTTGACGCGCAAATCCTCATCACCGCTGACCATGGCAACTCGGAGCAAATGATCGACTACGAAACCGGCATGGTCAAGACGAGCCACACATTGTTTCCGGTGGAACTGATCTACGTCGCCCGGGACTCAATGGGAAAAAAGTTAAAATCCGGTGGTAAGTTAGCCGACATTGCGCCGTTAGCGTTAAAACTCCTCGGACTGAAAATACCCGTGGAAATGACGGCGGATTGCCTGATTTAGAAATGCTGTAACCGTATAGATAGATTTCGTCCCGAATGAGAGGCTTTTTAAATCAAAATAAGTGGGAGGTCGATTATGTCGCCAATCGAAGAGTTGAAAAAGGAACACAATTCCGTGCTGTTGTCATTACAGATTCTCGAAAAGATGTACCAGTACTCCGAATTGATTCAGGAAGTGAATTTCGAGCAGTTAGATAGACTTTTGGAGTTCTTTCAGGTGTTTGTCGATCGTTGTCATCACGGCAAAGAGGAAAACGCACTGTTTCCTGCATTGGCGGATGTCGGCGTACCGGTCAAAGGCGGTCCGATCGGCGTAATGCTGGATGAACATAAGTCAGGACGCGTTTACGTCCATCATCTTTGGGAAACGCACATGGAGCTCGAAGGAAGTGGAACGACGTCGATTCCGGAATTTGTGTACAACTCTGAGAATTACATTCGCCTGCTCCGCCAGCACATCGATAAGGAAAACAACGTGCTGTATCCCATCGCCGAGAAACGACTTTCGCCGGAGAAAATGTTGGAACTGACTGATGCTTTCGAGAAAATCGAAACGGAAAAAGTCGGCGTCGGAAAACATGAGCAATTTCATCACATGCTGAAATCGTACAAGGATTATTGGAAACTTTGAGCGATTGACGAAAATTTCCATTGTTATGAGAAGAAAAGTCGCCCGTCAACGATTCCCGTTCATGCTGGGAGCGATCTTAGGATTCGTGGCGTTATGCTATGGCGGTCAGCCGGATTATTCCAAGATCGACCGTCACGCGCTTGCCGCTCCGCCGTCGGTCACCAACTCCATTCAAAGCCTTTCCGATTATCTGACCCAACCGGCGCGTTCCGATACGGAAAAAGCCCGCGCGATTTTCCGCTGGATGACCGCTAATATCACGTACGACACCGAAGGCTACTTTTCCGGCAATTGCGAAACCACTTCCGCCGAAGGAACGCTGAAATCGCGCAAGAGCGTCTGCGCCGGTTATGGAAATTTATTCGAAGCGCTGGCCGCTTCCGCCGGACTCGAAGTCGTCGTCATTCCCGGCTATGCCAAAGGAACCGGCTACGTTCCCGGGCAGACAATTCCCTCCGAATCGAATCACGACTGGAATGCCGTCAAAATCGGCGGTCGCTGGCAACTGATCGACGCAACGTGGGGCGCCGGACATCTGGAAGGCAGAACGTTCATTCAGGAGTTTGACGATCACTATTTTCTGACGCCGCCGGAGGAATTCGGTTTCGATCATTTCCCCGAAGACCCGAAGTGGCAATTGCTCGATCAGCCGCTGACCATGGCGGAATTCGGCGTCAAACCGAAAGTCTGGAGCGATTTCTTCCGGTGTGGAATTTCATTTGCGAGTCATTCCAATGTGAACATCGAAGCGGACGGCGAGGTGACGATCGCGCTCGAATGCCCGGAAGACGTCATTTTTACGGCGTCGGTTCTCCGCGACGACGAGCAAATAGACGACCGGCTGACATTCGTTCAGGCGATTCCGGGCGGCGTTCAGATTCATTGCCTGTTCCCGGAACACGGCTCGTATTTGCTCTACATATTTGCCAAAAGAAAGGGCGAGACGGGAGAATATCGCGGCGTCGTCGCCTATGCGGTCGATAATCGTTCCGGGCAGTCCGGAAAGATCGGCTACCCAACGGCGTACGGATCGTTTTCCGAGAGCGG
>JBAZPZ010000195.1:0-3066 GCA_041645495.1 Fidelibacterota bacterium | reverse complement strand
ATTCGCCGTATCAGTCATTTGTCCCGAAGCTTCGGGATCCATCTATTGAAAATCGCCAAGTTCAAAATGATCCTTTTCCAAATAACGCTTGTTTCCGAGATGAATCATCGGTGCAATGACTATCCGCGGACGATCCCTATTTAAAATAACGAAATTAGTGTACAATTTATTTTAGAATTAGTCAACAAATATTTCACCGCGGCCACCGCCGATTCGCCATTGCGAACAAGTTCCGGGGTTCAGGACACAGAGAACGCGGAGAAATGAAATAATATTAGGAGAAGAAAAATCTTTCGTGTTTCAGTGTCTTCATGGTTATTTTTCTGTGATTATCTGTGCTCCGTTCTGTGTTATCTGTGTTCGACTCCCTTTCTTTAACGCCATAGGTGGGATTTAGAGCACTGAGAAATAAAAGATGCTTAGCGAATAATCAAGATTATTCATAAATTTCCAATGCTTTTTGAAGGGGGCGAATGGATTCGACGGGATTGAAGATCCAATAGAATGCGCGCCGTGGTTCTCAGGAGGGCCACGATAAAAAACCTGAATAAAGAATGGACCACCTTCAAATTAGTCCGTCCACCTAAAGAGAAAAAACTACCGCCGATCCTCAGCCTCAAAGAAGTCAGAGATATTCTTATCAATACCCAAATGGATTATCACCGCGCCTGCCTCACCACGATCTATTCCCTGGGGCTACGGCTACAGGAAGGCACCCATCTGCAAGTAGCCGATATTGATGCCGTCCCGCCCAGGCGGGATTGTCCATATTCATCGCGGCAAAGGTAATAAAGACC
This sequence comes from Fidelibacterota bacterium, assembly GCA_041645495.1. Classification (GTDB taxonomy): domain Bacteria; phylum Fidelibacterota; class UBA2242; order UBA2242; family UBA2242; genus 0-14-0-20-45-22. The sequence continues at coordinate 2,269 of JBAZPZ010000195.1, read as the reverse complement.
GTTTTGTGCCGTTACCGAATCGAACACTGCAAATCCTCAGACAGCACTGGCAAACTCATTAAAAACCCAAAGTGGCTCTTCCCCGCTCCCGGCAGAGGTCAGATTCACATGCCAACCACCAACAAACCTATGCCTAAAGCCAGTATCCAGAACGCTTTCCGAATCGCCCTGCAGAAAACCAACATCTCTAAAGCCGTTTCCCTGCGGCATCTCCGACATGCCTATGCCGTTCATTTACTTGAAGCCGGTGTAGAGTTTCGTTTCGTTCAAGAATACCTCGGTCATTCAGACCCTCGCACCACAATGATCTACACCAGTCTCATTAACAAAGCCCTGGCTAATCCTGTCGCTATTCTCAATCAGGTCATGGCCGACCTGTGACCACTCTCGCCGACATATTCCAACAACACGGCGCTGAATATCTTGAACGCTACGGCGCTGTTATGCCGCCCCATCAGAAAAAAGTCATGCAGGATATCCTGACGTGTCGAACCAATCTTCTCGGCGGCCATACCTGGTTCTGTGAAAACTGTCAGCAATTCCACTACAACTATCACTCCTGTAAGAATCGCGCCTGTCCCCAATGTCAACATGAGCAAGCCGACAAACTCCTGCCCGCCGAATACTTCCTGGTCACCTTCACTATCCCGGAACACTTAAAACCAATTGTCCGACAATTCCCCAAAAGAGGTTATCATATCCTCTTCCAATCCTCCGCCGACAGTCTTAAAAAACTTGCTGCATTTGTTGTATAAATCTTCATAAATTCCTCTATAGTGATTAGTGAAAATGAACACTGAAACCCCGCTCATGAGAGCGGGGTTTCAGTGTTCATTCTTTGATTTGAACTTTAGTCCAACTATTTTATGGCGTAGGTTTTACAACAGTATTGCCGGCTAATGTTACCGCGGCAATGCGTGCTAACAATCTGCCTTCAACTGTTGCACCGGTATTCAGCGAGATTGATTGATCAGCCATTATTGTTCCCTTGAAGACCGAGGTCGTTCCAAGAGTCGCTGAAGTGCCAACCTGCCAAAAAATGTTCGAAGCCTTTGCACCGTTGCTCAAATATCTGGCCCGAATTAACAAAATGACTGTGACGATTAAGATAGCAACAATCATTTTCAGGATAATGATTGTTCTAAACCTTGTTTTTCCGGTTATTCATAAATTTTACTTTTTACAACCCGGTCAACACCAACAGGTACCACGACAATTTCGATCCGGCGGTTTTTGGCTTTTCCTTCCCCTGTAGTATTCGTCTCAACGGGGTGAAACTCAGAGTATCCCGTTGCAGAAATAGTCTTCGGATCAAGTCCGTGTGTTTCTACTAAAAACCGGACAACATTCGTCGCACGGGCCGTTGACAATTCCCAATTCGAAGGATAGGTTTTCTGCAATCCCTTCCCAATCGGTACATTGTCCGTATGGCCTTCGATCCTGATCTGCTGACCGGAGATGTCCTTAAGAATCGCAGCTACTCTTGAAAGAACATTTTTTCCTTCCGGCTTGATTTCCGCCTTGCCGGTGTCAAACAGGATTTTTTCAACGATATTTACCGAAAGTTTATCCTGAAGTTGGGTAATCTGAATCTGACCGTCCTGGATTTCATTTTTAAGGTTTGACATCAGATTATCGTATGTCGTTTCCATATTTTTTATGGATGCCTCTTTTTCTTGTAAAATATCATCGATCTGTTTCTGGAGTTTGGTGACATTATTGCGCAGTTTCTGAATCTCCTGTTCTTTTTTAGCCAGTTGATCTTCATAATCAGTTTTACAGCTAGTTAATCCGGCAATGATTTGATCCTTATCCGAATCCCGGGCATTTATGACATCCTGAAGTTGGGCATTGCTGGACTGAATATCCTCTAATCTGGATTTCAGTGATTGTATCGTCAGCTCTAAATCCGATTTCTCATTCAGTAAACTATCGATTTTGGATTGCGACTGTTTCAACATGTCGGTCAGCTCGATAGCTTTTTTACCCAATAATTTAACCTCCTGCTGATACCTTTTAGCCTCAGCTTCCAGGATATTGTGCTTTCCGGTCGAAACACATGCTGACATCCCAACACATAAAATAACAAGCAAAAATAAACAGATTTTCCTCATATTAATTCCCCGCCTTTCTGATGATTTTCGGCATCATTATACGCCGTTGTCAAATCGCCTTTCGCCGCTGTTAACATAGCAGGAACACCTGCGGGAGAAATATCATCGGCCGCATAAATCGTCCCGGTTACTTCGGTTAAACCAAAACCGGTGAT
>JBAZPZ010000194.1:0-3100 GCA_041645495.1 Fidelibacterota bacterium | reverse complement strand
GGAAACGATTGTTTCTTTTATGAGATTCGGCGAAGCGGAGACGATGCTGATCGTCGTCAACGTATCGCCGGAAACCCAATTTTGCACGATGTCGCTCAAAGACGTTTTCCGGAAATCCTCCGGTAAGAATCTTCAGTTGAAGGTTGGAAATCCGGAATTTTCCATTAAAAACGATACGCTGTCGATTCGTCTAAAACTGTACGATTTCGGTTTTTTTGAATTTCATTAAGGGACATATTTCCAACCAACAGGAATCGATTATGAGACCAATTAAACTATTTGCCACCGCTTTTCTGATCATTTTTACAGTCCGGCTTTTGAGTGCACAGGTAGTTTACTCGGATCCGCAATACCCGACTGAGCGGGATTCAATTGTGATTTACTTTAATGCCTCCCAGGGGAACGCCGGTTTAATGAATTATACCGGCGATATCTATGCTCATACTGGTGTAATCACCGATTCCAGTACTATAAGCAGCGATTGGCGTTACGTCGTAACTCCCTGGGCTGGCAATACGGGGGCTAATACAACAAAAAATAAACTCGAACGCATCTCGACTAATCTTTACAAACTAAAAATTGGCTACCCTCGGACTTATTACGTCTGGCATACAACCGGAGCAACGATTCCTGATACCGAAACGATTCTGAAATTGGCCTTCGTCTTTCGGAATTCGGATGGTTCAAAGGAAGGTAAAGATGTTGGTGGTGCCGATATTTTTCACACTCTCTACAAACGCGGGCTGACCGTCGTGATATCCGAACCGGTAATCGATTTAAGCTACGAAGATCCGCTTCGTTCTCCGATATTTGCCGAACCGGGAGACACAGTTCGGATTGTTGCCAACGCCGCCGCATTGAATACGCAAGTTACTTCGCTGGAACTGTTTGTAAACAGTCAGTCGCAGTATTCAACGACCGATTCCGTGTTGAATTTCAACCTTGTCATGGATAATACCGGCGCGGGCAGGAAACTCGTAGAAATCGTCGGAAAAGATACGGCAAACGTTTCAGACACATCTTCATTTTATATCGTCGTGAATCCAAGCCCGCGGAATTTGCCGCCGCCACCTTCGACTGTTCCCGGCGTCAATTTGATCGACGACAAGACTACCGTTTTTGCGCTTTTCGCACCTAATAAACAATTCGTCTATCTCATCGGCGACTTTAACGATTGGAAAGTCGATACGTCGTTCCTGATGAACCGGTACGAGCCGTCGGCGGACAGTGTCTTGTTCTGGATAAAACTCGATTCGTTTAATACAGGAACCGAATACGCTTTCCAGTATTTGGTGGACGGGACGCTTCGCATTGCCGATCCTTACACCGAAAAAGTACTCGACCCGTGGAATGACGGTTATATTTCGGCGACGACCTATCCCGATCTCAAACCTTATCCGAAAAATAAAACGTCCGAACCGGTCGCGGCATTTCGGACGGGTAAACTCGCATTCAACTGGCAGACAACCGCGTATGATAAACCGGCTAAACACGAATTGGTCATTTACGAATTACTGCTACGGGATTTTCTGGCAAGTCATGACTATGCCACGCTGACCGACACGCTGAATTATCTGCAGAATCTCGGAATAAATGCGATCGAACTGATGCCGATCAACGAATTCGAGGGCAATCTCTCGTGGGGCTACAATCCGTCCTTTTACTTTGCGCCGGATAAATATTACGGCACGGCGGACGCACTCAAATGCTTCGTCGATGAATGTCATCGGCGCGGAATCGCTGTCATTCAGGACATCGTTCTGAATCATTCGTACGGCCAGTCGCCGCTGGTTCGGTTGTACTGGAATTCTGCGCAGAACCGACCGTCCGCCGAAAATCCGTGGTACAACCAGACTTCGCCGAATTCAACATATTCCTGGGGTTATGATTTTAATCATGAAAGTCCGCACACGCAGGCGTTTGTCGATCGGGTAACGCGTTACTGGATGACGGAATTTCATATTGATGGATTTCGGTTCGATTTTACCAAAGGATTCACGAACAAAATTGGCGACGGTGGCGCCTACGACGACTCCAGAATTACTATCCTGAAACGAATGGCGGATAAAATTTGGGATACGGATTCGACCTCTTACGTAATTCTCGAACATTTTGCGGATAACAGTGAAGAGAAAATCCTGGATAACTATGGAATGTTGATCTGGGGCAATTCCAACTGGAACTATGCTCAGTCCGCTATGGGATATACTGACAACTCTAGTTTTTCATGGGGATTTTATAAAAGCCGAAGCTGGAGTCTACCGGGTCTGGTGACTTATATGGAAAGTCACGACGAAGAACGTCTTATGTACAAGAATCTGACATATGGCAATTCCTCTGGTTCGTACAGTGTCAAGACGCTGGCTACGGCACTGGCACGCATCAAGATGACGGCAGCTTTTTTTCTGACCCTGCCCGGACCGAAAATGATCTGGCAGTTCGGCGAACTGGGATATGATTATTCGATTGACTATGACGGACGACTTGGACTAAAACCGCCTCGCTGGGATTATTTCCAGGATGCAGACCGCCTGAGGTTATACAAAACTTTTGCCGCATTGCTCAAACTGAGGAGAGATAACTCAGTATTTACCAGCCCCAGCACGACGCCAATCATGTCAGTGAGCGGCAATGTCAAAATAATCACGATGAGCGGCAGTCCGAACGTCGTCATCATCGGCAATTTCGGCGTAGCCTCGGCTACCAGCGATCCCGGTTTTCAACACGCCGGCATCTGGTATGATTATTTCTCAGGAGAGAGCATTACCGTACCTGGAGCATATTCATTGACGCTGGCGCCGGGAGAATTTCACATCTATACCGACGTGCAAATGGAAACACCCGAAATCGGTATTGTTTCTATAGAAGATGATGGAAAGGGAACGATTCCGCTGAAATTCAAAATGTATCCGAATTATCCGAATCCGTTCAACGCTTCGACGAAAATCCGGTACGAGGTCGAGAAACCGTCGAATCTCTGGCTTGAAATTTATTCAATTGACGGGCGGCAGGTTTTCTCCAAAGAACTCGGAATCCAGCAACCGGGACGATATGAGTTCTTGTGGGACGGAAGCGATTTCTCCGGCAAGAATGTCGCCTC
>JBAZPZ010000193.1:0-3107 GCA_041645495.1 Fidelibacterota bacterium | reverse complement strand
TCATTAATACATTCTGTCCCACGGCGGCAGTTTGACCGGTTTCTGCGCGAGAACCACTAGCACTTTTTCCGGCAGGAATCGTTTCAAAATGACGATCCGGTACATGTATTGATCGAACCAGTCGTCCGTCATCGTCAGGCTTCCCTTGTAGGCGGCTTCCTCGCCCCAGCTGTTTTCCAGCAACCATTTCGTTGGCGTGCCGGTTGCGGATGTATCGACGCCGACAAGCGCCATACCGTGCGAAGAGGCGCTTTCGTAACTTAAAACCTGATCTTTTTTACTCATGTCGAACGAAACGCCGAAAAGCGATTGGTAATCGAAAGCGTTCGTGGCCAGGATTCCGCGTTCGGAATGAAGTTGCTTACCGACGTCGCAGGAAAAGTACATCGGCTCATCGGCGAGAATGGACGTTTTCGCCCAACTTTTCATTTCCGATGATGGAACGTTGACGAATGTCCAGTTCTGACCGTCGTACCGGTTGCGGTCGAATTCGATCTCGTAAAGTTTGTAATAATCCCGCGACGGATCGTCCATCAGCATCACATAGTCGCCGAGGTTCGCCTGAACGATTTCCTTATAAAACTGAACCGGCGTGAATTTTCCTTTGACGATCAGGCTGTCTTTTTTATCGGCAAACCGCCAGACGAATTCCTTCGGCGGTGTTCCCAGCGAAATCACGAGAATGCGGTAGATTTCTCCCAGCATGTTTTCTTTCGATTTTTCCAGCGACGCTACCGGCTTGCCTTCCTGATGCTGGGCGCGGAGTTTCAAACCGCCGCCGCGCAATTTCCGACTGATGAGTTCGTTCATCCGCCGCGTATTTTCACTGTTGTAGGTATCGGGCATATTTTCCGCCGGGACAACGCCGTATTTTTCGATCAAACCCGGCGTCATGTTCCAGACGCCGCCGTCGCCGATCGGATTCCGGAAAAGCCAATCGACCGTTCGGTCGTCTATCGGTTTCTCGCGCGTCTGAACGATCGCCGTCAGAAACAGGTTCGCCTTTTCCAACTGGTCGTAGAAAAACAGATAATTCTGCGAAAACACGAACGACTTCATGTCGTATTTCTTGATGACTTTCGGGCGGATGACGTTCAGCGAGCTGAACAACCAGCACCGACCGGACGATTTCTGGTCGGTGATTCCGGATGTTTTGATCGTGTGCGCAAAATGGTGATCGAGCGTGCCGATCAGGCTTCGGTTCAGCGCGACTTTTTTAATGTCGTTATTGGTGACTGCATTTTGCGCCGCTGAAATCGTTGCGTCCGCCGCAATGGTTTTCTCGAATCGCGTCAGCATTTCGCTGGTGATCGCGCCAGTCTGGGCAAAACCGGTCGAGGTGAAAAGGGCAATTGTCATCACACTGAAAACCAATTTTCGATTCACCATGTTATATCCTCTGTTAATAATCAATTTTTATTTCTTTTCTGATCCACGTTTAGGAAGATATTTGACATTCTTCTCAAAAACCAGTGAGAATTGTCTTTCGTTTTCAAACGTTGCGGCACGTGAAAGAAGCGGATGTGCTTCTTCGGTTTGATTAAGATATTCTGAAACCTTCTTGAGATCGATTCGGTTGAGAATGTCGATCGTAACTGGACGCTTAGCATCAAAAAATATCAACGAACGGAGGAATCGCTGGCAGATTTCCGAATTCAGCAAATTGCAGATGAAACGCGCCTCATTCTCTGTCTCACAGGGGATAAAATAACAAGTATCGTCCAGAACAACCGGTTTTCCACAATAGCTGCCGACCACCTCAAACCGGCAGTTTTTATAGAGGCTTGAAATGGCGACTTTCCACAGAGAAAACGAATAATCACCGATTCCGAAGACAGAAAACCTGGGACGTTTTTGATAGATAATGCTTTTTCTTTGGTCTAATGTGTTTGCATTTTCCAGAAGGTAACTCCATGTTTTCGGAGCATTCATTTCAATGGCGCTCGTATCATCTGAAGGTTTTTTTTGCGTCAATAAAACAAACTTTTCGGGAATTGTTCGACCATTGGCAACGTCCGAAGATTTTAGCAACGGGTAAAGATACGCTTCTTCAATCTGGCGGAATTGATGTTTTCCATTCATCAATTGTCCGTTTTCTATCGTAAACTCCATCACTCCTGCGGCGTCGTGCTTGATCCCGGATCGCCAAGTATAATAAGGAAAACCGTCGATCTCCCGTAATTTCTGGTATTCGTCGAGATTTGAAACCAATTCTTTCCCCACAAGACCAATTGTCGATATTTTTTCATCGAAAGACAAATCCCGATAGACAACCGCTGTATTTGCCGATTCGCTAAGTCCCGTGTGAATAACAAGCAAACAAGCATCAACTGACGCGCCGAAATGCAGTTTTGCGTCGATAAAGTGTATAGAACAGCGACCGATGTTCAATTCATTCATCCATGCATATTTCAGCGTTTTCCGCGCCGTTGAAGTTTTACAAAGCATCGCAAGACACCCTTCTCTTTGATGTAACGCCGAAATGAGTCGAATCAACATCCATTCTGAGATATCAAAGTTTGCCTTGCCGGTCTTCGCCGAAAAGCCTTTGTTCCCTTGAAAATTCGATTTTTCCGGAAGATTCTCGCTTCCCATCGAACTGAGCGCGGAGTTTGTTACCCATGGCGGATTACCGATGATCAAGACCCGTCCATTTTGCTTCGTTAAAAATGTCTGCCAATCGAACTCGAAAAAGTTACGACATTCAATTTGGATTCTCGATTCCCAGTCACGACTCGTAGATTTTACCGTTTCGCGAACGTAATCTGGATTAATATCGAATCCAAAAACTGCTTTAGCTCCGGGGAAATATTCTGTCGCCGCGACGACAAAACTTCCGAGACCGCAGGTCGGTTCAATAATAGTATCCGGTAATTCACCGCTCTCTGCAAGAAAGCTTACTATACGCCTCGCTAATGGTAAAGGTGTTTGGAAATCACCGAACTCAATTTTTGAAATTACACCCATCAGACGACCCGGATTATCCTATCTACTTTTCCCGCTTGTTCTATGACGCGCCCATATTGCAGTCGCCACTGCAATGCGTTGGAAATCGTCAGGTATCCGACCTCAGGTTTCTTCTTCAGGATTTCTTCCGCTAATAGTCG
>JBAZPZ010000192.1:0-3168 GCA_041645495.1 Fidelibacterota bacterium | reverse complement strand
TCTTAGTCTCTGCCTTAATCTTAGTCTCTGCCTTAATCTTAGTCTCTACCTTTGCCTACAAGTGATTATTCCACGGGGTAAATTAGTGGACGAACTTTCTACTCACCTTCGGCGAGTCTCTTCGATTCACTTTCAGCGAGTCTTCGATTCACTTTCAGCGAATCTTCGACTTTGCGGGCGTGGCGTGCTTTGCGAGAGATAATTCTGGGTGATCGTGGCGAGAGATTAATTTTCTGCGTGCTTGGCGAGAAATTAACTTTTTCCTCCGGGCACGGCTCCGCTCCGTCAGTCACATGTCTCCGACGGAGCATACGAAAATATTTTACGGTTCTGCGCGATTTTTACCCATACTAATTTGAACCAAATCACCGGGTAAAAAGATACTCATATTTTCAATGACGCAAATCTCACCGCTGTTTCAAATCACCTTTCGCGCTTGTAAATGAACCGTCTAAACTCGTGCCAATTTAAAAATTTATCACAAAAGGACAAGGCATTTCCTCATCCTAACGAAAATCTAGCGCCAATTCATTCGGAATCTTTGATCTCTGTCACCGATATTACATAGCAAATTTGACCTGCGGTTCGGGCGTTGATATATTGAGTGGCGCGGACGTAGTCTTCGTGAACCCATTTAAATCCCAATTGCTGAATTGTACATCCTCTCGATTAGGTTCGTCGCATCTTGAAAAAGAATCGATTAGAACATCCTCCTGCGCGAACCGTAATGATTCCGTAAGTGGGCAAGGTTCCCGGTTGCCATAGATGGCTTTCCATTGATGAAACATCTGGCTCAGATTCCGTCCGGTGATGAATTCTGTTTCGAATAGACGATAAAAAATGACCTGATAGCTAACCTTAAAATAGAGTTTCAACAGGAAAATCATTTGATCGCCTGCCCCGGATTTTTGGATTAAACGGATAATCCGGATTAATTCCTTCTCCGGAACGAGAAAATTGCCGGCGAAAGCGTCTGCAAATGCCTCGCGCGGATCTTTATTTTCGCCATATCCGCTATGATTGGGATTCTCTTCAAAATCTTCATCATGGGCGATCAGATGCGCTAATTCATGAAAAATGGAAAAGCGTTGGCGTTCGATCGGCAATTCCGTGTTTGTATTGATCAGCATCGCCGCTACGCCGGATTTTCCCTTTTTTCCGGTGATTGCCATGAGACGATCCGTTTTAAAATCCACGCTTTTGATAAATATTCCCAATGATTCGGTCAAGTTAACGGGATCGGAAACAGGATCACTGCCCATATTCCATAGTTGACGAACCTCTTCCGCAACAAACTTCGCGAAGGTTTTGCTATTTTCCGTAGGCGCTTTGAAGTGAGGTGTCTCCAAGTAAGGGATCACGGGAGATTTAGCCGCCAAAATTTCCATCCGGTCGTACCAGTTTTCAAAAGAGGTTCGCAATTCCTGAGAGAAGAAATCCGAGTGATGCGACCTCAACATATAATAAAAGGGTTGATCGGCGCTATTCGCTAATCTGTCAATAGCCTCATTGGGAATTTTAAAGGTCGTTGCATACTTCGCCAATACTTCCGGCGTTATTTTTTGCAGATTATTTTCGATACGCGCAATAAAATCACGGGGTTACCCCATTTTGTTGCCAAGTTCCGCTTGAGAAAGACCCGCCACGGCTCTAAGACGCTTCAGAACCGTTAGATACTTTGTCATTACTCATCCTCCTTCATAAAAAGCACTATCAGTTTATGACAATTTTTGCGGGTTGTCAACTTTAAAACGCATGGTTCATGAAACATTATCAATATCGTTGGTGAGTTTTTGGACTTTCTCATTGACGGAAGACCTTAGAAAGGAAAAACAATATGGCAAAAAATTTCCCATTAAAACCGGCAATTCTGATTGCACAAATGCAAACAATGCTGGCCGCGCTGACGAAATATACTGCGAGTTATACTCCGGTTTCGCCAACCATAGCCGATTTTGAAGCAAGTGCAACAGAATTGTCCAGCGCTCTGCAAAATCAAGCGCAAACGGCGGGAGCCGCCGAAAAGGCGACGAAGGATCTTTATGCGGCTCGTGATCGGTCGATTGACCTGTTACGGCGCATGAGAGATGCTGTCTATGCGCATTTCGGTAAGAGTGATCCGCGGATTGTCGAGTATGGGCTCGACACGTTGAAAGCTCGTCGTGCTACTAAAAACGGAAATGACTCAACCACGCCCCCGCAAGAAAGGTAATCGAGCCATTTCACAACCGCGAAGCCCCCTGGAATTGCCCTTCCGGGGGGTTTTGCTTTTTGAAAGAACGTAACAAATCAAATACTCTATCCATTATAAATCTATATCTATTCCGGTGATTTGTCAATAGGAATTTGTTCGGTTTTTATACGTTTTATGAACATTTGTTCTTGTCATTCGATCAGAAACCCTGTTCGTTAAGCCATTCGGTAAAATATTTACCTTAGTTGTGAAAGTAATCAAGTCATTTATCCGTTTATCCGGATCGTTTGGACAAATGGATAAGTCGCCTGGATACTTGTCCAAGTGATTTGGACACTTATACAGATCATTTGGATGATTGTCTGGATTGTTTGGATATTTATATAACTCGTTTGGATACTTGGTCAAATGGTTTGGACACTTGCACAAATCGTCTGGATGGTTGATCAGATCGTTTGAACAAATGGGATAATGGGTTGAGAAAGTTACCAAATCGTTCATCTATGAATTACACAGACCTTTTATCCACGGGACCCCGCAAAGTGCGGAGGAACCCCACCAAGGGCGGGCAGGCGAGAGAGATTTCCTCTCGCTAAGAACGCGAAGTACGCGAAGATATAGTAGTTTTAAAGTAATAAAGTTGAAAAGTTTAAAGTTATAAAGTTTTAATGAAACCGGATATTGTTTTAGATATTTCAATTGATTCTTGATTTAAATGAATAAAATTGTTCTCTGAAATATAACCTAATTCTTTAGCCAAATAGATCATTGATCTTACTTCACCACATGATCCTTTTGCAATAAATAGGAATTGTCTGAATTCTGCATTACTTTTCCGCTCAAAGCCCTCGGCAATGTTATTCATAATAGAAACCGATGCCCTCTGTATTTGATCTCTAAATCCGTAGTCTCTATTATCTTTAAAAAGCGAATATATGCTAACTATCATCTCTTTCGCTTTTTGCCATGCAATT
>JBAZPZ010000191.1:0-3183 GCA_041645495.1 Fidelibacterota bacterium | reverse complement strand
ATTTCATAGTAAGACTCCTTTCGATTGTTTTTTATCGTTGTGTGCCGGAGCGGGAGAGACCGACGGCGCGGTCAGTTTCTCGAGTTCTGTCAGATATTCCATAGTCTCGCTGAATGAATAGCCGCACGTTTCGACGGACGGGCGCAGATTTCGGCAAACTTTCGGATAGTTCTCGTGTGTATGGATCGTACAGATGTTATCGTCCGACAGATGAACGCATCGAACTCCTGCCGGTTTACCGTCTGGCATTCCCGGAAGTGGGGAAGAGATCGAAATCGCAATACAGCATGCGCCGCATCCTTTTCGGCAGTTCATGGATTTTTCCAAAGTTGTTTCCTGAGTCAGTTGGGCTTTATCTGCGTTTTTTGCCGTCAGCCCTGATGACCTTGTTAAATTTTAAATCTTCGATTTGATCCGGCCCAAAGGGATCTGATAGCGTAGGTAAAAATCGAATCCCCAGTACAAAGGAGCGCCAAATTTGCCTCTCGCATTATCCGATCTCTTTTGAATATAACTCCCGCTTGAGTTTGAATATTCATAAACGCATTTATTGAATTCCGGCCCTTTGAAACCGCCTTGTATGGTCGCGCCGATACAGAGCGGGATGATGGGCGTTTCGTATTCCATACTTACATCGAGCAGAAAACCCAGACCGAAATCGAAGGTCCATTTTCCTTTTTGAAATTCGGTCGGTTGAATGTTATCGTACTGCATATCTTCCGAATGAAGCACCATCACAGTTTCTGGAGAATAACCGAACTGAAAATCGAAACTTGATGAAATTTTACCCGCTTTTCCTAAATCTACACCGGGATACGGATAGGTCACTTTAAACCAATACCAGACCGGATCTTCGATTCCGGCATGCCCGCGCCACCAAAATCCGTTTGATCCTTCCCAAACTTTGGTTTTATAGTGAATATCCTTACGTTTGCGGGTTTCAATCCCAAACGAATAGATTTTCCCGAAATTAAAGTCAAAATAAATTGCGATGTACTGACTACCGGCCTTCGTTAAAAATGGCTTGGAATCGTCGGCATTGTCGGGTCCGTCATTGAAAGCGTACCAGTAATCTACCGGATAACTATCTCCACTGACGTAGTTCTTCCCATGACCCGAATGAATGCTTACGCCAAAAAAATCTTTTCCACTCTGCTTCTGTTCCTCCTGAGCGAAAGCGCCCGACACACAGAGCGCCACTACTAAAACAAATTTCCACATGATTGCCTCCTCCTGTTTTTCTGTTTTTCAAAGAACTCTCCGATGTAATCTCTTTGTCATATTAATATCAGATTATGATTTTGTCAATAGCTGGCGGAAATTCAGGAAAATTTATTTGAGCGTTACGAAGTGGAAATTAATCTCGTCGAAAAAGTTTCCGTATCGGTGGCAACACTGTCGTAAAAACGATCGCGACGCCGAGAAGGGAATAGATCAAATGTAAAATATCGACCGATCGCAGAAACATGACCTCGAAATCGATCCAGAGAATCAGAATAATGCCGACGTAAAAAGCGAACGACCATGACCAATGCTGATCTTTGCAAATATTCAGCAGTTCCGCCCACCGACAGTCCGGTTTTTTGATCAGCGCAAAACAAACGAACGCCGGGAATAACCCGAGTACAATTAACAGAAAAAGTCCTGGAATCAGAAAATCCGGAAAAGGTGAATGTTCCAGCATGCTGATCGGCATCTGCAGAATCGCACCGCTTGGTTGAATGACTAAAGCGAGTCCGCCACCGATAGCGCCGATAGCCTGAAACGCCAGCAAAATTATCAGCAGAAACAAACTCGGACGTGCAGATTTCACAAGTACTCCTTGAACGAAATAGTGTCTATTACTTTGTCGAATTCACAATTTTGACGAGCGAAGTCGCCCATACGCTGATTTTATTCCAATTCCGGTAATCGCCCGGCGTGACGCCCAGTATCATTTTGCCCATGAGATTTCCCAACCAACCGGCGGGCGGAATTTTCCCGCCGAAGACAGCTTTGTCAACCGGCTTCAGTCCATTAGCGATTTTATCCGGATAAGTCAGAGCGTGCGCTTTTCGCTTCTCATTCGTCGAAGTAATCGTGGAACAAACGGCGAAAACGGTGACCTTTTTCTTGCTCAGCGCTGAACGATTGACATCGATAAACTTGATCACGTTTTCATGTGGTCTGTCGCCATGGATGGCTGAACCGATGACGATCAGGTCGTATTGAGTCAGGTCGGTTTGAACCGCAGACGCCGGCATCAAAACCGTTTTGCAGTTCAGGTTGTCGAGAGTGGTTTTCATTTTGGTTGCGATTTCGGCGGTCGAACCCGAATAAGAGCCATAGACGATTAGGATTGATTTCATGGCTGAATTTTTTCCTCCTGCAATTGTGGTTGTTAACAGAATCGCTAATGAGATGAAAATTCGTATCATATTTCATGTCTCCTTTCCCTCGTGTCAACGCTCCGCGTTGACACGGTGAGTTTACCACCACCAGTCGGTCGCAACATTGACCAGTCCTTCTCCGGTCAAGTAGTTAGATATGCTTGAATATTTCCAATCCTCAGGATTTTCAACGAGGTTTTTACGAACTGGATTCTGATGAATGTAGATGATTTTTTGGTTCATCACTTCCGTTGAGTAGATTTGTTTTGGGTGGCAACCGGGCTGCCAAAACCGGTAAGTACTATCAGCTTTGTAATCGGGTTTAGCATGTTGGAAAATGGACAGCAATCGTTTATCATCCTCGGAAATCAGAAGATCGATGATACGTCGGGCTGTGTATGATTTGAATCGAGAAATTTGTGCGGATAAAAGTGGAGCGTTGACGATCATGTGTATATGACTGGGCATGATGACGTATGCGAATATCATCAATCGGTTATGAGTTGTCATAAAGACCAGATTTTCGATAAGTATCGATGCAATGTTGTCTCTTGTTAGGACAGGCAACCAATCAACCACTGTACAGGTAATAAAGTAAGGCGAATTGGATTCGGAGATTTTATAGCGAGTCTTGGTCATAGTAAATACTGCGTCTCAACGCGGAGCGTCGAGACGAGGACAGTAAATCTCGTGTCAACGCTCCGCGTTGACACGGTGAGTTTACCACCACCAGTCGGTCGCAACATTGACCAGTCCTTCTCCGGTCAAGTAGTTAGATATGCTTGAATATTTCCAATCCTCAGGATTTTCAACG
>JBAZPZ010000190.1:0-3190 GCA_041645495.1 Fidelibacterota bacterium | reverse complement strand
GTGGCGACGAAGCGTTCGGCGGGTACGCCTCGTCGATTGCGCCGCTCAACGCGCAGATTTTCAATCGTCGTTTTCCGGCATTCCTGCACCCGGCATTCATCCGTCTGTTTGAAAAAACCGGCGTCAATCCGGAAAGTCAAACTCTGCCGGGACGTATGCTGTATTACATGAAATACATTCGCGGCTTTCCGTACCGGAGTTTTTACAACAAAATGGGCTTCCATCTTTACCGGCAAAATCTCTGGGATCCGCGCTTCCGGGCAAAAATCGGCGATCACGATCCGCTCCACCCGTTTCACGAGGTTTTCGACCGCGTAAAAAACGAATCGGCGCTCGATCAGGTTTATTACGCCGACCTGAAAACACGCCTGCCGTTCGATTATTTGGTAAAAGTTGACCGCGCGTCATCTGCCAATTCGGTGGAAGTCCGCTCGCCGTTTCTGGATACAGAACTTATCGAGTTTATGGCGCACGTTCCGCCAGAGATCAAATTCCGCAATCGTCAGACTAAATATCTGCTCAAGAAAATCGGCGAAAAGTATCTGCCAAAATCTCTGCTTTATGCCGAAAAACGCGGTTTCGACGCACCAACCCGAAGCTGGCTTACCGGCGAATACGCGCCGACGGTCGAAGCCATTTTATTCAGCCGGAGATGCCAGTCGCGTGGCTATTTCAACTTCGATTTCATCCAGCAAATCTGGAACGAACATCAGCAGGGAATTTACGATCATCAGCACCGGCTCTGGGCTTTGCTCTGGTTCGAACTCTGGAACCTGATGTTCGTCGATAAAACATTGGCGCGTGATATGCCGCTGACCGAGGCCGCAAAATTGACATGAAAAAGATCAACATTCTGCATATTATCGGGAATCTGAACGTCGGCGGCGCGGAAAAGTCGCTTCTGCTTCTGCTGAAAAATATCGACCGGACGCGTTTCAATCCAGTTGTCGTCACCATGTACTCGAATGGCGTGAACGACTTCTTCTACAACAACTTCCGTCAACTGAACATCCCACTTTATCATTTACATCTGAGGTCGTGGCGCGACGTACGAACCTTCCTTACTTTACGCAAAATTATCCGCACACACCGCATCGATATTGCCCATTCGCATTATGGCTCGCTGGAATTTTTCGGAACGATTTTCGCGCGGATGGCCGGTGTCCGGCACTGCGTCTATACCAAACATAACCTGCGCATTAAAACCGGCGTGTCGTTTCGGCTTCAGCGTTTTCTGCTCAATCGAATTCTCGCAGAGAGAATTTTGTCGATTTCGCAAACCGTCAGCCGGCATTTAGTCAGTCGTGAATTTGCGCCTATGCGGAAAATCGAACTGGTTTACAATCCGGTCGAAATGCAAAATCCTAGGCTCGACGCAGATCGGCGCCAAGCAGTCCGGCGGCAATTCAACGTTCCCGAAAATAAATTCATCATCGGCAACACCAGTCGATTGGCGGAATTTAAAGGTTTCGATATTTTTTATGCCACTCTCTCCAATTTAATTACTGCGGATTTTCCGGTGCACGGTCTGATCCTGGCTGACGAAAATATGATTGCCAATCACCTTAGCCTCCAGCGTCGCTTTGACGTAGCAGGCCATAACACAATTTTACCATTTCAAAATGCGATGGATCCGATTTACGATTGCCTGGATTGTTTTCTGTTTACGTCGAAGATTGAAGAAGGCTTCGGGATGGCGCTGGTCGAAGCCATGGCCGCCGGTGTTGCCGTAGTCGGATTAAATGTCGGTGTAATTCCCGAAATCGTTAAGGACGGCCAAACAGGATTTCTCCCTTATCCGCCCAAATGGACGCCAGCATTTACCGGTTCGGTCGCCGAGGCCGCTCAATCTATAGCGGAATCGATAAAGAAAATTATCCGGAATCCCAAATTAAAAATACGGTTGGTTTCGAACGCCGCCGCTTTTGTCCAACAATTTGACGCCCGCAATTTCGCCCGCAGAATCGAGCAGGTTTATGAAAATATCAATCGCTAAATCACTTTAAAAATCCATTCATGAAAGTCCTCGTCCTCACCGATCTTTTTCCGACACCGCAAAATCCGAACCACGGGATTTTCATTTACCAGTGGGCGTTTCATCTGGCAAAATTTTGCGATCTGACGGTTTATCAGGTTATTTTTCAGGAGAGAAATAAACCGGTTGAGACAGATAGTTTAGCGCGCTTCCGTGAAATTTATCCGCAGAATCGCAAACCGTTTGCCTGGATTCAGCGTACACAGACGATCAGCTGGTTCGACCGCATCTGGCGACGCTCGCTACAATTTTATCGTCGGGTTGAATCGGATCTGGCGCAGTCGGTCGGCGAATTCGACATCATCGTTGGGCAAATGGGCTGTCCTGGCGGATATGCGGCGGTGCGGCTGGCGCAAAAGTTCGGTAAAAAATCCGTCGTCGGCCTACGCGGCTCGGACGTCAATCTTTACTTCTCGATGCCGATTCTAAAGCATTTCATCCGTCGAACGCTAATCAACGCAGATCGGCTTGTGACGGTTTCGGCGGCAATGAAAACGGAGTTGATTAGACGCACCTTTGCCGGGTCAAAAATCGACGTCGTTTACAACGGTGTCGATGAAACGCTTTTTCATCCAATAGATCAAGCCGAGTCAAGAATATGGCTGAACCTGCCACCGGATCGAAAAATTCTGCTGTTCGTCGGAAATCTGAGCCGCCAAAAAGGAATCGACCTTTTACTGTCGGCATTTCTGGCAATCGACCGACCGGAAATGAAACTTATTTTTATCGGCCAGGGAAACGATCGGCAACTGATCGAAGATTTCATCGCCGAACATTCGCTTCAGGATCAAATTCTCCTGCCGGGCGTCGTTCCGCATTCGCAACTGCCGTTCTGGTACGCGGCGTCGGATGTAGTGGTCTTGCCAAGTCTGTCCGAAGGCGTGCCAAACGTTATCTTCGAAGCGCTGGCAGTCGGAAAACCGGTCGTCGCGTCGAATGTCGGAGGCATTCCGGAAATCATCATTCCGGAAATCACCGGAATGTTGCACCAACCCGGATCGGAAAGCGATCTCAGAGAAAAAATCACGCAGGCGCTAAACCATTCATGGGACAAGCAGGCAATCAGCCAGTCGTCGCAGCGCTTTTCCTGGGAAACCAACGCACAGCAATATTTACAAATAGCGGAAAATTTGGTAAACTCCGGCGGTTAAAAGA
>JBAZPZ010000189.1:0-3206 GCA_041645495.1 Fidelibacterota bacterium | reverse complement strand
GTGGTCAATTCCAGCCTCTCTTCTTCTGTCAATGTCACTTTGTACTTTTTCATATTTACTCCTTCTTTTATTTGATGGAGTAATTTACTATATCCTATGCGTCATTACAAGCGTGACATGACAATAGTACCATTCGGACATAAGCGCCGATGCGCCGGTGAGACACCAGATTCCGATAGATGACACCGCCGAGAGATTACGTTTGGTTTTTATCCTTTGGTAGTCTTGGCTTCCATCTCTCAAAATAAGGTTGATCGCCGTAGTGATGTTTTCGGTGATCTCGAATTTCTGCGTAGTCGGATAGCAATAAGGTTTCCTGGCCGAAATTTGGTACTCGCCGATTTGCAGGGCAGACGGTTTACCTTCGAATTGAAAATCTTGGCCTTTGATCAACAGTCGGGCATCGCCCGGCGTCAGATTGACTTTCAAAGAACCGAGCCGTGGCTCGAGTTTGATGGTTTTCTGGAAAGAATCATCCGGATTCAGTTGGATCGTTTCTTTGTATGGAAGGTAGCGCCAATGTTTAATCTCGAAGATGTAATTCCCCGGATTGACCTTAGCTTCCGTCCATTTTCCTTTTCCCAGCAGGCTGTTGTTCAGGTAGATTTCCGCGTCCGGTTCGTTGACGACGATCGACGCACGAGCATACTGCGATTTCAGCGTAGCAGTGAGTGGATTTTTCTTATCAGTCAAGACATTAATAAAAGTGGTGAACGGCTGGAAGTCGGCTTTCTTCAGGACGATGGTTCGCAGTCCGGCGGGAACTCCTGTGATGGTTGACGGCGTAGTACCGGAGGGTTTGCCATCGATCAGGACTTCCGCGCCTTCGGGAATGCTGTTCAGAACCAGCGTACCGGTTTTATTGTAGATCGAGACGGACGTAGAGGTTGGCATATCGAGCAGTCCGAGCAGTTTCAGCAAGGCGTTGTTCATGCCATCCATGAGCAGGATTTCGAGTTCGCCCTGAAAGTCATAGTTGGCGCTCCGCTCGATTTTGCCGGTTTCGATGTCGAGCAGACGCAGTTCGACGGTGAATACTTTGCCAAAGACGCCGACCGAGCCGGAAATCATTTTTTCGACGCCGAGAAGTTGGCCGACTTCCACGGCGCAGGCGTCGTTGGTACAGCCGGACAGTTGAAATTCCTGTTCATCGAGGATTTCCTGCATTTTTTGACGTTCGACGATATCATAGATACCCAGATTCACAGCATTGCTACGGAGACGATTGGAAAGGATTTCAGTTTCGGTTTGGCTCAATCCTTTGGCGTCGAGGTCAAGGAGGGCGAGCGTGGTTTTCCGCTGGGCAGTAAGGCTGGAAATAAAAGCCAGCGTGAACATGAGTAAGAAGATTTTTTGGGTGCGCTTCATCCATTCCTCCGTATTTCAATGCTTAAGTGAATATAAATACGGAAACTTTCTGTTTCAACAGTTTTTTTCAAAATCGCTCAACTATTTGAACACAAATCTGCCGAAGAACCATCAACACACAAATTTGAATTTTGCCATTTGAAATTTGACATTATCCTTCAGTTCAATTTTCGACTTTTAATCTCCAACCTACACCGGGGTCAAATTTCCTTTTCTACCATTTTACAATCCTCACCTGTTTTCCATCCGATTCGATGACCAACGCGCGGCTCCGGTCCGCTCGGTGAATCGTTGTGCCGAACGCCGAATACCGCGCAAGCGTCGAGTCGGACGGATGCTTGAATTTGTTATTTCGCCCGACGATAATAGGCTATGAATTTACTTCTTAAATGTTCTGATCAGCCAACGACTGCTATGAGGCTATTAAGCCACTTGACTGGAATCCGTGGTAGAACTCTCAGAACGATTTTCACATAAGATCAGACGTTATTGTGCTTCACTTAAGTGCCTGTAGGCGTTCTCTACCATAACGATTCCGTCATCCACAATGACGCCGATTGCCAGTGCAATTCCGGTGAGTGACATGATATTCGATGACAGCCCTAATGCATTAAGTAAGATAAAACTGGAAGCCACCGAAATCGGAATCTGGATGAGGATGATGACAGCACTGCGCCAGTGAAAAAGAAAGATCAAAATGATAATTGAAACACTGATAAACACTTCAATTAAAGTTTCTTTCACCGACGAGATGGCTTCTTCAATCAAACCACTGCGGTCGTAAGCGATATGAAATTTTACTCCCGGGGGTAATCCCTTCTGTACTTCAGTTATCTTGGTTTTTAGACCTCGAATCACTTGATCGGCGTTTTCACCATATCGCATGACGATAATACCGCCAACTTTTTCGCCCTCTCCATTCTCGTCAAAAATGCCATACCGGATATCACCACCCATCTGGACTGTAGCAATATCTTTCATGCGGATTGGGACGTTATTAGACGTAACGACTGGGATATTTTCAATTTCGCTTACGGATTTAATATAACCCAGCCCCCGGACAATGTAAGCCATGTCGCTCATCTCAAATTTTCTTCCGCCTACGTCGTTGTTGTTGGACTTGACGGCATTAAGAACTTCCATCATCGAGAGGTTGTAATAAGTCAATTTGACCGGATCGATTGTAATTTGATATTGTTTCTGGAAGCCGCCGAAAGAAGCCACTTCGCTGACCCCTGGAACCGTTTGTAAGGCAAATTTGATATACCAGTCCTGCAAGGCGCGTAGTTCACTCAAATCATATCCTTTTGCATCTAACGTGTACCAGAAAATATGCCCGACACCGGTGCCGTCCGGTCCCAGCAATGGCGAAACGCCGTCAGGTAATAATTTTTGAGCGAAATTGAGGCGTTCAGCCACTCTTGTTCGCGCCCAGTAAATATCGACCTTGTCCTCAAAAACGAGATAAATAAAACTCATTCCGAACATGGAGGTACCGCGAATATTTTTCAGTTTGGGTATTCCCTGGAAATTAGCGACTAACGGATAGGTTATCTGGTCTTCGATTACCTGCGGACTTCTGCCCATCCATTCGGTAAAAACAATCACCTGATTTTCTGACAAATCCGGAATCGCATCCACAGGGTTGTGCTGAACTTCGTAAATGCCCCACCCGAACATGCCTGCCGCCAGCAGGATTATGATCAGGCGATTACGCAATGAAAAGGAGATGATTCGATCTACCATTTTCGTCGAAGTTAATTTTTCTCGATTTTTTCCAAATTCATTCCGCACTTCGGGCAAGTACCCGGTTTGTCGGAAGTGACTTCGTGATGCAT
>JBAZPZ010000188.1:0-3225 GCA_041645495.1 Fidelibacterota bacterium | reverse complement strand
ATGGCTATCAATTCTTTTAGTATCTCTTTCTCTTTCATGACTCTCCTCCTTAATCATTTTTAAAGGTGAAATATATCAGATTATTTAGACATAGTCCACACTTATTCCAGAAGAGCCGAATTTAAAGCAATCTTCTCTGATTTAATTTGCCCTTCTCTTGGGCGGGCTGGCTATGAGGTCAATCGGGCTGATAGTCTGATTAACCAGCAGAACATTCTCAAAGACATCATCAGACAAATAGCTATCGCTGATCTTATAGTCGCTGAACTAACTACTCTAAACGCTAATGTTTTCTATGAACTTGGCATTGCACACGCTCTTCGTAAGAAGACTGTTTTGTTGACTCAGTCAGTTGAAGACCTACCTTTTGACTTACGGTCTTATCGAGTCATCGCGTATTCCACACGTTTCGATGAGATCGGCAAACTTGCTGAATCACTCGAGAAAGTAGCCGAGAAAGCCAAATCTAACTCGATAGATTTTAGCAACCCAGTTATCGACTTCCTACCTATCGATAATGATTCAGAGAAACAACTTGTCGAAATAGAACATTTCAAACCTACCGTTTTTCTCTCGCAATATGAGCCTGATGAAGAAAAGGGATTATGGGATTTTGTTATGGAAGGCGAAAGTTCTTTGCAAAAAGTAGCGGAGGTAATCACAAGAATAACTGCGGCCACACTAAAAATAGGCCAACGAATGAATCTGAGAAATGAAGAGGCACTAAAGGCTCAAGCGGACGGTGGCGCTGGAAGTGCTGGAAGAATGTACCGATTGGTCGATCTTTCCGCAACTGAAATTTCATCATTTGCGGACAAGATTGAATTAGATATTCCTGAACTACACTCTTGTTTGGAAACATTTTCGGAAAGCACTACAGGAATGCTCAGAACTGCGAAGATAAGAACGCCTGAGGATAGAGCCGAAATTCTGACATTCAGGGATCAACTCTTAACTTTTTCAGATAGCATCTCTAAAGGGCTCACTAATACAAAATCCTTTAGAGAATCTCAATCGTGTCTCCAAGGAATTAGTAGATCAATGAACAGATCATCACGCAAGTCGACGATTGCTCTTGACAAACTTATTTCAGAATTTGAGCAATTTCTATCATATACAACTAAGATTGTTGGAATGATCGATGATTTATTAAAAGGTGATCATAATGGATAAACCTCATAACAATCATATTGTTCCGTCTCGTCAGTTTTTCAGACCAGACGACAAATCTATCACCTGACAACCGCTTGGAACATAATCCATAAATTCTTTTCGTGTGTTTCCCCACCAGAGACGGGCGAGCCCAATCTTACCACATTTACCTAATCCTACCTAATCAACATAATTAACCCGACCAGCCTTTTCCCAGCATTGAACAAGATTCTTCGTCGCTAATGACTTTCAGGCGTCTGATTCTTCATAGATTCCTGTCCGGTCGTCGTGTTTCTATACGATTTGCGCGGCTCCTCAGAATGACAGCAGGAGGATGTCTTTTTGTTATTCTTTATTCTTTCCCCGCCTTTGACGGGATTCCGTCTTCTTTCGTGGTCATTCTCTTATCCGTCTTTATCAGTCCCGAAAAATCGGGATAAACTCCATCCGCGGCAAAATAATCTTCTCTGTTTTCTCCGCGTTCTGAATCCCGCCAACGGCGGGGCAGCGCACTCTGCGGTTAGTTTCCCGCCTTCAGCGCCGGGATTTCCCACGGCAGGATAATTCGTCCGGGCGTGTTGAGGTCTTCGTTGATGCGCATGAAGCAAAGCCCGATGTAGCGCTCTTTGCTCTGGAGATTGGCGACCCATTCTTTGTACGGCGTATCGAATGTCGTCATCTTGCTGTTGGACGATTCGCGGATGAATTTCTGTCCGTTCTTTTCGACGATCATCAGCATGTGCGCCGAGAAAATATCGGTCTTATTCGCCAGAATCAGCGAGAGAATGTCGCCGGACTTCGTGTTCTTTTCCACTTCCAGCAGGTTTTGTTTGGGAACGATGTCCAGCGTTTGAGTGCGGTCGGGCAGAATGTAGCGCATGTCTTTGATGCCTTTGCCTTCAAAGAATTTCCGATGCGAGATCGTTCGCGTGACGGAAACGCACTGATCGCCGCCGACTTTCTTCGTGACATCGGTCAGCAACCAGCTGTTTTCCGGCATCCAGTCGGTCATCGTATAATGGTTGCGGGTTCTCATGCCGATGATGCCGTCTTTGTAGCGGATTTGCTGGAGATTGTTGAAGAAATTGTCCCAGCTGTCGGAAATGGAAAGCGCGAGGACATGCTCGCAGTAAACCATGCAGTTCGTCTGGCGGAAATTGACCAATGGTTCCGTTTCGTAGAGCGCATAAGGTCCGTCGCCCGAGCAGGTCAGATTATACGGCATTCCGAGAAATCGTTCGGAATAGAATGTGATGCGCTCGGTGATCGTCATGTTTTGCTGGCTGACGACCATCAGAAGCGAGTCGATTTCCATGTTGCTCATCCCGAATAATCGGGACGGCTTGACCGCGGGTTTTTCCTGAGAAAACGCGGTTACGAAACAGGCCAGAAGAATGAATGACAGATATTTTTTCACGATGATTTCTCCACGAGTTGAAAAGTCCGAAGGTTCACCTTATTTTACCAGCACCATTTTCCGGCTCAGGACGGCGCGGTTATTGACCGACATCTGGTAGATATAGACGCCGCACGGGAAATCGTGCGCATCGAATGTCGCCGAATATTCGCCGGGCGCGAATTCGCGGTCAACCAGTGTTTTCACGCGACTGCCGAGCATGTTGAAAATGTCGATGCGGACGGACGATTTTTCCGGGACGAGGAATGGAATGACGGTCTCCGGATTGAACGGATTCGGGAAGTTTTGCCGGAGTTCGAACCGGCGGGGCGTAGTCGTTGCAACCTCGCGGTCGATGCCGACGGCGATCTTTTTCGCGGCGCGCAGATCGTCAAAATAGAGCGAGCCGCTGGTCTTGGCGTTCGTTGCGTATGTCAGTTGAAAACTGTCGAATCTTAATGTTCCGGTGATAGTTCCGTCGCCGAGCCAAGAGCCGGTTCCGTCGTTCGTGATGTCCCACGAAACGAGTTTCCAGCCGAGCCAGTCGATGGTGATCCATGGGCTGACCTCGTGGGAGGTTACTGCTTCAATTGGATAATTCTCATCCACCGCGAACCGGAACTGGTTGCCGCTTCCGTCGCCGAAAACATAAACCTGAAGAATGGAACTTTTATCGA
>JBAZPZ010000187.1:0-3273 GCA_041645495.1 Fidelibacterota bacterium | reverse complement strand
GAGAAATGCCAGAACGACATCGTGTACCGCCGGAGTTCCTATTTTGGAAATAAGACCTATTACAAAATCTGCAACGCCTGCGGATCTTATCAGGTCATTCCCAAAGAAGTTTGGAAGGATACGATCAACCGTACAAAACCTACCAAACCACAGGAACGCGCCGAGTAATTCCGTTCGCGAACCGGCCCGGCTCAGCGTCGTTTCCCAACAAATTCCGAGTTATTAACATTACTATTCGACGACCCGCGGACTGTCCGCGCGAGTGTGTATTTATTTCCCCGTTTTCCCTGAAAAATTGCGTAAATTTTTGCCGGTTGGTTTAACGAATAGTTTGAAATTGCAAGCGTGAAAATATTACTGGTTTCTGCCACCCAAACAGAACTACATCCCGTCAAGGAAGCGATTCGGGTCGCCTTTCCCGAACCTGACGGTTTTGCATTCGATTTCCTCGCAACCGGCATCGGGCTCCGGAACGCCGCCGCCCGAATAACAACCAGCATCGGCGCCGCACCTAAATACGATCTCGTCATCAATCTTGGACTTGCCGGTTCACTATCATCACGCCTGAACGTCGGCGACGTTTTCTTTCCAACCTCTTTTCATGCTTTCCAAAACGCAACGATCGAAACGATCGATCTGACGCATCTTGAAAACCATCTGTCGGACGGATTACCGGAAACGTGGATTCGCGGCGGATTGTTTTCATCGGAAAAACCAATCGTTACCGCCAAACAAAAATCCAACGCGGCTTCCGCGTGCGGCGCTCTTGCCGTGGACATGGAAGCTTTTGCGCTCTCGGAATCGTGTCGGCGGGCCGACGTTCCATTTTTATCGCTTAAGATTATTTCCGACCGGGCGGATTCCTCTGCGCTTCGGACGTTTTTCCGCAAACTAAACAAAAACCTCACTATTTTGTCGGTCGAAACCATACGTTTGATCCGGCATATCCCGAAACAAACGGAGTCGATCCATGGATGATCCGGGCAAAGTTTCCATCATCATTCCGACCTACAACCGGGCGGAAGTTCTCGAGCGCGCGCTGAAATCGGTTTTGACGCAGACGTACGAAAATCACGAGGTCATCGTCATCGACGACGGATCGACGGACAACACAGAATCGATCATTTCAAAATATTCGAGCAAAATCCGGTACTTTTCCAAACTGCACGCGGGCGTTTCGGCGGCGCGAAATCTCGGGCTGGAAAAATCGGTCGGCACATGGGTCTGCTTTCTGGATTCCGACGATTACTGGTTGCCGGAAAAACTGAAGCGGCAGATGACATACATTTCGGAAAATCCCGGCATGATGGTCGTCCAAACCGACGAAAAATGGATCCGAAACGGCATCTTCGTCAATCCCATGAAAAAGCATCAGAAGCACGACGGCTGGATTTTCAAACAATGTTTGCCGCTCTGCATCGTCAGTCCGTCTGCCGTGATGGTTCACCAGAAAGTCTTCAACGACGTCGGCGTCTTCGATGAGAGTTTTCCGGTCTGCGAAGACTACGACCTTTGGCTGAGGATTTCCCTGAAATATCCCATCGGCTTCATCCCGGAAAAACTGATCGTCAAGACCGGCGGACACACGGATCAGTTGTCCCGGAAATACTGGGGAATGGACCGGTATCGCGTCCGCGCGCTCGAGAAAATCCTGTCGGCGGAACTGACGGCGGAACAAAAACGGCTCGTTCTGCATGAAATCGTCCGAAAGCTGACGGTGCTCGCCAACGGCCGCGAAAAACGCACCGGAACGCAGAATATTTACAGCGGCAAACTCCTCAAATACGAGAATATTCTTCATGATTTCCTTGCCGATCAGCAATCTTAAAATCGACCGCATCGATTTTGCCGACCGGACGTTCGATCTGTTTTATCCGATAAGACCACCGACGCAAATTCCGGATGAGCCGGATTCTCTGCAATTGCCCGCGCTCGTTCAGACTTCGCCATCAGGCTATCGGATCGTCATCGGCCGGGAATGGCTCGAATCCCGCAAGTCGGCCGAGTCCGTTCCAGCTTACATTCTTCCCGAAAACGCACCCGATATTGACGCGCTTCGCATCGCCGCCAACTATGCGCGGTTTTTCCGCCCGCTGTTTCCGACGGAAATCGCCGGAATCGTTCAGCTTTTACTCACTTGCAAAATAGAGCGGGAGACGATCGCCCGAACATTTTTCCCGGAGATCGGCCTGCCGCCGAACATCAAACTGATCGACGCCTACCTGAATTGCCTGAATCTCGACCGGAACATTGCGGAATGGCTCATCGGAAAAAGCGCGCCGTCAAAGACATGGTTCGCGCTTTCGGCGCTGGATCGCGATTTTCAGTCCGAACTGACTTTATTGCTCGATAAAACCCGACCGACGCTCAGCGTTCTGGAAGAGATCGCCCGGAACATCCGCGAAACCGCAATCCGCGAAAACACGGAAGTTTTCCGAATCCTCACAGCGATTGGCTGGAAGAACATTCTCGAAAATCCCGATCTGGCGGAGTCGGACAAGATCGCGAGCCTCCGGCAACGCATTACCCAATTGCGGTTTCCGTCGCTGTCGTCGCATGCCGAACGCGCCGAAGCATTGCGGCAAAAGATCGATGCGCCGCCGAACGTTCGCATTTCCTACGATCCGACATTCGAGAAAAAGGATTTGACACTCGATGCGACACTCGCCTCGCCAAAAGACATCGACACGCTGGAAAGATTCTTCACCGACGAGAACCGCCGCAAACTGAACGAACTCCTCGAAAACCTGTAAATGCCTTGAGTATCATCCGGAAAATATTCGTTTCCGCGTCCGCGCAAGACGACGAGTTTACGCGCCGAACGCTGAAAGATTTCCCGAATCTCGCGCCGGAAATCGTGGAAGACGGCGGCGACCTGTCCGACCGCCACGATCTGCCGGACGCCAAGCAGGTTCTATTTCTCTCGCACTCCAAAGGCGACATCGTCAAAGATTGTCCCGGAACGTCGCACGATTATCTGTGTTGCCGGTACCGTGTCATCAACCAGACGCAGAATTGCCCGCTGAACTGCACCTATTGCATCCTCCAGTTTTATCTGAATTATCCGGCAACGGTGATCTTCACGAATGTCGAAGAGATTCTCCGGGAAGCGGCGACTAAAATTCAACGCCGCCCGAGGCGCCTGTTCCGGATCGGCACCGGTGAACTCGGCGACAGTCTGGCGCTTGGCGGATCGCGTTATTTTGCCGAACGCGCCGTCGAATTCTTTGCCGGTTTGCCGAACGCGGTATTCGAACTGAAATCCAAGACGAC
>JBAZPZ010000186.1:0-3275 GCA_041645495.1 Fidelibacterota bacterium | reverse complement strand
GCCCATTATGATGTAAGGGCGGATTCGACTGACTATTTCCGCCGCTCTTGCCCGCGCCGGATAATAGACGGCCTTTCTGAAAATCCATGTTCGACGAATAAACTCTACGAGCATAATTGAAACTCCGTGTGAACTGTTTCTGTTGCCACGTTGAAGATAACGCTCAAGATTCCAAAATCAATCTCTAACTGCGTTGGTTCTCTCCTCATTTGTATCAATAATATGCAGGAAATCAGAAAAAGACAACGGAAAATTTTGTCGGCCAGAATAGGCCGATCCGCATACAGAATCCTTTATTGATAATTTATTTTTCAACCCTTAAGTTGATGCGGCTTTTGACAGGTGATTTCAGGAGACTGACGAATGAGGATAAAATATTTTGGTATATCGGCGTTTTGCCGTCAGCCTATCTATAAATTAGGAATTCGATGAGCAGTAAATCCCCGAAAATCGTCCTCTCGCCCGACTCGTTCAAGGGTTGTTTGACGGCAAAACAAGTCGCCGAGGCGCTGAGGGTAGGAATTCTGCGCGGTTGTCCGTCGGCTGAAGTGGTCAGCGTGCCGCTGTCTGACGGCGGGGAAGGATTTACCGAAAGTGTTCTGACAGCAGTCGGCGGATGCAAAATCGAATGCACGGTGTTGAATCCGCGCGGGACTGAAATCATTGCCGCGTATGCCGTCCTGTCCGACGACGCAACCGTCCTGATCGAGACGGCGGCGGCAAGCGGTTTATCGCTGATCGATGTCCGTGAACGCAATCCGCTTTTGGCGACTTCATACGGAACCGGCCAACTGATCCGCGCCGCAATCGATGCCGGTTATCGGAAATTCGCGATTGGGCTGGGCGGTTCGGCGACGGTCGATGGCGGAACCGGATTGGTGCAGGCGCTTGGCGTGAAGTTTTTCGACGCAAACGGGACGCCGATTACCCAGCCGATGAATAATGAATTGCTGAATCGCTGCGGCGACGTCGATCTGAGTGGGTTATATACAGCGATTAAAGACGCGGCGTTTATTATGGCTTCCGATGTCACCAATCCGCTGTTGGGCGCAACCGGAGCGGTCAATATATTTGCCGTTCAGAAAGGCGCGACGCCGGAAATGTTGCCGGCGCTGGAAAATAACCTGTCACGGTTCTACGATCTTGCGGAGAGGAAACTCGGGCGCATCGTTCGCAATGTTCCGGGTGCGGGAGCCGCCGGTGGAATCGGCGCCGGATTGCTTTTATTCCTGAACGCGACGGTGCGTTCCGGGATCGAAATGGTTCTGGAACTGACGGAATTCCGGCAAAAGATAAATGACGCCGATCTGATTGTTACCGGCGAAGGACGAATCGACGAACAGACGGCGTTCGGCAAGACAATTGCCGGTGTGTTGAAATGCGCTGGTGAAAAACGGATTCCGGTGGTCGCCGTAGCCGGGAAGAAAGATGGCCGATTAGAAGAATTGACTCGCCGTGGATTGCGGGAAATCTTCACACTGACAGAACGAGTGGCGAACCCGGAAGATGCATTCACCAAAGCGCCGGAGCTGATTGCGCAGGTTGGGGAAGAAATTGTCACGAAGTGGTTTAGCGGGTAAGTTTAACCGACCATTTAAAAGGCTGATGATGAGGACAAACAAAATTAGTTTATTAGCGTTCGGGATGTTGATGCTTTTCGGAACACAAGATCTTTCTGCGCGGGGAATTCTTCCACCGAAAGCGATGATCGGTCATTGGGCGGGCGAAGGCGAAATCGCCGTCAATTGGACGGAACAGCGTCGTCTTCGTCTCGATATCGTCATCTCTGTCGACGGAAAGGTCGCGGGCAAGGTCGGCGACGCGGAAATCGTCGATTCGCATTTTGGAAGAAACCGCCCGATTGCGCGTTGGTTCGGCAATCCGCCGTACATGATTCGCGTCAAATTGAACGGAGCGCTGATCGAAAAAGAGGGAATTGTCCGGAAAGGCGGGTATATCGTTCTCGATGTGAAAGACAATCATTTGGAAGGATTTTTTCACTCATACGGCTGGCACATCGGAACGAGGAAAACGATGTGGATGGCGGTGTTTAAGATGATATTGGAGAAAGTCGGTTAATTGGTGTTAATATCTTGCCGTGATCGGCATCGTTGAAATGCTTGCATTTCTCGTCCCGCCGTTTTAGAATCTGTCGATGGTTTTTCGATTACTTTTATCGGTCGTTTTGCTGGTATCGGTTGGCTTCGCGGGGAAGCCGTGTCGGGTGACATTTATCGTCGAATCGTCGGGGCTAAGCGATTCCGCGCCAGTCTTTATCACCGGCAATCAAAAATCGCTCGGGAACTGGAATCCGGCGAAAGTACGTCTTCAGCCACTCGGCAATCATCGTTTTAGTAGGACGTTTACGTTTCCGCCGGGAACAACCGTCGAGTACAAATTCACGAAAGGCGGCTGGGATACGGAAGCGGTTGATGAAACCGGCCATGCTTTTCAGAATTTTCTTGTTGAGGTTCGTCGGGATACGACGCTTATCCATCCCATCCGTTACTGGTTGGATGGGAAAGACCGTCCGGTGAGCGGTCAGATTACCGGTCGCGTTGACTATTTCCGAAGCGTCGCCGGAAAAGGCATCGAGCCGCGCGACATCGTCGTTTGGTTGCCGCCGGATTATGAAACTGACTCAACCCGGCGCTATGCCGTTCTTTACATGCACGACGGGCAGAATATCATCGATCCGCGGACATCGGCGTTTGGTGTCGATTGGCAGGCGGACGAGACGGCGGACAGCTTGATCCGCTCCGGTAAAATCGCGCCGTTTATCATCGTCGGAATTTATAACACAGCCGACCGGACGGCGGAATATTCGCCGACGCGGAAAGGCGCGGCGTACAGCGATTTTCTCATTCGCACGGTCAAGCCGATGATCGATAGAGATTACCGGACATTGCCGGATCGCGAGCACACTGCGGTTGCTGGTTCGTCGATGGGCGGACTCATTTCGTTTATGCTGGTTTGGGAGCATCCGGAAGTATTTTCCAAAGCGATCTGCATGTCGCCCGCCTTTAAAATCGATCGGCTGGATTATGTGAAAACCGTTCAAAAATATTCCGGAGAGAAAAAGCCGATCCGGATTTATATCGACAACGGCGGCGTCGGATTAGAAACGCGCCTTCAGCCGGGCGTCGATGAAATGCTAACCGCGCTGAACGTCAAAGGATATATCCAAGACCGCGATTATTTTTGGGTGAAAGATTCGACATCCGATCACAACGAATCGGCGTGGGCAAAGCGTCTGCCGAAAGCGCTGATTCGGA
>JBAZPZ010000185.1:0-3296 GCA_041645495.1 Fidelibacterota bacterium | reverse complement strand
AAACAACGGGAACCTCACCATTTTTTTCGAGAATTTCAACTAAGAATAAGATAACATCGTCTGAATCGCTGATTAATCAGATTACGCGGATTAAAGATATTGAAATGAAAAAGATTGAATGGATAAGAATTGAGTTATTTGAGTACAAATCAGTGGAATCCATAAATCAGCGTAATCTGTGATTCTGACAATGTTATGACTGAAGCGTGCAAATATTCAGATATTACCGGCAAGATTACCTTTTCCTGTGATCTCCGCGGTTCATTCCTCGATCTTCAGCCTGAACGTCCGGATTTTCTTCGTCGGAACGGTTATTTGAAAGGAATTGGAATCCGTTAAAGGAATAACACCTAACTCGGTCTCTTCAAGTGTCATCAGCCGGACATCCGTCAATTTGAAGTGAGTCCGAACTTCTCCTTGAATCTCTGAATCCGTTGGATTGTAAAGTCGCAGGACGAGCGATTTGGCTGACTCGGTTTCAGGCGATTTCAAAGCGCTGAATACCAAACTTTCCGGCGTAATCCTGAGAAACGACAGTTCGGGGATCAAATTACCGGTCGCACGTCCGATCTGGATCAATTTCAGTTCATTGTTGATTGCCAACGCCGAGTGATAAACATTGTCCGTTTGCCAATAGCCGGCATGCGGCATAAACGCCAGCCGGTAAGTTTGCTTTCCAAGGCGTTGCGATCCTTTTTGATAAGAATAATCCTGAACCGAACTCGGTTGTATGACATAAGAAAATGCCCGGAACAACGTTATTGCTACCGTCGTTTGGGCATTGTCCAAAACCTCATATTCTTTCAATCCATCCACCAGAACCGCCGCGCCGGTTTGCCCGTCACTGACATCGACGAAATTGTGTAGCGGATAATCGACCATCGGTTGTTCGATCCAATCGGAAGTATTGGTTCTTTTGGTCGTTCGCCTGACGACGTCGAATTGTCCTTCGCCCCACGAATATTCTGCGTCGATGTCCGTCGGAAACATCAGTCTCAGCCGGTGATCTTCCGCGCGATTGTCCAACCCGACATCGAGTTCTATGGCAGAAGAACCGCGTCTGAGCGTGATTTTCATAATAATTGGAACCTGACAAACTTCTTCTGATCGTCTATCATTTTCCAATCTGGTAGGAATTTCCAACTCATGTCGGACGTGAACGACGGAAACGAGTTCGCCGTTTTGTGTCAGGCTAATCGTCGGTTTTGCACGGTTTGTATTGATGACCGGATCGACGGGAATATGCGTCCATGCATGACCCGCTTCGCCTTCGTCGGAAAAATAACCGAGTCCGCTGAAATGCTTTCCGGTCGTTTTGTCGAGCACGTCGAACGTTCCGTTAGGTTGAATATCGATTCGCAGGTGTTCGTTTTCCAGAATCGGCAGACCGTTTTCAATCCGGCCGATCGTTTCGGTCGAGTGTTTCGATGATTTCGACGGAACGATCTTCAGCGTGTAAAAACCCATCGGCGGTACATTTTCGGCAGAAAAATATCCGTGATATCGTTTCATCCGCCTGCGGAATATCGATGAAGGTTTCGACGATTTCACTTCGCGGGAACGTCATCGGATTGACGACGACGAGAAAAATGCCGTCCGCCGGTTGGTTTTTCAGATCGATTTGCTTCACAATGAATCGCCATGCACGGTCGAAAACGCCTTGTGAAATTTCTGTCGCCTGTTTGTACCGATTCATGCCGTCGGCGTGAATTTCGTCCAGACTGCAACCGCCGATGGAATCATGCGCGGAATTTTGCAGAAGGAGATTCCACGCGGTTTCTATATAGCGGTCGGTGATGTCCAGTCCCAACGCACCGGCGATCAAATTGAATGGTTCCGCGTAAAACTGGAGCCATTTTTCCGTCTGAAAATTCGCCTGTTTGAGAAACATTCTCGCCGACGTCGTGTAGCCGTACATGTTTCCCGACCGGTTGTCGAACTGACTGCTTCGCCGCTCACCTTTGACGACGGTAAGTTTATTCCAATCGACAGAAGATTTCAGCCCGTCAGCATAGTCTTCCAGTGTGCTGTGAATTGCCTGACCGTTCGTTAAAATCCGATTGATGTCAGCGATGATCCGTACGGTCTGTTCGTTCGATCCGCTTGTATCGTGTCCTTCCGCCCAGAAAATATGTTCGGTTGTAAAGTCGTCGATCTGGTTTTGGATGATGGATTCGACGGACGGCTGAACGTTTTCCGGATAATATTCGTCCGGCGCGTCTGCCAGCGCGTAATCTTCGGTTGCCGGTTCGCAATCGGCGAAGTGGAAGGGAAGACCGCCGCGCATCCACGGGCGTTCGACGTCTGAAATCGCCTCGTTATGAACGACCGGTCGATAGATGTAGAAGTAAAAATTGTAGTGCGGCATCGTCGAGAATCGCGAGGTTAACGTTCTTGTTCCGTCGGCGCCTTCCCAAATGAACTCCGCTTTCGGACTGTCAAGCGAATTCACGCCGCGGTAAAACATGATGACGTCGATGCCAAATTCCTTGTAAATCTGCGGCAGTTGCGAAATCTGTCCCCACGAAAACGGCGAATAGCCGACCTTCATGACGTGCCCGAACTCGCGCGCGATGCGATGACCCAGCAGAAGATTCCGGACGAGATTCTCGCCGCCGACCTGAAATTCTTCGGGCAAAATGTACCACGGCCCGACGAGCAGACGACGCTCACGAATGAATTTTTCAACCTGTTCGCGCTTTTGCGGACGAATTTCCAGATAATCCTGCAGAACGATGGTTTGACTGTCTAAATGAAACGCGCGGTAGTCGGGATTTTTTTCAAGAATTTCCAGCGTCCGGTCAATCATTTCAACCAATTTCTGACGATTGTGCTGGAACGGATAGCGCCATTCGCGATCCCAATGCGTGTTCGAGATGACGTGGAATTTGTACTTTTTCGGCAATTTCGTTTTCTATTTGATGAGGATCATTTTCTTCGTTCGGGAAAAATCGCCGACCTGCAATTTGTAAAAATAAACGCCGGTCGGCAAGTTGTCAACTGTGAAAGAAATACGGTGATTTCCGGCCGATTGCCAGCTATCGACCAACGATTTAACCTCGCGTCCGAAGAGATCGTAAACCGTCAACCGGACGACTCCCGCTTTTGGAATCGCAAACCGGATGAGCGTGGTGGAATTGAACGGATTGGGGAAATTTTGTCCCAGATCGTAAGCCGCTATCTGATTGTGGCTTTGTGTTTTCGGATCGATAGATGTAACGATTTCGACGGAATCGGCTGTCATTAATCTCAGCGCATCCGCGACGATGTACGTATTGGTTGTCGCCTGATTGGAA
>JBAZPZ010000184.1:0-3363 GCA_041645495.1 Fidelibacterota bacterium | reverse complement strand
TAATCGAGTTCAAAGCGCTTTGTCTGAACGCTGAAGCCGACCGATTTCCGATTGAGCGAGCCGACCTGTTGATAACCGGCGTGAAGCGACAGGATGTTTTTGATGCAGATTTCCGTGCCGATACGCGCGCCGGACTCTTTCGTATCCAGATTCGTTTCGAGGCTCACTCCAACCGATACCCGGAACGGGTCTTCGATGAAAATGTCCGGTCGAACGATGCCGATCTTCAAAAGGCGCGGAAGAGTCGTCGGCTCGTTATCGAGTTTGTCCATTTTGCCGAGGTTTTGGACTAAAATGGAGACGTCGAGCGAACTGGGCGCAAGCCACCTGCCGCTGAAGTCAAAGGCATATCCATGGCCGGACTCGGTGTATAGATTTTCGTAGAGATATTTGACGGAAGCGCCGACCGTCAGCCGTTTCCGGATTTGCTGGGAATAACCAGCACCGATGGTTAAAAACTGCGCTTCGATCTCGTTCAGCGGTTCTTCGGTCGGCGTTTCGCGAATTTGGATGCCCGGAATCCGGACAAAATCGAAGCCCGTGGCGAAAGTTCCTCGCCGGATCGGAATTGAGAAAGCGAACACATCGGAACTGATGTCTGTAAACCAGAATCCGTGCGACAACGAGAGCGTCGGATCGGGATTTTGGATGCCGACGGGATTTTCGAAAACGGCGATGGGCGATGCGCTCATTTGCGTAAAAACACCCATGCCGGCGGCAGACCGCGCGGAGACAGGCATCTTGATGAAAGCCAAACCGGTTTCGCCCGACGATTTCCCGGGAAAGAAGAGCGCCGTCAGTAATACCAGGGAAAGGAATATTGGATAAAGGTTGTGTGATTTCATAATGACATCCTAGAACTTGAATTCCCACGAAAAAACGTGCGTGGCGCCTTCGCCGACCATCCCGAGCGCGACAGCGTAATCCAGCCGCGTGTCCAGATTGGCGATGAATCCGTAGGCGAACCCCAATCCGAAACAAGGCGTCAGATCGTTCATTCCCATTCGGAAGTAACAGAGTTTCCGGTAGTTATATTCGCCGCCGAAATGCGTTTGTATTTCACCCTTATCGGAATATTCCAGATCACCGATGACGAGATAATCATTTCCTTGCTGAATCGCGAAACCGAGTTTGACAATTTGCGGGAAAGTCTCGGTGTAATTTCCGCCTTCTTCTTCGAAGAGTTGCTGGGTGTTCCATGTATAACTCGCGCCGATGTCTTTGAATTCCAGCCCGAATGTGACATGCTCGGTCGGTTTGTAGAGAAGTCCAAGGTCGAAGCCGAGTCCGGTGGCGGTGATGTCGCATAGCGAATTTTTCAGGATTTTGAAATTTATACCGGCGGAAAATTTCGGGTGGAACGCATTCGCGAACGAGAGAACGATGGCGTCTTCGCCGGTTTCATATGTCTCGTCGGGATTTCCGAGATAATCGCGCCCCTGAATGTCTGTCACGCCGCCGTGCATCCACGAGATGGCAACGCCCGCGGTCGGTTTCAGCGGTATGGCGAGCCCGACATAATGCAACTGCCTGTCCATCGACAGGAAATAGTAAGTCATCGATAAATGTCTTTTATCGAGATACGGAATGCCCGCGGGATTGTAGTATGCCGCGAAACCGTTGGCGGCGAGAGCGACGCCACTGTTTCCCATGGCTATCGCCTGCGCGCCAAGTCCCATTCTGAGATAGGAACCGGCAAGTCCGGCGTTCGTTCCGGCGGAAAGTGTCGCGGAAAGCGTTAGTATCGATAATAGGATGGATAGTTTTTTCATGAGTTCTATTTCACGACGATCAATTTTGTCCAGTAAGTTTTTTCCTTGCCTCGCGATTCCTGCGTCAATTTGCAGAAGTAAGTTCCGTTGGCGACCTGCGTGCCGTCCGAGTTTCTGCCGTTCCACGGCTCGGCGTATTCACCGGCCGCGGTGATCGACTGTTTGTCGCCTTTGTAAACCGCGCGCATCGCGAAATCGTAGATTTCCAGCTGGACCTGCGCCGCGCCATCGACATGATATTTTATTCGGACGTGGCCGTCGCCATTCAGAATGTTGTGATGCGTCGGCGAGAAGGGGTTCGGGAATGCGTAGATTTGCGGGTCGCCTTTCGTCTTTGTCGAAACCGACTGACGATAGATCGACCAATGGATTCCGTCGTCGCGGGTTTTGGCGATGCCGTCGGCAGTTCCGATCCAGAGATAGCCGGGAAATTCGCGCTGATCGACAACCGCAGTATAGACATTGTGGGAATAAAGTGTCTCGCGCCGGACGCTGTCTTCCGCCGGATCGTAGAGCGCCCAGTTTTCGCCGTCGATGGATTTGAACAGTCCGCTTTCGGTGCAAACATAGACGATCGAGTCGTCGAAAGCGAAGTTGTATCCGCGCTCGCCGGAAAGCGTCGTGCTCCACGTCAGTCCGCCGTCGGAGGACTTGCTGATCGCTTGATATTCGCTTGAACTCTCCGCCGAAAGTGTGGCCGCCCAAAATGTCTCTTTCCCGTTCCAGACCTGACGCGCCATGGCGACGACGAAATTGCCGGAGATCGCCGAATTTTGCGCGTTGTATTTCCGCCAGCGAATGCAGGAATCGGACTCGGCTATTCCTAGGTTGATGCCGTTGGCCGTGCCGACCCAAACGGTGTCGCCATAAGCGAGTACACTGAAACCTTTGTGATTGTGGTTGCCTTTTGGCGGATCGTTCGGATTGATCTGGAAAGTGATTTTCTCGCCGCATTCGAGAACGTCATCATCGTCCGAAGGAAGCGGAATGCGTTGCCATGAAGCGCCGAAATCGGAACTGCGGCGAATTCCGCCCGCCCAGCTGGCGATGTAAACGTATTTCGGTGTGAGCGAAATATCCCAGGTTGTGTTGCTGACCGGCGTGACGACCGGTAAAAATTTAACGTTGTCGCCGTCCCACTTTTCATAAGTCGCCGATGCCGAGTCAAGTGGTTGTTTAACGTATGTCCAGTTCCGTCCGAAGTCTTTTGAAAAGGCGAGTCCGGCGCCAGTTTGAATGGAACCGATTTTAGTGGTGGAATCGAATACACCTGCGATCCAGATGATGGAATCCAATGCGGCGATCGA
Source organism: Fidelibacterota bacterium (assembly GCA_041645495.1). Lineage (GTDB taxonomy): Bacteria > Fidelibacterota > UBA2242 > UBA2242 > UBA2242 > 0-14-0-20-45-22. The sequence goes on along the minus strand of JBAZPZ010000184.1, from coordinate 284 downwards.
TGAAATTCCGCCTTTGGGGATGCTGTCCGGAATCGGATAATAGCTGACGAAAGATTGTCCGAAATCGCTCGATCGGCTCAGTCCGCCTCCCGTCGCAAACCACAGAATCGAGTCGCCTTGTGCTTCGATCTGTGTGGCGGCATTTCCCGCCAATCCGGAATAGGTGCGGTTGTCGGCGGTCAGCGAAGGTTTGGAAAGCCGGAACGCCTGCGCATTCAGCGCGGAGGCAACGAGTAAAAGGGATAATATCGGATATATGAATTTTTTCATTACTGGATCGTGAA
>JBAZPZ010000183.1:0-3368 GCA_041645495.1 Fidelibacterota bacterium | reverse complement strand
GATCCGGACGGCGGTCAATGTTGACGAAAAGCCGCGGAACACCGCTTCTTTCGTCATTTGCGCGTCACGATGATAGCCGGAGATCAGATTGACGGACATGTTTCGCACCTGCATTTCACAGGCAAAGACCTCGTGATAACCGGTGCGGAGCAGTTCCAGCACGTCGGGATTTTTCTTTTGCGGCATGATCGACGAACCGGTCAGAAATTCATCCGGAAGTGAGAAATATTCCAGTCCGGGCATCGTGAACAGAATCAGGTCGGACGCCATTTTGTTGATGTCGGCCATGACTTGCGAGAGAACGTTCAGGACGAATCCGTCGAATTTTCCGCGGCTGTTCTGCGCATAGATCGGGTTTTCCTGAATGCGGGCGAAATGCAATTCGTCGGTTGTCATTTGTCGGTCGAGTGCCAACGGAACGCCATAACCGGCGCCGGTTCCAAGCGGATTTTGATCGATCAATTTCATTGCGCAATTCAGCAAGTCCAGATCGTCAGTCAGCGCATCCTTAAAAGCGCCCGCCCACATTGCCGCGCCGGACGGCATAGCTTTTCGCGTGTGCGTGAAGCCCGGAATGGCGACGTCGCCGTTCTTTTCTCCGAACGTTCCGATTGTTTCGGCAAGTTTCCTGACTTCCGTGATGATTTCGGTGAGTTTCGCCTTGGAATAGAGCCGGAGAGCGGTCAATGCCTGATCGTTTCGGCTTCTGCCGGTGTGGATTTTCTTTCCTGCTTCCCCGATGTTCCGGATCAGAAAGTTCTCGATAGCCGTGTGGCAGTCTTCATCTTCCGTCAGGATGACGAATTTGCCCTTTTCGTGCAGTTCGAGAATTTTATCCAGCCCGTGCAGTAAATCCGCGACTTCGGATTCCGTGAGAATGCCGATCTTTCCAAGCATCCGCGTATGCGCTTTCGAAGCGAGACAGTCGAACGGTATCAATTCGCCGTCGAGAACGGAATCCTTCCCGGCGGTGAATGCCTCGATTTCCTTATCGAGCGTCGTTCCTTTCTGCCACAGTTTCATAGTGTCATTCCTTTTCGCGCCATTGATATGGCATTTTTTTCTTCAACACGATATTGTGCGCCTTGAGCCGGATGGCGTTGATGCGGATGAATCCCTGACAATCCACTGCATTGTAACCGCCTTCGACGTCCATGCTCGCCAAATCCCGGTCGTACAACGAAGTCGGCGATTTCCGTCCGATGACGTTGACATTGCCCTTGAAAATGGAAACGGTCACGGTCCCGTCGATCTTTTCCTGACTCTTTTCCATGGCGCACATCAGAAAATCCATTTCCGGTGAGAACCAGAATCCATTGTAGATCAGCTCGGAGAACTTCGGAATCATCATATCGCGGAGGTGCATGACCTCTTTGTCCATGGCGATGCCTTCCAGATCGCGATGCGCCGCCCACAGGATTGTCGCTCCGGGCGTTTCATAGACGCCGCGGGATTTGATACCGATAAAACGGTTTTCGACGATGTCGATCCTTCCGACGCCGTTCTTGCATCCGATCTCATTGGCATACATGAAAAGTTCGAGCGGATCGGTCTTGATGACGCCGTCCGCCGGATTGACGAGTTTTACCGGAAAGCCGTCCTTGAACTCGATCTCGAGGATCGTTTCCTCGTTGGGTGTGTCTTTCAGGGCGGAAGTCATGCTGAAAATATGCTCCGGCGGGCGAAACGACGGGTCTTCGAGAATTCCGGCCTCGTGGCTGATATGCATCAGGTTTTCATCTTCGCTGTACGATTTCTCCAGCGACGCCTTAACCGGAATGCCCCATTTTTTTGCATAGGCGATCATGTCGCTTCTTCCCTTGAATTCCGCCAAAAACTCCGGATCTTTCCACGGAGATATGACGATACATTTTGGATCCAGCGCGTAATAAGCGAACTCAAACCGCACCTGATCGTTTCCCTTACCGGTCGCCCCATGCGCCACCCGATGCGTGTTCTCTTTAATGGCAATTTCTATATGCCGTTTGGCAATCAACGGACGGGCAAGCGAAGTGCCGAGCAGATAGCGCCCTTCGTAAATCGCATTGGCGCGAAGAGCCGGATAAATGTAATTGCAGACGAATTCCTCGCGGAGGTCTTCGATATAGACTTTCGACGCGCCGGTTTTCAGCGCTTTTTCCCGGACAGCGTCGAAATCTTCTTTCTGTCCGACGTCGGCGACATAACAGATGACGTCATATCCCTGATTGATCAGCCATTTTAAAATAACGGATGTATCCAGACCGCCGCTATAAGCAAGAACAACTTTTTCCCGTTTCATCCTATTCCTTTTCTATTCCTTTCGTGATTGTGTTTTGGCGAATGAAAAGCGCTAAATCCTGTCACGTAGTTCCGGTAACCGGCTGAAAAGCGCGTCAAGAAAACGCTCGTGCGTCCAGTTTTCCCGCAGAACGATCAGAACGGTGTCGTCCCCGGCGATAGTGCCGACGACTGCTTCCATTTTGAGTCCATCCACGAGCATCGCCACGCTGGGCGCGAAGGAGGGCAGGCATTTGAGTACAGCCAGATTTTGAGAGAAAGCAATCGATTTACAGGCGTTCAGCGGAGAATTGTCATCCGCGGTCTGAGAAACCGCGCTACGACTCGGTAATGTATAAATATACCGTTTATCTGCATTCGGAACACGCATCACTTTCATTGCCGCCAGATCGCGAGACAATGTGGCTTGCGTGATTTCAAATCCTTCTTTTTCCAACCTCTTCTTGAGATTGTTCTGATTGGCGATCTGTTCCGTTTCCAGAATCTTCCGGATAACGCTGACTCTGTTTTCTCGTTCTTTCATCTCAAATCCTGCATAATATTACAACAAACGCGGATAAATATACAACTCCGGTAAATTCCGGACAAGATTATTTTTGTGAGTTAGGTTGGATTATGTTGATTAGGTTGGATTATGTTGATTAGGTGAATGGAACTTGTCCGCCGTGGCGGATTGATTGGATTAATTGAGATAAAGTAGGGATAAGGTTGGGATAAGATTGGGGTAAAGTTGGAAGCCTGTCCGCCGCAGGCGGGAAAAGAAACTCACTACAGGGTCACAGAGAAGAGAGATTTGCCCACGGAACCCCGCAAAGTGCGGGGGAACACACGAAAAAAGCACGAAAAAGAGAACCACGAATGGACACGAATATTTTTCATTTATTTTAGTGATAATTGGTGGAAACTTGTCCCGATACTATTCGGGATTAGTGGACGTATTTCCTCTTCCCGAAGTGTCGGGACTTCGCTCCGCTTGACCCCTGCTATTACCTTCTTCTGCGATTATCTGCGTTCCGTTCTGTGTCATCAGTGTTCTTCTTGTTTTCATTTTTCATTCTACATTTTTCCCGTAACCCGTAACCCGTAAC
>JBAZPZ010000182.1:0-3402 GCA_041645495.1 Fidelibacterota bacterium | reverse complement strand
ATTCTTTCTTTCTTGTTGTTCGGATATTCCGCGATGAATTCATGGATCAGAATGATCAGATCGCGCTCGTTCTCGCTGAATGGCATGAGTTTCAGGAACTGAGCCGTCATGACGTCCAGCAATGTCGGTTCCGCTTCCGGCAACGACTCGACGCTGAAAAGTCCCAGCCATTCCAGATTGTCCAAAACCTGTTTGGTCGCATCGGCGCCGAGGAATTTGGCCAATTCCGCACGCGGATCGCAACAGCATTCACAGCAATCGGCGTCGATGAGTTTGAATAATAATTTCTTGAAGGTCATGCCTTTAAGGTCGTCGCATTTCTCATCGCTCAACAGACCGAGTTTGGCGATGCAGAACAGCGTATCGCACCAGCCGATGTTCCGGATCGTTCCGCGGATCATCGTTTGGATGTCTTTAAAACCGTATGTCTCGATGTAAGGCAGAGAATTGCGGTTCGGATAAATTTCGAAGGTTCCGAGTCCTTCGACTTCCAACGGCTTATGGTTCTTAAAAAGGTTCTTGCCGGGAATTTCGACGATCTTTCCGTTCTCCATGAACTTGGCGTCGTTTCTGCCGGCCATCAGTACGCCGCGCGGGCTCCAACTGAATTTATAACCTAACGGATTGGTGTTCGCTTCGGGCGCGGGAAGACCGCCGCAGAAGGAACGGAAACTGACGACCTTACCGCCTTTTTTCTCGACGCCGTGAATGATCCGCATTGCCGACATGTGATCGATGCCGGGATCGACGCCGATCTCGTTCAGTAACAGAACGCCCGCCGATTTCGCTTGCGCATCCAACGCTTTCATGGCGGGACTGATATATGAGGTCGTGACCAAATGCTTCTTGTATTCGATACACATCTCGGCGACCTTAACGTGAAAAGTGTAAGGCAAAAGAGAGATTGCCAGATCACAGTCCTTGACTAAACTTTTCAGTTGATCGGTGTCGTTGACGTTGAGTTCCTGCGCCATTCCGCGCGGATGTCCATCGATCAGTTTTTCTGCTTTGCTTACGGTGCGCGTCGCAACTTTGACGGTGAATTCAGGAACGTTCAGCAGGTATCTGACCAACGGTTTCGATACGAGACCGGCTCCTAAAACCAAAACTTTCTTCATTCTATTTTCCTCCTAAAATAAACGGTTTGACTATAAAAATTTACCATTTCGGCACACGTTTATACCACAAATTTTTCCATGTATTTGAATTCCGGCGTGAATTCGCCGTTCAACAGAATCGTCGCTCTTTTCAGTTCCGGCGATAATCGGAGCGCTTCGTACGAGACGGAGAAATCGGTTTTCATCAACGACGGGATGAATTCTTTCAACACATTACTGAACACGGCGGACGATTCTTTCGGCAATTCGCACGGCAGATTATCGACCGCAAGTACAACGACTCCTTTTCCGGTATATCCGTAACGGATTGTTTGCGACACCGGTTCGTAAACGTAAACGGGATTTCCCGGATTCGAGTCCTCGAGGTTACATTCGATCGAACCTTCCACATCGCACGTGATGTCGCCGATGACTTTCAGCGGAAGCGCGCGGTTCTCGATTTCGGCTGTTTTGAGATATTTCTTGGTGACCAACCGCGGATACATTTTATCCCAGTAAATCGCGTTGACGATGATCGTCAGATAAGGCAGGTAATCGTCGAATTTCGATTCGTATTTTTCCGGATGTTTGTAATAATCCTGAAGATCGAAAGCCGCATCGGAATAAGTTGGCTTGACAAGATGTTCTTCCTTGAAAACGACCTTATATAGATGATTACGGCTGAAGTTCGGATTCTTCCACAGCGAAGCGACCTCGTCCGGCTGGATTTCGATGAAAGGGAAAAGGTCGAGGATTTCCTGTGCGCCGCGGGAGACGTTACCGTAGCCGGTGACGCCGAAGATCAGCGGATGCGTCAGGTGGGGAAGTCCGTTCCGGACGATTTCCTCGCCGATGGATTTCAACTTCGATTTTGTGTCGGTGAGATTTGTGTAGAATCGCGCCTGCCGGATTTCCGCGAACGACGTCTGAATGCCTTCGGATTGCAGTCGCTGACCGAACGCCCAGAAAGTGTCGATCATCCCGGCAATTCCGGCGAATCTTCCGAAGAAAACCAGGCGACGACCGTTATCATCGACGATCTTTTCATAATCGATAAGCGTGTCTTTCAGTTCGACCAAACGCTTCAGCATCGCAATGTTGTAGGATTGACCTTTGATCGTGTGGGAAAAGAAAACGTATGTTTTGGAAGGCTGGAGAAATTGGATCGGAAATTCCTTGACGCCGAAAACGATGTCGCAACCGGACAAATCTTCCTGAATGACCGCTCCGGATCGAGTGTAATCATCATCAGAATAAGTGCGGATTGACGAGGGCTGAACGATAAAATCGAGTCCGGGATTCCGGAGCAGTTCCGCGATATGTTCGGGAATCAGCGGCGTCCGAGCTTCCCATTCGTTCTTATCCTCTCGTCTGATTCCAATCTTCATAAGCCCTCATTCTTGTTTTCATACTTAAGAAATTTAAGCGATTTTTTTGCTAAAAGGAAAGGCAATTTGCTGGTACGGGTGACGGATGATAGATGCCAAGCCACAACGATCCAACGCCATCTTTTGATGCGAATCATAGGTTGGTCATTTCCAAAATTACCGGATATGTGCAGGATCGGGATCTGAATTTCTGAACACAAATCTGTATCTCCGGCATGGCCAAAACGCGATTTTTCCCGCATCGACCCGGAGGCGAAATACTGCTTGTACCGTAAGGCTGATTTGAATACCTTTACGCTAACTTAAATGTTTGAAAAATAAAAAAATGGAGTTGTAATGATAATTAAGCGTTTTCTTTATTGCGGACTGGTTGCGTTGTCTCTCTTCAGTTTTGCGTCTGCACAGAGCAAGTTCGGCCTGGGCGTCATTCTGGGTGAACCGACTGGAATCAGCGGCAAAATGTGGATGGGACAAAAGACGGCGTTGGATGCGGCGTTGGCATGGTCGTCCGGTAACAACGATGCCGTGCATGTTCACGTCGATTATCTGTGGCATAATTTCAGCCTGATCAAAGCACCGAGCGGCAAACTTCCTTTCTATTATGGAATCGGTGGAAAGATCACGTTGGCGGATGAAACCCGCGTTGGTGTGCGTGTTCCGTTGGGTATCGATTGGATTCTCGCCGGCCCGCCGATCGATGTGTTTTTGGAAATCGTTCCCGCGCTGGACATCGTTCCCGATACGGATTTTGGGATCGATGCAGGACTCGGTGTCAGATATAATTTCTAACTGAAACGGTAAAGCATCAACGCCCAACAGGTGTTCGGCGAAATTGGGTTTTAGTCCGATACTTCAGGCTAAAGCCCTTTTGTTTATCATCTATTTTCCCATGAACTCAATTATCGGCAAATAAATTC
>JBAZPZ010000181.1:0-3422 GCA_041645495.1 Fidelibacterota bacterium | reverse complement strand
CGACCTGCGTTGTATCGCCTAAATCCCACTCGACCAACTTCCAGCCGATCCAATCGATGGGCGTCCACGTACCGACTTCAATGATGTCCTCAGTATTCGTTCCGGACGAAGTCTTTTCATAAAGCGAGAAGTTGAACAGGTTTTGACTGCTGTCGCCGTAAACGTAGCATTGGATCGTGTAAGTAGTGTCAATGCTGATAGTTGTTGGCGTGCTGGTGTTGATGTGTTCGCGGAGCAAATGCGTAGCCGACGAATCATCCCAGACGTATTCGATGTACGCGGACTTTTTACTGGCGGCGTCAAGAGCGTAACCGGGCGCATAATTCGTCGCTATATAACCGAAATTGGTCAGCGAAGCGATAATGCCGGCTGTCGAACCACTGAATTCGGGTTCCTGCCACAAACCGGAACCTGTGAAAGCGTCCACGGTCTTTTTCTCGGAATAATAAGAATTCGCCGTGTGAAAGGTGAAATCGATCGGCGACGTCATCGGATTTCCCAGTGTGTCCGTCACGGTATTCAGAAAAGAGACGTGGATGTCGGAGTCCGACGGAATCCGGGAAAACGGACGCAGATTGAGAATCGAGCGGTTGTTATGAACGGTCAGCATCGGATCGACGACAACGTTTCTGCCGTTGGACAGGAACGAAATCTGGTCGGCGATAACCGTTTGTTTATTGATCTGTTCGTCGAAACCGATAGCGATGACGTCTTCGACATCCATATATTCGTCATCGGCTGTCGGAAATTGAAATTGAACGACAGGTCCGGTCAGATCGACTGCCAGTGTCCGGAAATTGAGAACAAACGAATCACCTTCAATGCCGTCGCCGTTTCCGTCGATGCTTCTGGAATTGATGTCTTTAACATCTGATGTCAGCGTGATCTTGTAAGCGGTATCGAAAGCGAAACTGGGATCGAACTGAACGGTCGCCGTCTTTTGGTCGGTTGACCATGTGATCGATACGACTGTCGCAGACGGTTCTATCAGCAGACCTGGCGAGAGCGTATTGACGTCCATCGTTTTGGAGAAAGTGAAAACGATGTCGCTGTTGACCGGAATTGTGTCGCCTTCGGAAGGAGTCGAACTGACGACGGTCGGCGCAAAGGAGGGAAGCGGATCGCTTTCGGCGATTGCGGAACCATTGGATTCGTTCCAGAATCTGTCGATCGCTGTCGCGGCATAGTAATATTTCCCGTTGTAGTCCTGATTGCCGGAGTAGGAATCGGTGAACGAGTAGGAAACCAGATCGCCGAAATGAATATCGATAATATCGTCGGTTTTCACGTCGAGCACATTATCGGTCGAGCGATAAATCGCGTACCACTGGTTATTGGCTTTAACACCTGCAGGCGTAACCGTCAACTGATAATTGAGCGAGTCGATCTTGGTAACAGCAAGCGTCGGAGCGGCAGGCGGAATGCTGTCGATAATGGCTGAAGCGCGGATCTTGGTATTTCTTTTGAAAAAGGATTGTCCCGCTTCGCCGAAATACTGATGTCCGTTCCAGCTTCCGTAGCTGAAGAACTGGAAACCGTCAACCCAGTTGATCGTCCGACAGGCGTTGACGATCTCGGGATGACGACTCCAGATTTTTTGTTCGTCCAGAATATATGAGCCGGGGCCGACGGAAAAGAGTCTGCCGTCCGTAATTCCTTGCCTGATCCACGGACCCCAGGAAGATGAGCCGTTATCCAGCATTCCTTTGAAACCGTCGCCGGTCGTCCAATGATAAGACATTGGCGTTAACTGGTCGATGTAGCCTTCATTGAACCAGAGTGCGGCGTCTTGATAGACCGAGCCGTAACCCTGCCAGTCCGACCAATTGTATTTTCCGAGCGCGGCGACCGAAAGACGAACCCACGGTTTGACCACCTGAATCGAATCGTGAAGCGATTTGACGAATTCGGTGACCGACCAGCGCCACCAATCTTCCCACGTAGTAAATCCGGTCGGAGGGGTTGCACTGTACGGATGATCGGCGTCGTAGAGATAGCGGCCGCTCTTGTTTTGTTCGAGTTCCTTAACCTGTTCCGGCGTGATCATCCCGTCGAGATAGCGATTTTCTTCGGCGAGTTGAGAAAACTTCTCGGATTGTTTGGAATTGGAATATTCGTTCCAGCGAACGTAGTCCAGATGAATGCCGTCGATGTCGTAGTTATTGACGATTTCCATAGCGACGTTGACGGTGTAATCCCGACAGGCTTGCATGCCCGGCGAAAGCGCAATGGACGAAGTCATCGGATTTCCATCGCGGTCTCGGCAAATCCATTCGGGATGTTCCTGAGCGGGAGTTCCGTCGGCAGTGCTGCCTGCGGCAAAACAGTTGAACCAGACATGCAGTTCCATGCCGCGTTTGTGTGCTTCTTCGACGGCATAAGCCAGGGGATCGAAACCGGGATATTGTCCGCCTGCATACGAACCCCATGGTTCATAGGATGACGTGTAATAGGCGGTTCCGCTCTGCCTGCCGTGCCAGAGCACCGCGTTAAAATTACCTTTTTGATGGTTGTCGAGAATGGTGCGGGCGAGTGCCTTGTTTTGTTCGACGCTGTTGCTTCCGCTGATCATCTCCCATGTGATTACCCATGTTGCCCGGAATTCCTGATTGTTCCGTTGCGCAAAAGAGGAACAGAAGAGGCCGAGCGATAGAAGTAAAATGGATATTTTGATGATTCGATTCACGTTGTTCTCCTTTCAATTCTTGCAAAGAAATTTAACGTTATATCTCATAGAAGACAACACCGATGATTAGGCCAATAGGTCGGACGAATTTGACCGACTCTGTCATCGTCACTAAAATGATTGTAAGTTTGCCTCAAGATTTTCTTGACTTTGTAAGTGGATGAAACTTAGGTTTAACCCGTATTTTGAGAGCAATTCGACAGATCGAAACGAATGATGATCCGAAAGAATCTTACTGGAGAATGAATGGCTAAAGAGTCCCAAAAACGTCATCGTAAAATAATTGGATTTTCCCTGATCGTCGCGCTTGTCGTGATCGGATACTTTTTTATCAAATCGAATCCGGGAAGCGCGATCCAGAATATTTTTGCGCCGGGAAAGATTCGTGTGATGACGTATAACATGCACCATGGCGTCGGAACGGACGGCGAGTATGACCTTTCGAGGATCGTCTCCGTCATTCGCGAGCAGGAACCGCATTTCGTTTGTCTGAACGAAGTCGATTACAAGACGAAGCGAACGAACGGCGACGAACAGGCGCGGATGATCGCGGCGGAACTCGGGATGAACTTTACGTTTGCCCGGAACATCGAAATTCAGGGCGGATACTACGGCAACGCCATTCTTTCCAAGTTCCCCATCGAATTTGCCGAGAACAAACTGCTCTACAACCGGCTCAACTCCGAACAACGCGGTCTTCTGCATATCATCACGCACATCGGCGACCGGCGCGTGC
>JBAZPZ010000180.1:0-3440 GCA_041645495.1 Fidelibacterota bacterium | reverse complement strand
GAGGTATGGCTATCAATTCTTTTAGTATCTCTTTCTCTTTCATGACTCTCCTCCTTAATCATTTTTAAAGGTGAAATATATCAGATTATTTAGACATAGTCCACACTTATTCCAGAAGAGCCAAATAAAACAATTTATCCTTCTAACATTTTCCAATATCCCACATTGTTGTAGAGACACGGCAGTCAGGGTTCCAGCCTCCCGGAGGTTCCAAACCTCCGGGAGGTTTTCAATTCATTCACGGATTCGTTCCGGTTTCCGGAGTCGTGGTCGTCCCGTTGTCGGTTTTTTCTGTCTTCGATTTCGGGAAAATGGATTTGAACTCGTCCAATTTCGCCTTATCGTGCATAAAAACGATTGACGCGGCTTTGTTGACCTTGAACATCAACTCTTTAACCGTCTTTGCCGCGGCATCGAGTACGGTTTTCTGCGTCTTTTGGGCGTTTTTACTCTCTTCCTGTTCCTGATCGATAGCCACAAGTTCGTTCGTGCTGGTTTCTAAAGCCGCGATGTCCGCCGCCGTGATCCCGGCAGTTGCCAATTTCTCGGCACAGCGCCCTGCAACCTCTTTTAGATTCGGTAATTCGGTCGATAGCGCCTTGACCGCCGAAGGAATATCCTTACCAATACCGAATTCCTTCAACACGACCTTGTCGTCATAGAAAGCGATTTGCGCCGAAGCCCGGAACTTCCGAATAACGTCCTGCGATGTCTTGACCTGCACCTTCTGACTTTCGGTCAATTCGAATTTGCGGTTCTTGGCTTCATTGAAAGCCGTGTTTTCCGCGCGCAGTACGCCGATCTTTCCCTCTAACTGCGTAATGAATTCCGGGTTAATTCCGGCCACAGCCAGTTCCGTCGCATACTTCTTGGTTGTCGTCAGTCGGACGGACGAATCCTGCAACAACTTATCCACGTTTTGAGACATGAGTCCTCCTTTTATTGTTATTGTTTGCCACCATTAAAATAATCTTACTTATTTACTGAAGAAACCATCCTTAAATAAAATATATCCTTCTTTTGTCTTTCAGAATCTCTACTTTTATAAAATATTTCTTCCTTTTACCTTTTTGTAACTACCTTTGAGTAAAATATTTCCTCCCTTTTCGGTTTGGAAACTACCTTTGAATAAGATATTTCCTCCTTTTGCCTTTTGGTCACTCTCTTTGGATAAAATATTTCTTCCTTTTACTATTTGGCTACTCTCTTTGAGTAAAATATTCCTTGCCTTTGCTAAAAGAAAACTTCCCTTGAATATACTATTTCCTTCCGGGAATCAGTCAATTAGACCCGAACAGAAAATATTTCCTGTAAAATGGAATTGGCTCGTCAGGAAGGAAGATTTTTCCATCCATTTAGAATTCAGTAAATAATAAGCAATTATGTATTGAGTTTTTTCGCCGTAATAATAATTTGGATTGTGTTTTGTTTTTGATGGATGAAATCGGGGCAATTTTGCCTTTTTCTCTTCTCCCGGACAATTCTTAGCATTCACCCGCAATGTCAAAGAACGGAAAAGCGATTCGATTGTCAAATTTTTGAGAGCCTCTAAATCAATTGCGGTCTAATTTAAAGATGGAATTTCTAATTGCAAGGAATTTTTTCAGCCGCAGATTAACGCAAATAAGAAGCCATTTCATAATAAATCAGCGTCTATCTGCGTCCGTTGTCTTCTTTACCTATTCCTTTACCTTTTCTTCGTGTCTTGGTGGTTATCTCATTCCCTTCCATCTACAACTTCCAGTAGATATTGCGTTTATTGCAGAACCTGATTATCGTCCACAAACACATCGTCCAGATCAATCCCCACAGGAGTCCGTTATAACCGGTTTTATCGAGCAGAAAATGTTGCCAAACCGGCGACTGCCACAATCCCGCCCATTGCGTTAGCGTCTGGTTCGGGTAACCGGAAAAGAACGCTTCCAATCCCAGAGCGCGGAACGTCAGCCGCATGACGATCTGCATGAAATACGCCAGCAAAGCATTGACGCCGAGAACACAAAACGGCGTTGTCCATTTTTTGTATCCCTTGAGATCGACGATATAATAAATTCCGACGAACACCAGACAAGCCAGTCCAGCCGTAAACATGGCATAAGAAGCCGAAACATCGGCTTTATTGAAACAAAGTCCCCATATTCCGGTCGAATAACCGATCCGATGAATTATATAACCGCCAGCCATAAAAATTCCCGCCAGCATCGATCCCAGCCGAACGATTTTCCGGCTCTCTTTTGTGGCGACCGCTTCGCCGAGTAAAACGCCGACCATCGTGATACACGCGTAAGAGATGGAAACCCACGGAAGACAATGAATTCTCAGCGGCCGCATCAGCGAACCATCCAATTGACCGATTTTAAAGAAAGGCTGACTCGTTTCACCGGTATGCAACCACCAACCGACAAATTGGGACATAACGATGTGGAAAGCGAGCAGACCAAAAATCGCAATCCATCTTCCCCGACGCGACAATTGCATCGAAAGCGACGCGATGAGATAAGAAAGCGCGATCGCCTGAAGAATTCCCCACCACCACGAAATTCCAAAGATAAGGCTGATGTATAAAACGCCTGCGATGTAGAGTTTGAACGTTCGGCTAAAGACGCGCCGCCGCCATTCTTTCCCGCGGGTCAAGCGACTGAGCGGAATGCAGAGTCCGACAATGAACACGAAAAACGGAGCGACCAGATCGGTTACGGTCAGGCCGATATTCTTCAGATTCGCTTCCGGCAAAGAAGCGATTTGTTCATCCGTCAAACCTTCCGCCTTTTTTCCCTCGGCGATTTGTTCCCATGCGGCTTCGGCATGGTGCCACGTCGAAACCGGTAAACTTCCAAACCATGACATCTGTTGCGGCAAATTCCGGTAACCCGCCACCTGAATGACAAAAACCATAAGGAAAATGGTTAGTCCCCGAAATGTGTCGATCGCATCGATTCTTGTCGAAGTAGAGCCGCTATTATTAATCACAAAGCCTCCAAAACACAACGGAAATAAACCTAATTAACATAATCTACCCAATCAACTAAGATTAACCGCGGAGCACGCAGAGGACGCGGAGTACAGGGCCACCGCCGATGGCGGGGTTCAGAACACATTAAATACAACTTTATCTTGAGTATTACACTTCAACCGCACAACCCCATTCAACATAATCCAACTTAATCAACACATTCTACCAAGATTAACCGCGGAGCACGCAGAGTATGCGGAGAAAGCAGAGACAATATTATAGACAATTTTAATCACAACTTTATCCCAACCTTACCTCAATTATCCCGCCGGAGGCGCACAAGCCTATTCAACATAATCCAACCTAATCAACCCAATCAACACAATTGACCAAATCCACCTACTCTACAAGTCCATTTTTCATGGCATATTTCATGACTTCGGCGTTGTTTCGCAATCCCATCTTTTCCAAAAGCCGCGATCTGTTC
>JBAZPZ010000179.1:0-3458 GCA_041645495.1 Fidelibacterota bacterium | reverse complement strand
AAAACCACCGATTATAATTTTGGATTCGCCGTTTTCGTCAATCCCGCTCTGCCGGAAGTTCAGGAATACGAAATTCGCATCATGGAAGAAATGTTGACGAAGTATGATTTCGACGGCATCGTCCTCGATCGTTGCCGGTATGACAATCTTCGCTCCGATTTCTCGGATTTCTCACGGCAGGAATTCGAGAAGTTCGCCGGGAAAAAAGTTAAAGACTGGCCGGAAGATATTTTTACATGGAAAAAGAACGATAAAGACGAATGGACGACAAAGCCGGGAAAGTTATACAAAGAATGGCTGTTTTGGCGGGCGACTGTCATTCACGATTTCTTTGAAAAAGCACGAACCCGCGTCAAGGCAACCGGCAAACAATTCGCGACTTACACCGGCGCGTGGTATTCGACTTACAGCGAACTCGGCGTGAACTGGGCGAGTTCGACGTACGATCCGTCTGAAAAATACAACTGGGCTTTGCCGGATTATCACAAAACCGGTTATGCCGAACTGCTCGATTTTCTGTTCTCCGGATGTTATTTTTATCCGGTGAGCGTCGCCGATATAGAAAAGGAAAAACTAAATCAAAAAGCGAGCAACGAAGAGGCGATCGGCCCGGCGCTGATTCCCGAATACACCGTCGAAGGCTCGGCAAAATTAGCCATGAAAGTGACCAACGGCGTGACGCCACTTTACGGCTCTCTTTACGTTCAGCAATACAAAGATAAAAACAATCCCGAGCAGTTCGTCAGGGCGATTCAGATGTGCCTGAAAGAAACGAACGGCGTAATGATTTTCGATCTGGTTCATATCGACGATTTCGACTGGTGGGATTATGTCCGCAAGGCGCTTCAAAACTAACCACGAATGAACACGAATAAATAAAAGAAGATACTGGAAATACAATCACAAAACACATGAAATGATCCGAAATCAAGAATTATTCTTCTCATTTATCCGCGTCTTTCTGCGTTATCTGCGGCTAAAGAATTTCTCTGCATTCTCCGCGCTCTCTGCGCCTCTACGGTTAAGTAAACTATGACAAATTACCTCAAACTCGCTTCATGGGACGTTATCGGCATTCTCGGCTATCTCGTTTTAATGCTGGTCGTCGGTTTCTATTTCCGGAAATTCGGACAAAAAGGACTCGATAATTATTTCCTTGCCGGGCGGAAACTTCCCGGCTGGGTCAACGGCATCGCATCCGCCGCAACAGCCATGAACGGCGATGTTGCGCCGACTTACTGCGGCATGACGGTCGTGACGGGACTTTTCATCTATTGGTTTTTCATTTCACGGTTCAGCCTTGCGCTGATGATCGCCGCCGTTCTGTTCGCGGTTTTCTGGAAAAAGCTCAACCTCTTCACATCTCCGGAATTCTATGAAATCCGCTTTTCCGGCAAATTGGCGACGACGATGCGCAGCTGGATCGCTTTCCGGAGCGCGTTCATCTCGATCGTCGCATGGACAGGCGCCGGGCTTCTCGGCCTGCATAAAGTCCTGAATCCGACACTTGGCTGGTCGATGACGACGACATTTTCACTCATCATCCCGGTAACGCTCCTCTATGTATTTTTATCCGGCTACATCGGCGTCGTCTCGACGGACGTCATTCAAACGGCGATCATCTTGATCTCCTATCTTGTTCTTTGTATCGCCGTTCTGATCGATTTTCACGGGCCGACCGGACTCTATCAATCGCTCGTTGCCACCTTTGGAACGGACGTCGTCCGCTGGTATCCGCCTTCTCAGAACGAGATGCTGGGAGTCGTCGGTGTTTTTGCATGGATGATCGGAACCGCGGTCGGTTATGGCGGTGACGCCGCACCGATGGGGGGCGCGATGGAAGGTCAGCGTATCTTTTCATGCAAAAACGGACGTGAAGCCTCGAAGTTTTACATCTGGGCGCTGGTCGTGTTGTTCGTTCTGCTCTCATTGTTGACGATGCCCGCACTCGGCGCGATGGTTCGTTGGCCTGGACTTTACACCGGAGAGATCAACAAAGAGACGGCGTTCGGTCTGCTCATCAGCCGATATATGCCAAAAGGTTTTCTCTGGTTGGCAATCGCGGGAATGGCGGCGTCGATCATGTCAACCATCGACTCGAATCTCAACTTTGGCTCGCAGGTTTTCGTGTCCGACATCTATCGCCGGTTCATCAAACGCAACCAAACCGATCGGCATTATTTGGTCGTCGGGCGGATCGTGATTTTTGTCATTACCGGCTTATCCATTCTCGTTGCGACCAAGGCGACAAACGTCATCGACATCGCGATCTTCATGCTCGGACTCAGTTCGGCAGAACTCTCCGCCAACTGGGCGCAATGGTGGTGGTGGCGATTCAATGCCAAGGCGCGCGTGACCGCTTCATTCGGCGGGCCGGTTATTTTTATGCTCGTCAAATATGTCTTTTTCCCGCAGATCGGCGCCTACTGGCATGTGCTGATTCCGATCGCTCTGACGACGATTCTCTGGATCGCGGTCGCATATTTTACAAAGCCGGATGATGAAAAGACGCTGATCGAATTTTACCGGCGCGTCAAACCACTTGGTTTCTGGAAACCGATTGCCGAAAAAGCCGGAGTCGTTCCGGAAGACCGATTTAGCATTCTCAAAGGTTTCGGCGTCGCTATCATCGGGATGGTAGCCGTGTCGCTTGCCGCGATGACGGCTTTTCATCTCTATGTCGGTCGATGGATCGCCTCCGCTTTTCTCGGACTTGGTTGCGTTATCGGCATCGTCACATTCCGGAAGATTTACGGACGGTTTATCACTCGAATGGAACAACGGGTGGATTGAAAGATTTGTAACCGCGAATAAACGCTAATAGACGCGAATATTTTGCCCACGGAACACACAGAAAGAAGACGAAATAGAACCTGCAAATAAACCAGTTTTCGCTCTGCCAAACTGGTTTCGAATCATAGTTTTCATTCAATCATTCCAATCATAGTTCGAGACTGTTACGCGTTGCATCATTCACTCGGTTCTGATATGCTTAACCTTGATCATTTCCGAACTATCCGGTTTTAAAGTCGAGTTAGGCCGATATGTGCATCAGGCTGACAGGCTATCACCTTTACGGATCGTACTTTGAGGATTTCCAGAACCGTTTTCTCAGGGCGATTGAATCGCGCACGTTCGAACAGCGCACCTATCGTTACGACGCCGTCTGCGAAATCATGCAGGAAGCCATTCCGGGCATAAGGAGAAAATCTGAATCGCTGATTACACTGATTTAAGGATTTCGCAGATTTCTATCTCCAACGTCAATACATCAGTACAATCTGTTTAATCAGTGATTCAGATATTTTACGTTAATTATCGCAACCTGTTCCGTCGTCAGGTCTGAGGAAATACGGTAACTTTTTCAGAACCACGAATAAACGCGAATCTACTGAAGTATAGAAACCAGTTTTCGCTCTGCCAAACTGGTTTTGAATCATAGTTTTCATTCAATCATT
>JBAZPZ010000178.1:0-3494 GCA_041645495.1 Fidelibacterota bacterium | reverse complement strand
AGGTATGAATAACAAGATCAAGGTCATCAAAAGAGTTGCCTTTGGCTTTAGGGATAGTGACTATTTTTTCTTAAAGATAAGGGCGTCTTTTGCTTAGTTCCATACTAATGTCGGAAGAACCATATTTAAAAGCACAAGGATTTTTTAATGACGGGTGGAGAACGTCATTAGTCATTTAGGCATTGGTCACTAAGCCATTACCCGCGCCGATGGCGGGAACCTGTCCCGACAATTCGGGATTAGTCCCACAAAAGGCAGAAGATCGCGGGAAATTTGTGGTACAATCCCTCTACAGATTAAGGAACACATAAATTGTCCAAGATCCCCCGCAAGCGGGATTTTCACTTCGTTCCAACTTCGCCACGGTTTTACATTCGCGCTAATCCACCGTGTCAATTCCTGTGTGATTTGTTCTTTCCTTTTCAATCTATCTCTGTGGCTCAGGATGTACTGTGTCAAAAATCAAGAAGAAAAAACGAAATTAGGGTCAAAAGTTCTTTGATATTTAACGATAGCAAAGATTTGTTTGATCAATTTATTCATAGCCGCAATTCTGGCGACCTTATGTTCCTTACCTTTTTCCCTAAGGCGATTATAAAAATCCTTACATGCGGGATTATGTTGGATGGCCGTTAATGTTGTCATAAAGAGTTGTTTGCGAATATAGGAATTTCCTTTCTTGCTAATACTTCCACGTCCATAAATGGAGGTTCCTGATCTATGGGGAGATGGATTACTGCCAATGTAACTCATCACTTGTTTGGAAGACTCAAAATTCTCGAAACATCCAAAGTAGGCCAGAATGACTACCGCTGTCTTTTCGCCAACACTTTTAATAGAGACTAAGCGTCTCAGATCGTCGTTATAATGAGTTTCGGCTATCTGTAATGCCATTTGTTCCAACCGCTCTATTTTAGAATTTACGGTGCGAATGAGTTGCTTAAAACTTCTAATTACCACACCCATTGCATCCGGATTTTGATTTAAGGCTTCTAAGCGCCTCTCATACTCTGAACGAGTCTCTATCAGGTCTTCTACCGCTTTCAATAAATTAATCATCTCCTGCTGATGCTTTGCCCTGGGAATAAACAGGGGCGGACTCTGTTCATAGCCATAAATGGAAATCAAACAGGCATCAACCGAATCGGTCTTCGCACGAAACATCTTAGATTCCGAATACCGTTTGATTATCAACGGATTCATCACCGAGAATTTAAACCCGGCTCCATACAAATATGCAATTAATCGCAGATGGTAAGTCCCGGTTGCTTCCATAACCACATGAAGGGTGTCTTTTTTATGATCGTATTGTCCGAAGAATTGTTTAATGCCTTTCGGATGATTCTTTAAACTCCCCCTTACGTGAGTTTTACCATCATACATCGAATAATCCAAAGTTTCCTTCGATACATCAATTCCCATTACTTGTCTGTCCATTTTTACTCCATTTTTTGATGTGGATTTTTCAACCTATCATCGTACTTTATACAAGTTCTTTATCACTTAGTGTACTGTTCAGATTTTAGAAGAAGGTGGGCTTAGCATCCTGAACGATCTCGAAGATCAATGACAAAACAAGCTTGCTCACCTTCTTTCCACATCCGTTTCTGATTTCAAATATCAATTAAAATTTACAGCATTTTGACTAACACCGTAACATACGATGACAGCAATGGGAAAAACGACTTTACCCGCAACATCCATGCACCCATGCATTCATGCATCCAAGCATTCATACATTCATGCCTTCTGTCATCCGCAAAAGGCGGACAGGCCCACTCAACCGAATTTCACCTATTCAACTATTCCACCGAATCCAACCCAATTAATTCGCCGGTGGCGAACAGGCCTAATCTACCTAATCAACCTAATCAACCTAATCCAACATATTCAACCTATTCAACTCTAATCAACCAAAAAGGGGCCCTCGTTTCCGAAAGCCCCTGACGTGGGAGGTTAGAGATGCAAATCTTATTTGGGAACTTCGAGCGTGGCGAAGAAACTGCTATGGTCTCTCAGCACTAACACTAAAATGAATTCACTGTCAACGCCTTTGATGGCGTCTTTATAGTCGGCAAGATTCTTGATTTCCCGATCGCTGACGCGCTGGATGACATCGCCGGGACGAAGGATTTTTCCCGCTTCACTGCGCAAATCGACACGCGTGACGACAACGCCTTCGGTTTCTTTGTCGATACCGTACTGCTTGGCGAGCACCGAAGTGATCTCATCGACGCTGAATCCCCATTTGGATGGCGATTGTTTGGAGTCGCCGCCCACGATATTTTCATCTTCCGGCAGGACGCCGAGTTTGACCTTGATCGTTTTATTCTGTTTGCCGCGCAGGACGACGACCTCTTTTTCCTTTCCGATCTCCGCGTTGGAAACGAGGTTGCGGAGCTGGGACGAGTTGTCGATCTTTTTCCCGTCAAACTCGACAATGATGTCGCCGACTTTCATACCGGCAGACGCCGCGGGTCCGTCTTTCACAACTTCGCCTACCAGCGCGCCTTTCCGCGAATCCATCTTCATGGATTTCGCGATCCGGTCATCGACATCCTGAATCCGGACGCCGAGCCAGGCGCGGGTGACTTTCCCATCTTCGATCAGGTCGGTCATGATCTT
Source organism: Fidelibacterota bacterium (assembly GCA_041645495.1). Lineage (GTDB taxonomy): Bacteria > Fidelibacterota > UBA2242 > UBA2242 > UBA2242 > 0-14-0-20-45-22. The sequence goes on along the minus strand of JBAZPZ010000178.1, from coordinate 869 downwards.
CTTCGCCAGATTGATCGGAATGGCGAAGCCGACGCCGAGATTTGCCGGAACGCCGCCGTTGGTCGCGATCGCCGTGTTGATCCCGATCAGTTCGCCGCGAATGTTGACCAACGCGCCGCCGCTGTTGCCGGGATTGATCGCCGCATCGGTCTGGATGAACGATTCATAGTTCGAGTTGTTGACGATATTGCTTCTGCCTTTGGCGCTGACGATTCCCGCCGTCACCGTGTGGTCTAAATTTTCCGAGAAAGGCGAGCCGATTGCCACAACCCATTCGCCGACCCGCAACGCGTCGGAATCGCCAAGAATCGCCGGTTTTAAATCTTTTGCTTCGATCTTGATCACCGCCAAATCCGTCCGCGGATCGGTTCCGATGACTTTCGCCTCGTAGCGGCTTTTATCCATCAGACTGACATGGATTTTTTCGCCCTGCTCGACGACATGATTATTCGTTAAAATAAAACCGCCTGCGCTAACGATGACGCCGGAACCGAGAACCGTGCCGCGCGCTTCACTCTCCGGAATACCGCCGAAAAATTGCCAGAACAGATCGTTGCCGTCAAACCCCGGAAAATCAGAACTCAGTCCGCGGTTTTTGATCACTTTTTCCGTCGTGATCGTAACGACTGCCGGATTGACGGCGTCGGCAATCTGGACGAAAACATCGTTGAAAGATTGAACGGACGGAGCAGATGTGTCCGTCGAGATCAGCGCCGCCGCCGGAACGATTTTCGTCTCCGGAACGCCCTGATAAAGCACGACGCGCTCCGGAAGTGACATCGACGCGGTAACGATTATGCCGATCAACGCTAAAGTGGCAATGCCAAAAATATAACCGATTCTTTTCTTCATAAAATATAACTCCTAAT
>JBAZPZ010000177.1:0-3509 GCA_041645495.1 Fidelibacterota bacterium | reverse complement strand
GGAGCGACCTTCTGATTGAAAACTCCAGTCACCAGCAAAACGTCGGCATGACGGATCGAACCGACGAGTTTGATTCCGAACCGCTCCAGATCGTATTTCGGCGTCAGAAGATCGAGTATTTCAATGTCGCAATTGTTGCAGGGCGAACCACTGACGTGAAAAACCCATAATGACTTCGCCAATCTTCGCTTGTACCATCCCATATCAAAACCCCCAAACCGACAACACGACTCCAATCAAACAAGCCGGAGCCGCGATGCGCCAGAAAAATTTCAATGCCGTATCGATCCGAATCCGCGGATTCGTGTTTTTAATTAAAACCATCAATACGACGATCAACAAATATTTCAAAACGGAATATAATATCCCGATTCCCGCCCACTGAAATCCGCCGAGAAATAGAATGACCAGCAAAGCCGGATAAATGACATACATCATCCCTTGGCTCAATTTCCAGAAAGCCAACAGCGGACCGGAATATTCCATAAACGGACCTTCGACGATTTCCGTCTCCGCTTCGGGAATGTGAAACGGCGGCAGAGTCATCTTCGCCTGAATGCAGAGAAGCCCAAGAATGAATCCGATCGCTCCGCTGATCGAACCGATGAAGGCGCCGCTTTCCTGAGCGATAAGAATTTCATCCATCCGTAATTTGTATCCGGATTGAATGATTGGAATCAGGCACACGAGAATGAAAACCAATTCGTCTGCCAGCAGGAGTTTGATCTCTCGCCCCGCTCCAAGGCTGGAATAAACATTTCCCGATGAACTTCCGCCAAGGATTACGGCAACGGAGAAAATCATCATCAGGTACATGACGACGATCAAGTCGCCAGCAAATCCGATCCGATAAACCGCCGCCAAACCGATGATTGTCGCCAGCAAAACGATCATTCCAAATGCAAAAATTGGCGCAGAGACAAAAACTGTTTGAACGCTCTCTTTGACGATCATCGTCTCTTTTCCGAACAATTTGAAAATATCGTTAAAATTTTGAAAGAGCGGCGGTCCCTGACGAAATTGAACACGCGCGCTGACTTTTCTGTCTAACCAGACGATCAGAAGTCCCAAAACGGCTGTAAACAAGAAACCCGGGAATATGAGCAAATAAAAGAGCCATTGCGTCATGCCTTATCCTCCTTCTGTCTCCAGTGCTGACTGATAATCGCTATATTTTCACCGAAGAAATAGAGATGATTTTTCGGGTCTTCCGCCGTCACTTCCTTCATCTGAATTGCCTGACCGGGCGCCGTTTGGGAACAGAGCGGCTGGTAGTCCGGATTTGATTTCAACTGATTCAGACAGAAATCGCATTTTGCGGTGATGTAGTTGATCACTTCGGGAAAAATGGTGCCGAACGGACAGGCTAAAACGCAGGACTTACAACCGACGCATCGCATGTTGAACCGCTTGATCAGTCCGCTTTCCAAACGTTCAAGCGCTTCTTTTGGACAGGCGGTGACGCAGAAGGCTTCTTTGCATTGCCGGCAATAGATGGCAAATTCGGCGACTTCCAAAAGCGAAAACTGTCCCGGATTTTTTCGGTGGTAAAAATACTCGCAACCGATCTTTTCGGGTTTGCCTGCTTCCAAAAGAGCCGGAATATCAATGACTAATCGTTTCATTCCCAGATATTCTCCTCATTTTTAACCTTGTCGTAAGTGAAAACGGGACCGTCTTTGCAGGCGTAATATTTCCCGAATACGCAGTGCCGGCACTGGCCGATTCCGCAGTACATTTTCTTTTCCATCGACAGGTAAATATTTTCTTCGGAAAAACCGTGCTTCAGCAAGTCGAAAGTTCCGAATTTCATCATTACCGGCGGACCGCAGACAACAACCGGGACGCCGCGTGGATCAAGGTTGATCTTGTCCAATAACTTGGTGATCAGACAGACGTTTTCCGACCATGTTTCGCCTTCGGGAACGCGGTCAACCGAACGAACGATATGAACTTTGTCGATCTTTTTCCAGTCATCGATCAAATACTTGTAGATCATATCATTCGGCGTCTTCGCTCCCATTAAAAACGTCACGCTCCGGTAATTGTCCAAATCGTGTAAAAGCGTCAGAAACAGCGACCGCGTCGGCGCCATTCCCACTCCACCGCCCATGATCAAAATATCTTTGCCTTTCCATTTGTCAATCGGATAACAAGTTCCGTAAGGCCCGCGAATGCCGATCCGATCGCCGACCTTCGTCTTGTGAACGTATTCCGTCACGAATCCCGTTTTCATGATGGTAATATCCATCCAATCGGTCGTGTAGTGCGAAGACGACGGCGTGAACGGACCTTCTCCGACATTTGGGATCGTCAGTTCGATGAATTGCCCAGTTTTAAACGGAATCGGTGTTTCGAGTTTGACTCTCAGCGTGCGGATCGACGGCGATTCCTCGATAATTTCCTGAATGATTGCCGGTGTCGTCTGATATGGATTTTTGATCATGATTATTACTCCTCGGCTTTCGGCGATTCCATCATCCGGCGTACGACTTCACGAAACTCGATTTTTCCCGGGCAAACATCGATACATCGGCCACAACCGGTGCAACCTAATCGGCCAAAGTTTTCTTTCATAATCATCAACTTGCAGAGATACCGGTTTCGGAAACGTTCATACATCTTCGGTCGTGGCGATGCGCCGCCCGCAACCCGCGCGTATCCGTGAATCTGACAGGAATCGTAGGAGCGCACTTTAACGAAATCCCGGGAAGTCGTCTCATCGTTTAAAATCAGACAATAGCAGGTTGGACAGATATTTGTGCAACCGCCGCATCCGACACACGACTTCGACTCGTCCTTCCATTTTTGAATATCGGTATTTTTCAGAATAAAATAGTCGCCGGAACGGACGAAATCGGAATTCCGGGCTTCCAATCTCCGCATCGTTTTTTGCCGCAATTCACGAACCTTTTCGCGATCTTCGGCGTGATCATCCGAGGTCGGAATATGCCGCCGCAGTAATTCAATAAATTCCTCGCCTTTGGAAGAACCGGTGGTGATGACATAATCGTTTCCGATGTTGGACAAATTCACATCGAAGCCTTTATCGGCAAACGGTTTCCCATCTACCAAATTGCAATGACACGAATCCGAAATTTCCGTGCAGTCCGCGCTGACGATCGTCGTATTTTCCCGCCAGGACTGATAGACCGGATCGATAAAATCCGAGTTTATCATGGCTTTGTCCAATACAGCCAGAGCCGTCAGGTCGCAGTTCTTTACGCCGAGGATCATACGTTTGACAGGTTTCTTAATATCCGGAAAGACTTGCTCTCGCGGAAAATAGAACAGACTCTTGAGCGGATCGACGGTGCGAAAAGAATCGATCTCGATTTTCGTTTCCCCGTTCATCCGGGTGAAGAACAGATTTCCCTTCTCCGTTCTTTCCGGTAAGATCACTTCATCGAATCCGCCCAATCGTTCGGATTGGATTCGCTTCAGGAAGGAAAACAATTGCGATGCATTGACAATCATTCGATGACCTCCATCCGAAACCTCAGTCCGGT
>JBAZPZ010000176.1:0-3543 GCA_041645495.1 Fidelibacterota bacterium | reverse complement strand
GTCGGCAACGGTTCCGTTTCGCGCGTGCCGAGAATTTCGAGGCTTGTCTTTTGCCGGATCACCTGAATGAGTTTGTAGTTATCGTCGCACGGATAGAGGTCGAAAGAGGTTTCGGCTTCCTTGAGCGCATATTCGAACCAGCCTTTTCTCGTGTAAGCGATAGCGAGAAAATGGTGCGCCTGATAACTCTCCGGATCGCTTTGCGTGGCGGCTTTGAATTCGAGGATCGCTTCATTGATCAGTCCTTTATCGTAGTACCATTTGCCGAGATCGTAATGTCTCTGATACGAGTCGGAGCACCCGACGAGCGTCAGAAGGAGGACGAAGATTCCTAACCACGTTGCGACATTTTTCATATTCTCTCCCGAATTCATTTTTGACGGTTAAATTTATTTCATCGTTCACGAAAATCAAGGTAAAAAGTAGGTGGAGATGTCTGAGAGACGCATCGAGCGAGATTTTCGGTACAAAAAGGGAACAAAAAGACGCTAAAAATTTTTTATATTACGTTCCGAGTGATCGAATGATGAACCTGAACTACCAATTTAACGACCGAATAATTCGCTGATTAGTGCCGACCGTGATCCTATCCTGCAAACGCCTTTTTGCGCCGACCGTTCTGCTACTGCTCCTCATTCCGGGCGTCGTTACGCTTTGGGGAAAAGATAAGTTGCGGCTGATTCAGGCCGATCAGCTGGAGCAGGTAACCCGGAACGAAATATCCTACAAAAAACTGACCGGCAACGTCATCTTTCAAAAAGGCGAGTTGACCCTGAAATGCGACCTCGTCTATTGGTATGAAAAGGATGACCGCGCGGAATTTTACAACCACATCGTCGCCACCAAGAAGACGCAAACACTGACCTGCGAACGGCTGACGTTTTTCAACGAAACGGATTTGCTCGTGGCGCGCGACAATCCGGTGCTGACCGACGAGGGTACGCGCATTGCCGCCAAATCCATCCGCTATTACACCAAAGACGAAATTTCCGAGGCCGAAGGCGATGTGTTTCTGAACGACGAGAAGCGAAACCTGCGGGCGAAATTCGTCACCTATTTATCGACCGAGAAGAAAACCATCGCGCTGAAAAATGCGATTTTGAACGATTTGAAACGGCATACGTCGCTGACGGCGGACAGTCTGATCTATTTCAACGAGTCTGGAAACATGGAAGCGACGCTTTCGCCCGAAATGATTCGCCGGGATTCGACCGACAAAGAGACGTTCCGCATCAAGGGAGATTTGATCAAGAGCGATGAGGACGCGGGCAATTTTCTGTCAACGGGACACGTCGTCATCCGGCAGGAAGATTTCACCGCCACCTGCGAAAGAGTGGAATATAACGACTCGACGGAATTTGCGACGCTGATCGGCAAACCGCGCGTCGTCAGTAACGATCAGGTGATCGCCGGTCAACGGATGGATTTGCGGTTCAAGGATGAGAAACTCTATTCGCTGTTCATCGACCAAAACGCCGTTGCCACATCCGATTCGTTCGCCTATTTGCCATCGACGGATACCAGCCGGGTAGTCGGCGATTCGATCGTCACACACGACGAGATCGCCGGGAAATTCATGGAAATTTACTTCAAGGATGGGAAAGCCGACTCGGTGCGCGTTTTCGGGATGGCGACCAGTTATTATAACGTCCTTGAAGACAGCATCATTCAGGGCGTCAACGAAGCCAGCGGCGACACCGTCATCATCAATTTTTCCAAAGGCAAAATGCAAACGCTTACCGTCATCGGCGGAACGGAAGGACGGTTTACGCCCGACCGGACAAATCATGACGTGGACACGACAATCGTTTATTCCGCTGACCGGATCGATTACTTCATGAAGAATAAGACGACGGAACTGACCGGCAAATCAAGAATCCAGTCCGCCGACGTCGAACTGACGGCGGGTAAAATTTTAATCCGGTGGGACGATAATCTTCTGTATGCCGATCCGCTCAATCCGACGCTCAGCGACTCGCTGGATGACGATGTTCCGACGCTGATTCAGCGCGGACGCGAGCCTTTTTCCGGCGAAAAGATGGTTTACAACATGAAGACCCAGAAAGGGAAGATCGTCGAAGGCAAAACCAAAGAGCAGGATGGATATTACTACGGCGACAACGTTACCAAGATCGGGAAAAACGTTTTCTACGTGACAAACGGCATTTATACGACCTGTTCCCTGGTCGATACGCCGCATTACTATTTCAAGAGCCGGAAGATGAAACTGATCCAGAAAGACAAGATCATCGCCAAACCGATCGTTCTCTATATTCACGACATTCCGCTGATCGGCTTGCCATTTGGCATTTTCCCGAACAAAGGCGGACGGCGGCATTCCGGCTGGATCATGCCGACTTACGGAGACAACTCGAACGTTGGCGGATTTATCAAGGGACTCGGCTATTTCTGGACGCTGGGCGATTATGCCGACCTGAAGTTAACCGGGAATTTTTACGATAAAAAAGGAGTCATCCTAAACTATCGGACACGATACGTCGTCCGGTACAAGTTCGACGGTTCCATCGACGGCTCTTACACCGACGATTTCTTTTCCGATTATCCGAAAAGACGATGGGAACTGAATATCCAGCACAGCCAGCCGATCAGCCAGACGATGCGATTTACAGCAAACGGTCGGTTTGTCAGCGACGACAATTACAAGCGGAAGATCAAGACCGACCTCGACGACCGGCTCGATCAGCAACTCATCAGTAACGCGACATTGTCCAAATCCTGGTCGGGGACGCCGTACTCGATGTCGGTGAATTTCACGCAGACGAACAATCTCCAGGCCAGAACGCTGATTCTTGCGGAACCGACAGCCGCGAACCAGAAAATATCGTACATCGACCGCTCTTTGCCCAATATCTCGCTGACCCGGACATCGAAGCAGATATTTCCGTTGAAAGCCGGACGCGACGCCAGCCAGTCGAAGTGGTACAACAACATCTATTTCAATGTCAGTTCGAGACTCCGCAACACCGAGAGTATTTATTACCTGAGCAACGACTCGCTCGACTGGGAGCAGATAGACGTGAAGAAATCCGCTGTCACGCACGATGTCGCTCTCAACGGTTCCCAAAAGATATTCAAGTATTTTTCGATCAGCGAAAACCTGAGTTTTGCGGAAGGATGGCTTTCTGAGTACGAAAAGCCGGTGCTGGATTCGATGGGCGGCTACGTGATCGTCAAAAATGTGATACAGGGTGAAAAAGTCAAAGGCTTCAAAGCCAGACATACCGGTTCGTTCTCCCTCAACGGACAAACCAAACTCTACGGTATGTTCCCGATTCGCGTCGGCAGATTGGAAGCCGTTCGGCACGTGATGACGCCGTCTATCGGCTTTTCATATCGACCTGATTTTACGAAAGAGATTTTCGGTTGGAATCCGCATTATGTTCAGACCTGGACGGATTCGACCGGCAAAATCTGGACATTCGATCCGTTCCGGAGTTCGATGATCGGCGGGACATCCTCTGGCGAACAAAGATCGGCGACGTTCAGCCTGAGCAATGTTTTTCAGGCGAAAACCCGAAAGGA
>JBAZPZ010000175.1:0-3545 GCA_041645495.1 Fidelibacterota bacterium | reverse complement strand
AATCTACATAATCAACCGAATCCAACACAATCAACCCAATCCCAACCCGGAACGCTGAACATTTTTTCCCTTTCGACTTCTTGTAAAGTTACGTACAATAATACCGTTACATAGATGAGTCCACAAACTTTTACTTGCTTTCCATAATATAAATTGTTATTTGATTCATGGATTTTTAATCGTATAATTTTCCATGAGCATCAGACTCATTTCCTACAGAATCCGAATCGTCCTGGTTATCACACTAGCGTCATTTATCGTTTGCACTTGCGATCACGGGTTGAATCCCAACGATATCGAACCGGAGATTCAGTTGACCGGGATCAGTGGTACGATCACTTTTCAGAACTGGCCGGCGGTGGACAGTCTTTATAATTTGCGGATTGTAGCCTTTATTTCGTATCCCCCTGAAAATATCATAAACGAACTAATAGCGGGTCTGGCGTTCGCGTATCCGGCCATTTTTGATACGGCACATATTCCTTACAATGTTGATTCATACGATTATGTTTTTGAATTATCCCCCGGAACTTATGAATATATCTGCGTCGCGCAGCAATATGGTCCGTGGCTCTACACGGATTGGCGGTCAGTGGGGCAGTATGACATTGAAATGGAGACAGCGGAGCCCACAGCCATCGAAGTAATCCAGGATTCACTTCTGAAGAATATCAATATCTACGTGGATTTCAAAAATTTACCGATTCAACCGTTTTAGCCATGCAAAAAATTTTCACCATCTTCTGGCTCGTCTTTCTGGCTACTGTTTTAAAAGCGGCGACCGTATCGGGCAAAATCGTGGACGTAAACGGATTGGCCTTACAAGGTGTGAATGTTTTCTTGCAGGGGACGTTTTTGGGTAGTGCCAGCGATGAAACGGGAAGATTTCGGGTTGAGGACATTGCTCCCGGAGAATACACGTTTAGTATCTCGATAATCGGTTACCACGGTCGGGAAATTCCAATCGAGATCGCAGACGCCGGCCAGTTTATCGATCTTGCTGAAATAACGCTGCGGATTGGTTCGCTCCAAACAGAGAATGTCGTTGTAACCGCCAGCAAGTACGAACAAAACCGCCAGGATGTCCCTTCCAGTTTGGAATTGATTACCGCCTCGGAATTGAAAATTAGGAACACAATTTCTATAGACGATGCGCTTAAGTATGTTTCTGGTATCAATATGAATTCGAACCAGATTAATATTCGCGGATCGAGCGGATACGCGCGCGGAGTTGGCAGCCGGGTGTTGCTGCTCATCGACGGTGTCCCGTATCTGACCGGTGATACGCGGGAAGTGAATCTCGTTTCCCTTCCGATACAGCAAATCGATCGGATCGAGGTAATCAAAGGGGCTGGGTCGGCGCTATATGGCTCCAGTGCGATCGGTGGTGTTGTTAATGTCATCACGGCTCCGATTCCGAGAAAGCCTACCTTATCGGCCAAATTATATAGCGGCGTGTACGATAAACCCTACTATGATCAGTGGGAATGGACGGATAGTTATCGCACGCTCTACGGTGGTGATATCAGCTATTCGAGAGCATTTCGTCATTTCGGATTCCTGCTTGGTGCTTCCCATGACCACGATCTGGGATACAGGCGCAACGGCTGGGTACACCGGACGAAGTTTTCCGGCAAAACGCAGTGGGACCTCTCACAGGTTCAGCGATTGGTCCTGAACGGTAATTATTCGGATCAATCCAGTGGTAATTTTCTGTACTGGAAGGATCTGCAGAATGCACTGTCACCGCCGGATGACCAGCTGGATGAGTCCATCCAGTCGCAACGCACTTATCTGAGTGCTAATTACCGTTATCTGCTCGGCAGAAATCATTTCATTAACACGCGGGCTATCTGGTTTCATAATCATTTTAAGGACAATATTAAAACCGACACCGGCATCGGTCATGAATCCTCATCCGAAGATCTCGATTTCGAAATCCAGTACAACCGCAAGCAGGCCAAACATACCTTTACCGGTGGATTAGAGGGCGGATTACAACAGGTGGATTCCGATATATTCAGCAAGCACGTTGGAACCAGTACCGGTCTCTACATTCAGGATGAATTGCCGGTTCTGCCAACTCTCAAGATCACTGCTGGAATACGGTTCGATACTTTTGATATCGATTCTCTGGAAACGGATTACCAACTGAATCCCAAACTCGGGATTGTCTGGAATCATTCGGAGTACAGCGCCTTTCGTTTCTCGGTCGGACGCGGATTCCGGGCGCCTTCGATTGCGGAAGCCTACACATCAACAACTGCCGGGGGCTTACGCGTCATTCCGAATACGGAATTGAAACCGGAGCGCAGTTTCTCAACCGAAGTGGGGTGGAACTCCGCAATCATGCAATTCATTGTTCTGGATATCGCCTTATTTCAGAGCGAATATTGGGATCTGATTGAAGGGACTTTCACCGAGACCAGTTATATCCAGTTTCGCAATATTACGCGCGCCAGGGTGAATGGATTCGAAGCCTCACTGAACTGGCAGGCTCTGCCTCTTGGGCTCGCAGGACGGTCAGGATATACGTATGTCAACCCGCGCGATGTGGATTTGGATTGCTATCTTACCTACCGGCCGCGGCATCTTCTGTATAACAGCATTGCTTGGTCAAGGGGCTCATTCCAGTGCAGTCTTGATTATCGCTATATCAGCAAATATGATCGCATCGATGAAAGTTTTGCCCTGGTGATCAAAGATGCCGGGGAACGCGTCGACGCGCATATCGTGGATGCCCATATCGTATTTACCATGCCGTTTGGGTGTGAGGGACTGAATTTATCCCTGCAGGTCAACAACCTGTTGCAATATAACTATGTTGACTTGATCGGCTCCGTGGCACCCATCCGGCATTTTATCTTTACAATTGAAAAGACCTTTTAAGAATAATCCCTCTTAAAAATAACGATTGAATTTCCCAGTAATGAAGGCTGGCATGAGACGTAGATATTGCATACGCTGATTAATTTACGAGTAACAGGAAAACGATACCGCTATGCAATAATAGGTTGAGGTGAGTGAACATGCCAACAGGACCTTCCCCTCAAAAACAGCGTTTCGTCAACTTTGTGCGACGCTTCGCGAAAAACAACGATCGCAATCCGACGTTTCAAGAAATCGTACAGGGTTTGAAATCGCATTCCCCCGGAACGATCAACTGGTATGTGCGGGAACTGGAAAAGTCCGGGGCTCTGTAGCGCTCGGGTGAATTCAACGCCAAGCGCGAATGGCTTGCCGCTGTTGAGTGTTATCGCCACCGGTTCTCCGACCGCTTTCCGATTAAACCAGAGAGAGAAGAGTGCGATCAGGAATGTATTCTTTGACGATACTGGGTTCACCACAACGCGCACAGCCACCGCCGATTCGCCATTGCGAACAAGTTCCGGGGTTCAGGACACAGAGGAATTTATGGTAGAGCATTACAATCCTCGTCTCTACGCTCCGCGTTGAGACGCCGACCACCCCTTATGGCGGACATGCCGAACGTTAGGTCGGGTGTGCCGAACGTTAGGTCGGCTTCTCCAAACGTCTTTTCCCCT
>JBAZPZ010000174.1:0-3546 GCA_041645495.1 Fidelibacterota bacterium | reverse complement strand
TAAACATCGATTTCCTGGCTGTTCATTGCCGTCGGCGCGGTCCGCTTGCCGATTTCCGGGCGATTGATGCCGTTTGCCGCCCATAGCAAATTGGATAGTGTTTGCAGAGAGAGCGGCTTTTCGCTGAAATTCCGCATCGATTGGCGCAGGTTCAGCGCCTGCATCAATGGCTTTCCACCGGTTGTTTGCGGCACCGGAAGAACAATCGATCCGCCTTCCTCTGAAAATGCCGCCTGAATTCCTAAAATCATTATCATACTCCACAAAATCGTTAATTTGACCCAATTCACTTTCATTTCTTCCTCTCTCTTTTATCGATAATTTTCTCTAATTCGATTTCCGGCTTCGGATAATATCCACCACCAGGTTGATTCCCAGAATTCCCGCCAGAAAATAGCCGATCGTCCCGAACATCGGATAGCCGAGAAGCTTCGGCCCGACGGAAACCTGAATCAGGAACGACGAGCCGAGAATCAGCGCCGCAATAATCAACGCCGACGAGAGCCGGTTTGCCGCGCGGCTGAATTCCCGAACAACCTGTTCAAGGTTCCGATGCTCGAACCGGATGGTAAATTTTCCGTCCGCGGCGTTGTTCATGATCGTCCGCATCTTATCCGGAAACTCCTCGACCAGGCTTGAAAAATCGTCGAGAAACAGCATTCCTTCGCGCGCCTTCCGCATAAAGTTGTATCGGCGCATGAGAATTCGATTGACGAACGGCTTAAGTTCCGCCATAAAATCGAATTCCGGGCAAAGCGTTCTCGCCAGCCCTTCCGCGGTTACAATTGCCTTCAGCGCCAGCGAAAGGTGCGGTGGAATTCGCAGGCGATATTTCTGAACGATCCCGGCGAATTCGGAAAGAACCACGCTGAATCGCAGGTCTTTCAACGGAATGCCGAGATAGTTTTCGATAAGCGCTTCCACATCGAGCGAAAGCGCTGAATTATCCGTCTTCGCATCCGTGATCCCAAGTCGCGAAAAAGCGCGGAGAATTCGCCGTGGTTCTCTGTGGAAAACGCCGACGAGAATATCTCCAATCCCATCGATCGTGTCGTCATCGATCTGCCCGACCATTCCGTAATCCAGCAGGGCGATGACGTTGTTTTCCAGAACCATGATGTTGCCGGGATGCGGATCGGCGTGGAAAAATCCAAAATCGAAAATTTGCCGGAAGCTGAGATTCGTTCCGCGATGCGCGATTTCTTTTCTATCCAATCCGGCCTGATCGAGTGCGGCGATCTCGGACGCCTTGATTCCATCGACATAATCCATGACTAAAAGCCGCTCCGAGCTGAATTCGCCGTAAAACTTCGGAATGAATATCGTCGGTTCGTCTTTGAAACAGCGGTGGAATCGATCGATGTTTCTGCCTTCTTTGAAAAAATCCAGCTCGCGGTGAATCGACTGGTCGAATTCCCGAACGATCAGCACTGGATCCTGTGCGACCTTTTCTTGAAGATATTTGCTTAAAATTCCGGCAAAATCGGTCAGGATTTCGATATCCATGTCGATGATCGCCCGGGCGTTCGGACGCTGAACCTTGAGAACGACCTGTTCGCCGGATTTGAGGACGGCACGATGAACCTGCGCAATCGAGGCGGCGGCGAGCGGTTCCGGATCGATCTCCCGGAAAATCTCTGCCGGATCGGTTTTCAGTTCTTCCCGAACGACTTTTTCGATTTCGGAAAAGGGAATAGGAGAAACCTTATCCTGAAGTTTCTGAAGTTCGTAGGCGATTTCAACGGGAATCAAATCCGGACGGAGACTGAGTATTTGTCCCATTTTGATGAATGTCGGGCCGAGTTCTTCGACGGCGCTGGTCAATCGTTCGCCGCGCGACTGGCCTTCGGCGATCCGCGTTTTCAACCGCGGCATGAATTTTTCTCCGAACCGAACGACAAGATCCTGGCGGGCGATATCGACAACATCCGTAAAGCCGTACTTTAAAAGAACGGAAAGGATTTGGTTATAGCGCCGGATGTGCCGGAACGTCCGCAAGACGGATGGCAATTTCATGAATGCAAATCGCTACTTTTTATGCGCGTGCGCTTCGACCTTTTTTTTGAGTTCATCAAACTCTTCGCGCGTCGGAATATCCAGCTTTTTTAATCCTTTGGAAATTTCTTCTTTGACGAATTTTTCGACATCGCCCTTGCGTTTTTCGACGGATTTGAGAACATCGGCGAGCGCTTCCTTACTTTCGTCTTTTGTGATTTCGCCTTTTTTCACCAACTCTTTGACGATCTCTTCGGCTTTTTCTTTCGTCACCGCCGCGGCGCCGATTCCCGCATACAGAATTTTCTTCAATAAATCAGACATGTTTACCTCCTAATTGATGCGACCGATCTACCTTCGGTCGGCTAATTTTGCCAACAGACGCAGAATTTCAATGTACAGCCAGACGAGTGTCACCATCAGCCCGAAAGCCGCGTACCATTCCATATATTTCGGAGCGCCCTGAGCGGCTCCATTTTCGATAAAGTCGAAATCCAGCACGAGGTTCAGTGCGGCAATTACCACGACAAACAGGCTGAATCCGATTCCCAGCGCGCCGCCGATCATCCACGGCGTGACGACCGCCGGATCCCATGCGTTAAAAAATAGTTTCCAAGTATAACTCGCCGACACCAGCGCCAATAGTAGTAAAATCGCCGTTTTGTTGACCGCGCCCTGAATGGTCATGGCGGTTTCTGCTTCATAAGGTCTTAATCCGACGAACGTCTTTGCGTTGAGCGCCGGATTGGCGGTTCTCATCATTTTGTGCTCCTCATTTCATCAATTCGACGACTATTTTAATCTATATTAAAGCGCACCGAAAATCAAATTGTTTCTGTGTGAAAATATTTTTTTGGATTTCTCATTTAAGGGTTTAAATTGAGGCAAATTAGGATCAAGCATGGCGACCCGAATCAAGAAATCTGACCCATTTCACCGGCAAAGGCTCTTTGACGCCGCAAATCAAAGGCGGACGATTTGAATATTCCCGACGACAAAATGAAAAATAACGCCTTCAACCGCCCGGTCAAACACACGATTTATCCAACGAGACGAACCAATTTCGTGATGAGAGAAACTTTTTTTATTAATAGCGCAACCGAAAGCATTCACAGAGTATCCGCATGGCTGTATAGAGGATTCTTTTCCATGTATATAGTAACCGAAGACATTATCAGAGAATCTTTTTCCATTCACAGAGATTCCATAAGCATTAACAGAGAAACCATTTTCATTCATGGAGCATGCGATCGTCAACATAGACTTTCCGATGCCATGTATAGAGAATTTTTCACTATTTTGGAAGTAACCTGAAATGAAATCAGCGAATCATCAACAAAGAACAAACGAGAGGAGTATCTATGTCAAAGAAAAATGATGGATTGATTCAGGATGCCAATGTCCGGCTGACGACGGCGAAGAATATGAGACAGTCCGCAGATAACGCAGAAAGACACAGATGAGGAGTGCTGAATATGAGCATTGATAATTCCATCGGCGGAAATCTGCATATTTCGGGCGAAGAATATGAGACAGTCCGCAGATAACGCA
>JBAZPZ010000173.1:0-3574 GCA_041645495.1 Fidelibacterota bacterium | reverse complement strand
GTATTTTCTTTACGCTCGGTGATAGGCGCGGCGACAAGGCTTAAAACGACTTCATCTTTAAAGGAGCGAAAGTTTTCGACACTGAATTGGATTAACATGCTTATCTCCGATAATTTCTCATACTCGCATCGAATATATGCCTTTTCAATGTCTATAGCAACAATTTTTACGAAATATACTCATTCGCTTCTTTTCAAATTCGAAATCCTAAATTCCAATGACCAAAACCTGGCAACATCGAAAAATCCTCCCGGAGGTTCGGTACAATTCTTGAAAAGTGAACTTAGCGACCTCAGAGCTCGGATTGATGACCTTTAACCTCGAGATATTGACCTTCGACCTCGGATTATTGACCTCAAAGGTCGGTTGAGCCAAATCGGAACTGACCGGAGATCGTTCGGAACAGATTGAAGTCGATTCCAAATTCACTCCGGTCAGTCTATCGGAAAGCGTAAGAAGTTTTTAAATAATATGGTTTTTATGCCTGTTCGCTGGTCGGTGTAACCGTTCCGGCTTTTCTTTCGAATCTCTTGCGCAGATCTTCATAAATCGTTTTGGCATTGGGTATATCATTCTTCGAGGCCATCTTGACCGAATCGTAATACTTCAGGCTGTTCTTATACGAATCACTCCCCTCGGTCAGAATCGTATCGTTCAGATTGGAAACGACCTCATTCAGCGGTCTGAACATTTGACTCAGGACAAGCACCGCGGTAAAATCGTTCTTGAGTTCCAGTAAATCCAGAAATGATGGGATGAATTCCGGATTCGATGAGGCATATTCGAGGATTTTTTCCACGAAGGGAATGGTCTTGTCGCCCATTTTGGGCAATGCCATGCGCTCCTCCTTTGACAGCGCGATCAGGTAGGGTTTCATCTGTGTGACGATCACATTGACTGCCGCCATCACGGCAACAATGACCTCCTGCGGGATGATGATTGAAAGCAAATTGTCCTTACTCATGATAAACTCCTTGTGTTAAGGTGTCTGTTTATTGTCAATTTCCCGACCGAGCCGGTCGCGGAAAATTAACATTCACGATTAGAAAAAACGGTTTCCCTTAGCAGGGTAACCTGAATCCGAAAAGAGCCGATCGGCAGTGATACTATCAAAACAAGAACCTAACATAACTTTTGTATAATTTTATGACGAAGAAATATTATTGTCAAGGAGAAAATCTATTGATATGAAATATCTTTCTTCCAATTCTGCGGATTGTACAGGACATATTCCCGAATGCGACTGAATTCATCGTCATTCCGGACGATATGATCGTAAAAACGGGATTGCCAGACAGATTGTCCCGGTGAATTACGATATTGATTGATCGTTCTGGTTGCAGCGGATTTGAACGAACGAACAATGGTTGGAATGGATTGTTTTGTCGGTCTGCCAAACCGAACGGTTTGGGTTTGATGGGTTGTTGTTTTTGTTGTAGAGACACGGCATGCCGTGTCTCTACGGAATCCAACGTCATCACGATCGATGCCCAACACAATTATTCCATGCACATGATCGGGCATGACAATGAATTCATCCAACGATGCATACGGAAAATGATCGGGAATTTCCTTCCAACATTGTTCGACAATTTTCCCTACATCATTCCATACCATTTTCCCATCCGCAACATCGCCAAATAAACATTCCCTACCGTGCGTAACAATCGTGACGAAATACGACCCAATTTGCGAATAATCGAATCCATCAAGACGGGTTGATTCTATACGATATTTGTCCTTAAATAGCGTCAAAAGGATTTCCCCTTTTTAATTTTCTGCATTTCCTCATCTTGTTCAATCGTAACGCCTTTACTAACGAATTCATTTTACTGACAAATAATTCCGGAAACAAATATTTTTCATAATGGGTTAATGCTCCTGACGAATAATATCAGGATGAGGATCATGGTTTATTTTAAGGTTGTTTACTTCAGCAGAAGCATTTTCCGGACTTGCGTCTCGTTTCCTGCCCGGAGAACGCAAATGTAAATCGTACTGGGCAAACCGGACGCATCGAACACGACGGAATGATAACCGGCCGACATTTTCCGGCGAACGAGGTTTGTCACCTCTTTTCCTGTCAGATCATAGACGGTCAGCGTGACGAAAACTTCTTTCGGCAGGTCGAACCGGATCGTCGTCCGGGGATTGAACGGATTGGGATAGATTGACTTCAACGCAAAGCGATCGGGAATTTGATATTTTTCTCCGCCGATTGCTGATTGGCAGACGTTCTTTGTTTTTGGTGTCGGCTCGGAGGAAAACTCAATGTTACTTTCGCCGTCGGGATAACGGCAGAGAGAAACGTCAGCAGTTTGCGCGCCGAATGTCAGCGAATCGACGAAGACGAAGCCGCTGTCCGTCTTTTGTGCGAGTCCGATCTGTTCGCCCTCGGCGCTGAGTTTAATATTGACATGCAGAATTCCCTGCCCCGGTTCCTTATCCGCCCAAAGCAATAAGAAACCATGCGATGGAATCGTCGTGCTGTCCGGCGCCGTTGCGGGAATTTGCCAGATGCCGGGCGTATTTAGATTATCTGTAATCCAGAGACCGCCGATGTTGACGGATTGGTCGCGGCTATTGTATAATTCTATCCAATCTTCGTGAGCGCCGAATTCGTCGGTAATGTTGGTCTGATTTATCGCCATCACTTCATTGATCGCAATTCCGGCATACGGTTCGGTATCGACCTCAAATATCGCCGTCAGCGTGTCTGAATCTGTCATTGTTACATTGATCGAATCGGTTGTTTCGGTGGAAAGTCCCTCCCACCGGACAAACCGATAACCCGGATTGGGAAACGCCTCGCATCTCAGCGGAATATTCTTGAAAAAGCGTCCGTGAAAATCCTGTGAAGGAATTTCAACACCGCTGACGAGAATTTTTCCAGCGGCGGGATCGTTTGCCGAAACGTTTAATGTTGCCGCTCCGTCCAAATCAAATTCGTCGTTGATAAAGACCATCATGTATTGTGGGCGATTCATAGCAAATGTCCGAACAATGCCGATCAACGATTCCCAGCTCGGGTTGGCCGTGTTGCCGAGCGACATAGATTTCGGCCAACGCGCTTTATGCCGGGGAATTTCCGGCGCTAACATCGTTTGCAGGCTGTCGATAACGCCGGTAACCCGATCCGCTTTGAATGTCGTCGAAAGGTGTGCGGCGAAACGCTGGATAAATTCGTTGCGGAATGTTTCATTCTCCATCATCTTCCGGGTCAGTTTGGTTGACCACAAAGGAAGTGCATAATAACTTCCGTCGGAGTGCATCAAACTGTCAAGCGTGTTGGTATTATATTGTCCGCGACCGTGAGCGCCGAAACTAAGATCGGTATCGTAAAGAATCCAGCGCCACTTATGACCTTCGCCCTGCTCTCGCCAATACTTGTTGTTGCCCGCAGGCCAATCGGTGTTGGCGGAATAGATTTCGGTAATGATATAGTTTAAATATTCATCAACGTCGATCTGATTGATCACATAGGCATAATTTTCCGGGACGCTCAAATCGTGTGAATCGATGAAGGAGATTAATTGTTTGTATTGAGTCGCCGTGCCGTTTTGCGCGTACGCAT
>JBAZPZ010000172.1:0-3594 GCA_041645495.1 Fidelibacterota bacterium | reverse complement strand
GTTGACGAGGAACAGATGCAGTTGTTTCCCGATGTGAATTCTGCTGAAGTTCTGCAGCGTGTGCCCGGTGTTTCGATTTCCAGAGATCAGGGCGAGGGTCGTTATGTTCTGGTTCGCGGTACATCTCCGCAGCTGAATTCGATGACCATTAACGGCGTGAAGGTACCGTCGCCCGAAGGAGGCGTTCGAAGTGTTGCGCTGGATGTAATTTCAGCTGATAATCTGGCCGGGATTGAAGTGACCAAAGCCATTACTCCGGACATGGACGGGGATGCTATCGGTGGCGCTGTCAATCTAAAGACCAAGAGCGCGATGGATTATCCCGGGAGGGTCATGAGCGGTACACTGGGTAGTGGTTATAATAATCTGGCGGGTAAAGGTAACTATCAAACCGGACTGAATTATGGTAACCGCTTTGGCGCCAATAAAAATATCGGTGTGATGCTTAGCGGTAGTTTTCAGAGAAATAACCGTGCGTCAAACAACAATGAAATCGACTGGGGTGATGTGGAAGATCCCAATGGTGATGATATTCCCTGGGCTATGAAGACTCTGGAACTCCGGGACTATGTGCTGACGAGGGATCGTATGACCCTTTCCGGGAATCTTGATTATCTGCTGAACGAAGGCAGTAAATTCCATATTTCCGGACTTTTCAGCAACTATAAGGATGTAGAGGTACGACGGGCGATGGTCATTGATCCCGACAACGCTGATTTTTATAACACGGCAACCAACATTTCCGGAGCCGCTTTTGCATCGGAGATCAAGGACCGGACTCAAACCCAGATGTTGTATAATTTGATCGCAGGTGGTGAAAATCAGTTTTTGAAATTTAAGATCGACTATAAGTTCTCCTTTGGCTATTCACAGGAAGAAGAACCGGATAAACTCGGCTATGGCTTTGAATTGGATGAAGAGCCTGAAATCAATCTGAATTTATCCGACAAGGATACTCCCCAATGGGATATCGTGGATCTGGCAGATGGTTACGAATACGATCGGGGAAATTATGTGTTTGATAAGCTCCAGGCAGACACGACCAAGACCACCAATCGGGATATCGGGGGCGAGTTTAACTTTGAGATGCCCTACAGTCTGGCAGGTAACCAGGCGACTTTTAAATTTGGCGGCAAAGCCGTCATGAAAAAGAAAGACCGCAATGAAAATATCTGGGAATATGGCTGGGAAGGTGACGATGATGTTACAATGGATCTGTTCAGCGAAAAACAGAGAGAAGACATTTTTGGCGGTGATTACCCTGCTCCTGTCGCTCCCAATCCGGGAAAAGTCAGAGACTGGTTTGTGGAAAACCGGGAAAGTGGACTCCTGGAAGGTGAATTGCTCTATGATGATACCTACGGGGGAACCTATGATGCCACTGAAGATGTCTATGCCTATTACGGGATGACGACGATCAATTTCGGCAGGTTGATGCTACTGGGCGGTTTCCGGCATGAAATAACCAAAATTGATTATATCGGACATGAGGTCGTGTTTGACGATCAGGGCGATTACCAGGAAACAATAGAGAGAGAAAATGCCGCTACTTTTTCACATGTTCTGCCGATGCTGCATTTGCGTTACCGTGTCTCGGAAAGGACCAATTTCAGAGCGGCTTTCACCACCGGTATCGCCCGACCGGATTACGAAACTCTGGTTCCTTATAAATTGATCTATTGGGAAGATGAAGCGATGGAGATTGGCAATCCGAACCTGGTTCCCACGACATCGATGAACTTTGATCTCTTAGGTGAACATTATTTCCGGAATATCGGTATTCTGTCTGCCGGCATCTTCTTAAAATCATTGGATAAAATCATCTATCCTTTCCAGTATGATTTGTCGGAAGATGATCCGAACTATCCGGATTGGGAAGTTGTAACATCGGTCCAGGGCGAAAAAGCCAGTTTGTCTGGCTTTGAAATCCATTGGCAACAACAACTCACTTTTTACCAGGCATGCTGAAAAACTTCGGTATCTATGGTAACTATACTTATACGACCTCATCGGCGACAGTGGGCGAGCGCAAAGACCTACCTTTGGCGGGCCAGTCTTCCAGTATGGCCAATTTAGCTCTGAGCTATGAAAAGGCCGGATTCAGTGGTCGATTAAGTATGAACTACCACGGTAAATATCTTTCTGAATTAGGTGAATCCAAAGAAGAGGATATCTATTACGACAATCATATTCAGTGGGATTTTTCAGCGAGCCAGAAACTTTTTGGCGGGCTTCAGGTCTATCTCCAGGCGATCAATTTGAACAATCGTCCGTTGCACTATTATATGGGTAAATCCAGCCGGCCTACTCAGCAGGAATATTATTCCTGGTGGATGCACTTCGGTTTAAATTTTACTCTGTAATCGGCGCATTTTGAAATTGCGACCAATTTTTACAAATGGTTGAGCGGTCGCTAAAATGTTTGAAAAATGGGAATCCGGCATCCTTTGGCGTCGGATTCCCCGGAAAATGTCGATTTAGAATAAAAATGAGGTGTCAGGTGTTTGCAACCATGAGAAGAAAAGCTGTCCTAAAACTGTTCGGAATGGGAATGATTTTGATGTTAATCCTTCCGGCATGTGGAAAGAAAAAACCGCCAGCCGACGGACCGATTATCGCGCCCATTATCACGACCGAACCGGTCAAATGGGACACTGACGATCCGGCAATCTGGATCAATCCGAATGATCCGGCGCGAAGTTTGATCATCGGAACTGATAAAGACGTCGATGGTGCCTTATATGTTTTTGATCTGGACGGTAAAATCATCCCCGAAAAAACCGTTCGGAATTTAAAGCGTCCGAACAATGTGGATGTTGAGTATGGTTTGAAATTGAATGGTAAACCGGTCGATATTGCCGTCGCCACCGAAAGAATGGCCAATAAAATCCGCGTTTATAAATTACCAGAAATGACGACCATCGATAACGGCGGGATTGATGTATTTACCGGAGAGACTCTGCGCGAACCAATGGGAATTTCGTTGTATAAGCGTCCCAAAGACGGCGCTGTTTTTGCCATCGTCAGTCGAAAATCCGGACCGAAAGAGGACTACCTCTGGCAATATTTACTGAAAGACGACGGTAAGGGCAATGTCATCGGGGTCAAGGTGCGCGCGTTCGGCGCTTTCAGCGGCAAAAAAGAAATTGAATCCATCGCCGTTGACGACCAACTCGGCTATGTTTACTATTCCGATGAACAATGCGGGATTCGGAAATATTACGCCGATCCGGAAACAAAAGACGCCGACCAACAACTGGGATTTTTCAACACGGCTGACTACTTCGAAGACAGTGAAGGCATTTCGGTTTATACGATAGAGGACGGTACCGGTTATGTCATCGTCTCCAATCAGAGCGCCAACAAGTTCCACATTTATACCCGGGAAGGCGAACCGGGCAATCCGCATAATCAGAAATTGGTCAAAATTGTCGATGTTTCAACCAACAACAGCGACGGCTCCGATGTCACCAATGTTCCGGTGAATCCAAAATTTCCCGCCGGTCTGTTCGTTGCCATGTCAGACAACAAGACCTTTCAGTTTTATTCGTGGACTGATATTGCCGGAAAAGATTTGAAGATAGCGCCAAACGG
>JBAZPZ010000171.1:0-3616 GCA_041645495.1 Fidelibacterota bacterium | reverse complement strand
TCGCAGAGAAAGACGAGGGAAAATTTATGTGCATGTGGAAAACCAGTAACCAGTAACCCGGAACCAGTAATGCCCACGGAACCCCGCAAAGTGCGGGGGAACACACGGAAAAACGCGGAAAGAGAGAACAGAGACGAAACCCCGATAAGCCATGAATTTCTTTCTTTGATTTTTTCGTGTCAATTCGTGGAAACTTGTCCCGACTATTCGGGATTAGTGGATGCATTCTCCCAAACAGGCATTTCTTCATAACTTTTGTACACTCCATTCCCTTAATCTCAATCTTAATCTCAATCTCAATCTCTACCTCTTCCTTTTCTATTGTCTTTTATGCTGAACGATAATACATTTGAATTGTTCTTTGTAAGAAACGATATGTTGAATTCGGGGTGAAAATATGGAAAAGTTGCGCTATTATCTTCAATGGTGGTTTGAATATGAACTACCAAAATTCATAAAACGGGATTTTAAAGACAATTTATTTGATGTGAATATGATACCGATACTGGTCGGTGCACGCCGGACAGGCAAGAGCACGCTTTTTTTTCAAATGATTACGGAATTGAGAAAATCGATACCGGCATCAAATATTCTGTATGTGAATTATGAAGACGATCGGTTGGCGCCGTTGACCGGCGGAGAACTTTCTAATTTGCTGAATATTTACCGGCAGAATTATCATCCGTCTGCCGATCATTTGATTTATCTGTTTTTGGATGAAGTACAAAATGTGCCGGGATGGGAACAGACGGTTCGTCGGATTCATGAAACGGAAGCAGGTGTTCGGCTGATATTGACAGGATCGAATGCGCGGATGTTAAGTCGTGAAATTGCGACTGCATTGCGTGGACGAACGCTTTCCAAAAAGGTTCATCCGTTAAGTTTTCCGGAATTTATACGATTCAAAACAGGTCATAGCGATCAACCGAATCCGGATACAATGCGCTATTCGTCCGAAAAAGATCGACTGTTGAACTTGTTTGATGAATACCTGCATTTTGGCGGTTTTCCAATGGTGGTTTTAGCGAAAGAACAACAGGTCAAAGAGCAAATCCTCAAAGAATATATGAACACGATTTTCTTTCGGGATATTGTCGAGCGGCATAGCGTTCGGAATTATCGCGCTTTGGATATGTTTACTAAAATCCTCTGTCGGCAAATTTCAGCATTAGTGAGTTATGGTAAATTAGTGAACAGCCTGAAGTCGATCGGCATACCGGTTTCAAAGAATACGGTAATCGATTATTTGTCATACATCGAGGAGGCGTTTCTGGGGAATAGCGTTTCCATTTATTCATATTCTATCAAAGATCAACTGCAATATCCGCGTAAGTTTTATTTAGTCGATACGGGTTTGTATCGAACGGTTGCGTTTGTTAAAGCGGAGGATTCCGGCTGGTTACTTGAAAATCTGGTATATCAGACGCTCGCAAGAAAATATGATGAAGTATATTATTGGAAAGATCGAAGTGGTAAAGAGGTGGATTTTGTCATCCCGCAGAATTTTCCGAAGGATAATGAATTCGGGATCGTTCAGGTTTGTTATCGGATGGAGGACGAAAAAACTCGTCGGAGAGAGGTAAATGCGATTGTCAAAGCTTGTGAGGAATTTAAGGTGAATCGGGCGCTGATCATCACGCGCGATCAGTGGGAGGATATTGAAGTTGGGGACATACGGATTAAAGCGATGCCGTTTATTCAGTGGGTGATTGGATAGGAGTTTGGACCCGAGCCTGTCCGCCGCAGGCGGAAAACCTAACCACGAATCCCGAACAATATCGGGACAAGTTCCCGCGAATGGACAAATACCAAGCGCCAAAATCCAAACAAATCCAAAATCCCAAATTCAAATGACCGAAACTCGACAATTCTGCGATTCTTCGTTTTGAACATTGAAGATTCGTCGAAGGAGAATTGAATATTTGGAAATTGGAACTTATTTGGAATTTGTAGTTTGTGATTTGGAATTTATCTCGCTCTACTTTCGCCTTTTCCCGAAGTGTCGGGACTTCCCCGCCCTTGGCGGGATTCCGCTCCGCTCGACCTCTGCCTTTTCCTTCTTCTGCGATTATCTGCGTTCCGTTCTGTGTCATCAGTGTTCTGTGGATTGAGAAATTTCACATGCCGCCCCGCTGGGGCTTAATGGTGACGCGTAGGCATTTTTCTACAAACATATCACTCCTAACGGAGTTGTGTTCAATTCAACATTCAGCGTTCAACACTCATCATTGTTTATCTGCCTTTTCCTGTTTCTGCGATTATCTGCGTTCTGTTCTGTGCCATCGGTGTTCTTCTCTCTGTTCGGATAAAACTTAGTCAGCATTTTTTCTAACCGCTGAGGGTCGATCTTTGAATAATCCAGCGTAGAGAGGTCTGCTTTGCTTTTACCGAGACGAGTAAAATAGATCAAATCAAAAAGAGCCTTTTCAGGTTCGGCAATCCATAATCCGTCCGATCTTTGAACGTAATCCTGAAAGAGATTGGATTGAATTTGCCGGTATTCGATTTTACGGTCTCCGAGACGAATATGTTTAGTTTTTAAAATGGTTGCAAATGTCAGGGTATAGGGGATTTGTGAAAGGACACCGGCGAGAGATAGCGCTGATTCGAATGATAAATAGGATGGAAAAACCAATTGGTTTGCAATCAGCGGAATGTCGGAATTTCTTTCCGGTAGGATGTAACAATTGGTTGTTAACCGGATCAGTTCTTTTTGTTTGACGAGCCGGTTTAGCAATACATTGACGGACGATGGCGTCAATTCGGTGATCTTAACGACGTCGGCGTTTGTGTAGTAAAGTTTATTGATTTCTCTGAATGATTTGATCCATTTCATCGATAACCTGACGCCAATTGAGGGGTAAATATTTATTCATCTCGGAACGCAGAGATGCGCGGTCTTCCGAAACGATGGTGAGTTTTTGGATCATCTTGCTGAATGATCGTTGTGTTTTTTGAGAAAGAAACCAGAGATCGAACAAATCACGGGGCGCTTTGCGTTGATTCCATGCTGAGATTTTTTCTTCGATCATGTTTTCCATCGTCAAAACGGGCATGAGAATTTGTAAGGAGCAAACCGGCGAGGAGATGATTTTTAATTCGGATTTAATTGCAGGTTGAATCCTCTTGGATATTTCAATTTTAATATGAAAAGATTGAGGCAATTCGGGCGGAGAAATTTTATATTCGATCAAAATTGTCGATTTCTTTTCAGATTTGTCGGATATTTGAAGGGTGAATTTATTAGCCGTTTGGTCGGCAAGACGGAAGATGTCGCTGGTTGGAATGGATTGGGTTAGAACAAAGTCGAGGTCGTCGGAGAATCGTGGGGATTGATAAGCCAGCCGCAGAGCAGTTCCGCCTTTGAAGACGAGCCATTGACTCCAAAGATTTGCGGCGATTTCGTTCAGGACGAGCATTTCGTAGAATTCACGGACGATGCGTTCGCGGTCGATGCGCAGATTGGCGGAGAGACGAAGTATTTCGTTTTCGGATAACATAGCACTTCTCAAATACTTAACAAAACTGATAAGAATATAAGAACTGGTACGAGGAAAGGCAAGAAGGAAAAGGAGACGAAAAAGAGAACCACGGAACCCCGCAAAGTGTGGGGAAA
>JBAZPZ010000170.1:0-3668 GCA_041645495.1 Fidelibacterota bacterium | reverse complement strand
AAATATTCATCAACGTCGATCTGATTGATCACATAGGCATAATTTTCCGGGACGCTCAAATCGTGTGAATCGATGAAGGAGATTAATTGTTTGTATTGAGTCGCCGTGCCGTTTTGCGCGTACGCATTGCCGGCTAATATATCGACTTTTTCCGGATCGACGCCGTGATTGTTTTCCAGATAATGTTCGTTGTGTTTCTCGCGGATGTCATGAATGCCCCAGTAGTCGCCGTTGATAAAAAGAACGGCGGGTTGATAGGCCATCCAATCGATATCCATACGATCTTTGACCAGAATCTGCAACATACCGTCGCGAAAGAGCGTCCGGTACCAATCCTGACCGCTGTTCCGGAGTTTGAGATTGTTGAATTCCGTGATGTTTTTGTCGGCGAAAACCTTATAGCGAATCTTATCGACTCCATATTCGCTACGTGTGTAAATCGAGAGCGGTTTTTGCGGATATTTTCTCGTACAGCCACCGCCGATCTTGATGGCAATGTCTGCCTGAAAACCGGCAAGACCGTTTAGAGGAAAATATTCAAAATTCGCCGGACGTTCCCAATCCTGATTCCAGTTGCATGGCGTTTCCATGCAATAACCGGGGACACCGTTGGTTCCTTCGACATAAATTCCGGTCGTGTTGCTCCAGAGATTTTCCGGATCGGTGGTCAATGAGATGACCGGTAGAGTGATGGATTCATCGATAAAATATGTTTTTGTTATGATCGATCCCGGACGATAACCGGTTCGAAATGACCGAACGCGCAGAACTCTTGTGCTGTCGATAACGATCGGCGAACTGTAAAGCGGTGATTCTTCCGTCGGTTCCGAACCATCCAGCGAATAATGAATCGCAATCGACGAATCGGCGCTTAGCGTGATGATCTGTTGACCCGAATAGAAACCGCCGTTCAAAGAAAAGAGCGGATCGGGCGCCAATCCGAGAAATGGAGTCGTTGTATTCGCCATATTGGGCGTCGGATCACTGAAATAGACGAGAGTGTCGTTGCCGTCAGGATAGCGTCCCATCGAATAATCATCTATTTGTTCGAGATAAGAGAGCGAATCGATCACAATTCCGTTTGCTGTGAAAAGTCCAATCTGTTCACCGGATTTAGACAATTTAAAATTACTGTGGCGACCGGTGTTTTGATCGT
Source organism: Fidelibacterota bacterium (assembly GCA_041645495.1). GTDB lineage: Bacteria > Fidelibacterota > UBA2242 > UBA2242 > UBA2242 > 0-14-0-20-45-22. The sequence goes on along the minus strand of JBAZPZ010000170.1, from coordinate 2,512 downwards.
CAGCCCAGAAGATCAAATGCGAACTGTGCGACATCGAAATACCGGCGGGAATCTGCCATTTTAACGGATTTGTTAAATCGTCGGTGATATACAAACCGCTCAGCTGAACCGTCGTGTCTTCCGCATTGAATATTTCTATCCAATCGGAGTAAGCATAAAAATTGGCATCCTCGACCGTGGTTTTATTGGACGCTTGGAATTCGTTAATGAATATGCGTGGTGTCGCCGCTTGCGCGAGCAAACATCCGGACAGCAGAAGAATCGGTATAAAAGAGCGAATTCGTATCGGTAATCTCATTATCAACTTTCGCATTGAATCTGTAAAACAACGACGAAAGTTATCTATTCTGACGGTAAATGTAAACAGCAGAATTCCGAATACCAATCTGAAATCCGTTTCGGGTGACGGGATTCACATAGAAATCATAGAGACACGGCATGCCGTGTCTCTACTCTCTATAATTGTTTGCAGTTGTCAATTTTACGGTTGAATCCGCTATCAGGCGGTCGCAGAAGCGGATCGCAAGTAAGACGAACAAATACTTGACAACAGGCCGCTAAATGCTTAATATCAAACGGAGTTAAAGGAGATTTGAGTGGATGAAATAAAGAAAATCGAAAAATGGCAAGAACAAAGGAGAAATATGAAAAGATTTTTCTGCCTTGTCTTCTTATTTTTGCTGATATATTCCTGTTCACAATCTGAGAATCCAGAAGAAGAATTTGACGTTCCTGTTACCTTGATTCAAACCGATTTAACCCACACAATTACCGATGAGGATCTCGCCACCGTTAGAAGGTTATTCAGTATCAACGATCTATCTCTGAATAATCTTCAAGTTTATCAGATTTATACCTATGTAGATAGTAATTTTCACGTCAAATGTAAACAGTTTTACAACAGTCTGCCTATATTCTTTAAAAACATATATTTCACTTTTACTCCCGATAGTCAATTGTCTCGCCAATCAAATGAACGAATAACAGAATTGGACATTTCTTTGACTCCGGAAATAAATGAAGTAGAAGCGGCAGAAACAGTTCACGATCATATTGACGACTGCTTGGCGTTGTCATCAGCAAAATTGTATTTTGCCGAATTGGGCATCTATGACGACTATAATGGCACAAGTGATCCGTGTTTTACTCTGGTTTGGAATATTCGTTCAGATACAATATCCAATTACCCTTTCGCAATGGTCGATGCGGTTAATAATAAAATCCTGGCATATGACTCAGGGATTCGGACAGAAGAAACAAAATAAATCAAAAAATACTTCTGGAAGTACAAGGATGAAAAAAGTGTTGTTACCAAATATTTTACGTCTCAACGCCGGAGCGTTGAGACGAATGAAAAAAAATATTCTCTGCGCTCTCTGCGTGCTCCGCGGTTGACATTTTATTCTGTGGTTGTCCCTGTAAACGGTGCAACAGCCCGCTCGAAAATCCCCAGCGTCCAGGCGATTGCCAGACCGTAGTTCGTAACCGGCACACCGGCCTTCTTGCAGTAATAGATGCGCGAGAGGACTTCCCTCCTGTTCAGCATGCAACTGCCGCACTGGATGACCAATTTGTAGCGGCTCAGGTCTTCCGGGAAATCGTGTCCTTGGTAATGCGTGAAGTTCAGTTTGCCGCCGACGTACTGGGTCAGCCAGCGCGGAATTTTCACCCGGCCGATGTCATCGGCAATCGGATGGTGCGTGCAGGCTTCCGCAATCAAAACCTCGTCACCGGGCTTGAGTTCGTCAATCGCCCGCGTGCCCCGCACATATTCCGCCAAATCGCCCTTGTAGCGCGCGAAAAGAATTGAAAACGAAGTCATCGGAACATCGAGCGGCGTGACCGCGGCGACTTGTCGAAATGCCTGCGAATCGGTCACGACTAAAGCCGGTGGCTGTTTCAACCCGGCCAGCGCGGAACGCAATTCCCGCTCTTTGACGACGATGCAATAGGCGTCGCTGTCCAACAGATCGCGGATGGTTTGTACCTGCGGCAGGATCAGGCGCCCTTTCGGCGCTTCTTTGTCAATCGGCACGACCAGCACGGCCAGTTCGCCGGCTTTGACGATGTTGCCGAGAATTGACGGTGCATTGATAAAATCATCCGGAGCTGTGCGGATCAGCGCCTCGCGGAGATCGAGAATTCCGATCTTATCGGAAGCTACGGTCTCAACAATAGTAATTTTTTTATCTTTCAATCGCTGAACAAGCATCACGTCGGGTTGAGCCAAATCCGTTTTGTTGAAAACGACGATAACCGGAATCCGACGGTCGGAGAATTCAGTTAAAAGTTCCTCTTCAAACGCATTCCAGCCGGTGGGTTCGCTGACGATGATAGCGACATCGATGCGATCGAATACTTTCCGTGTGCGCTCGTTCCGTTTTTCGCCGAGAGAACCGAAGTCGTCGATTCCGGCGGTATCGATAAAAAGCACCGGGCCGAGCGGTAACATCTCCATCGGTTTTTCAACTGGATCGGTCGTCGTTCCTGCAATTTCCGAAACGATGGAAAC
>JBAZPZ010000169.1:0-3677 GCA_041645495.1 Fidelibacterota bacterium | reverse complement strand
AATACCCTGTATAATCTGAATAAAAGTGACTTTTCGATTGAACTTACGGGCGAAGCCCAATTTCAAAACCTGATGCAGAGCAAAGATTTCCAGTCGCTCATGCAAAATCAGGACTTTCTGAAACTCTGTCAGTCGAAGAATTTCAATCAAGCCTCCACTCAATCACAATTCAGCAATTTGACCCAAAGCAGTGAATTCAAACGCGTGTTGGCTCAACCGATCTTTCAACAGTTGGTCCGAAGCGGCGAAACCAACATGATTACCAATCAGGAGTTCCAGGGCTTGATGAACAATTCCGACCTTTTGAAGTTTTTTGGAAGTAAGGAATTTCAAATTGTTTATTCCATGCCCGGGATGAATCAACTTTTTGGGAATTCCGATTTTCTGAAATTAGCCCAGAGCAACGAATTTTTAAGATTGACTGCCACGCCAGATTTCGGCAGGGTACTGATGGATGCAAATTTCCAGGGACTCATGCACAATAACGAATTCAAAAACACTATACAGAGTCAGGATTTCCAGGTTTTTTTAGACTCACGGGAGTTTAATTCGCTATTGGGAATAGGTTCTAATTAAGCGTTGCCCGCTGAAATTGACGCGCCGCCAGAAACTTTTCAGGGAAATATCATGCGGGGAAAAGACGGATTCTTATCCAGTCCGCATTAATCGGTGCAATATACTGTTTCGATCGGGGTGAACGATGAAAAAAGCCGCTTTATTGCTATTGATTCCGTTTCTCTTCCCACTTCTTCTGTTTCCTCAGGATTTAAAAAACCTTCAGACCGCCGACCTGAATCTGGTTTATTACTCGTCAGCGCATTCTTACGTCGTCCCGCATCTTGTCCGTTCTTTCGAAAACACGATGGGATATTATCGGAAATTCTGGGACTATTATCCGAACGAGCGAATGACGATGTTCCTGCAGGATTTCAGCGATCTGGGAAATGGCGGTGCAACCGCAGTGCCGATCAACTACATCAGCATTTCGATCGCGCCGTTTATGTACGTTTACGAAATCTCTCCGGCTAACGAACGGATTTCGTGGCTGATGAACCATGAAATCGTCCATGTCATCGCATGCGACAAGGCTTCCCGCACCGACCGGTTTTTTCGTTCGCTGTTTCGGGGCAAAGTTGACGCCGTGAAGGAAATTCCGCTTTCGATCGCTTACTCATTTATGACCGCGCCGCGCCGGCTCTCGCCGCGTTGGTATCACGAAGGTATCGCCGTATTCATGGAAACGTGGATGTCCGGAGGACTCGGACGCGCGCTCGGCGCCTACGATGAAATGGTTTTCCGGACGAAGATTATAGAAAAAAGCCATCTGTACGACGTCGTCGGGCTCGAATCGGAAGGCACTGCCATCGACTTTCAGGTCGGCGCCAATTCGTATCTTTACGGAACGCGCTTTTTCAACTATCTGGCAAATAAATTCGGTCCGGAAAAAGTGATCGAATGGACGTCACGAACCGACGACAGTAAACGCTATTTTTCTCGCCAATTCCGGAAAACGTTCGGTGAAAGTTTGAAAAACGAGTGGTCGAACTGGATCGCTTTCGAGAATCGCTTCCAGCAAACCAATCTCGACTCGATCCGGCAGAATCCGCTTACGCCTTTCCGTCCGCTCTCCAATGAGGAGATTGGCTCGATCTCGCGCGGTTGTTACGATCCGGAAAATGAAAAAGTCTATCTCGCCATCCGCTTTACCGGCCAGATGGCACGAATCGTCGGTATCGATACAAAGACCGGGCAGATCGAAAAAATCTGCGACATTGAAGGCGCTTCGCTCTATTACGTCTGCTCGCTGACTTACGATCCGGCGACGAAAACCGTTTTTTATACGACAGACAACAACCAGTGGCGCGATCTTGTCAGCGTCAACGTTCGCACGCACGAGCGAAAACAATTGATGTCCGATTTCCGCGCCGGCGATCTCGCTTTCTCGAAACCGGACAATTCCATCTGGGCGGTTCGGCATCAGGACGGCATTTCGACCATTATCCGCATCGACAAACCTTACAACGACTGGACGGCGATTTATGCTTTTCCGTTCGGGAACGACGTGTACGATCTGGACGTTTCACCTGACGGCAAATCGCTCATCGCGGCCATCACGAACGTTTCCGGTCAGCAACGCCTCGCTCGCTGGGACATCGCAAAATTGACCGGCGGCGACGCATCTTTCGAGACGCTCTTCGACTTCGATGTCAGTTCGCCGTCGAATTTCATTCACTCGGCAGACGGAAAATTTCTTTACGGAAGCAGTTACTACACCGGTATCTCGAACATCTGCCGCTTCGACGTCGCCAAAAACGATATGGAAATTCTCAGTAACTGCGAATCCGGCTTTTTCCGCCCGCTCCCGATCACTGACGATTCGTTATTGGTTTTTCAATACACATCGACCGGTTTCATGCCCGGCTGGATTCCGAACAAACCTGTCGAAAAAGTCAATGCAATTCAATATCTCGGACAGGCGACCGTCGAAAATCATCCGGTTCTCCAAAAATGGCACGCGGGAAGTCCGGCGTCCGTGAATCTCGATTCGCTTACGACATTCAAGGGCAAGTACAATTCGTGGAAGGATATCCGCCTGCAGTCTGCCTATCCGATCGTCGAAGGTTACAAAAAATCCGTCGCGCTTGGTTATCGCTTCAATTTTAGAAACGGCATCGGTTTCAACGGTTTCGATGTGACGACGTCCGTTTCTCCGGACAAATCGCTGTCGCCGGAAGAGCGCTTTCACCTCGGAATTCATTACCGATATTGGCGCTGGTCGCTTGCCGCCAAGTACAACGCCGGGAATTTCTACGATCTGTTCGGCCCGACGCTGACCAGCCGAAAAGGTTATTCGCTCAGTCTCGGTTATGACCGGTCGCTCATTTACGACGATCCGCGCTTCCTCGATTTCAGTTTTCAAATCGCCGGTTACGGCGGACTCGAGCGCTTGCCCGACTTTCAAAATATTGACGCATCGTTCGACAAACTTCTGCACGGAAATGTCGGACTGAATTACAAATTCACCGAGCGTTCGCTCGGAGCCGTCGATGACGAAAAGGGAATCGTTCTCGGCATTGTTTCGTCGGCAAATCTCGTCAATTCCAGAATCTATCCGCGCCTCGTGTCGGATTTCGCTTACGGAATTGCCTTGCCGATTGACCATTCGTCGATCTGGCTCAGAAGTTCCGCCGGTGTTTCCTTCGGCGATCGCGGGGAACCGTTCGCCAATTTCTATTTCGGCGGATTCGGCAACAACTGGGTCGATTACCGCGCTGAAAAACGCTACCACGAGTCGTCGAGTTTTCCCGGTAGAACCATCAATGATTTTGGCGGAACGAATTTTGTGAAGATCATGACCGAATGGAATCTGCCGCCGATCCGTTTCAGCCGGCTGGGCATTCCGCCGCTTTACGGCAGATGGCTCCGAACATCACTGTTCTCGACGGGAATCCTGACAAATTTGGACAGCCGGACTCAAAATCGCTCGGTTGCCAACGTCGGTATTCAGTTCGACTTGAAAATAATCATGTTTTCAATCCTCGAATCGACACTTTCCGGCGGCTACGTCATCGCTTTTGAAGACGGCCGCTATCCGACTTCGGAATTCATGGTTTCGCTCAAGATTCTATGACCGTCATCTTACAAACAGCCGTCGCCATTCTGCCGGTTTTTCTCTT
>JBAZPZ010000168.1:0-3758 GCA_041645495.1 Fidelibacterota bacterium | reverse complement strand
TTTATTTGAAATATTTTAAGCAAGAAAGATTCTTTTCTATTAAATGTTACAACTTCATTATCATTGGCCTTTTCCTAAAACGCTCTCGATTCTTTTTTGAAGAGCGATTTGAAAATCTCCGAGTTTCTCTATACTCCAGGTAAGATAATTAAAATGGTTTGTATCAAAATGTACTTCCTTCAACTCCGCTTCATTGCACGCCCAAAAAACCGGTTTGTTTAATCCCATAGCAAATCCTGATTCAAAATATACACCACCTCTCTGTCCGGTAAAATCCGCAACAATAAATTTACTTTGTCTGATCAGAGCTATAATCTCGTCGTCGATCCTATTTATATGCTCATGTCTATCGATCCTGACTGGTTTATACCCAGCATTTCTGATCGCTGATTCTAATGTGGCCAAAAGAGCATCCAAACTGGAATCAAACCACATCGCGATAAATCCTGAATCACTTTCTGATATTTTGTATTTTAATTCCTCAAGGAAAGCCCAACCTGAAGGTGTTATTGTGATCATTGCATCAGCATGGTATTTTATGAATTGACGTTCATTCTCAAGAAATTCTTTTGTAATAAAAGTAAACTCATAAGCATCGATTGCCATCGATTCAGAGAATATCGGCATAAGATTTTTAAAATTATCTCTTGTCGCCTTATCATATTCTTGCTTCTTATCAATAGAATCTAACATTGAATATAACGAGGAGATTTGATAAGTAATAGGGTGTCCTGGTATTGGTTGGATTCGAGCAAGATACTTGAGAAGATTTATAGCTTTTTCATAGACCGGTAACTGAGGAATTTCGTTCAATCGTTTTAGAAGATCAGGACATACCTCAATTCCATAGTTTTTTCTTAAATGATTCGATATAATAGGAATCTGGTGTTTATCCAAAGGCTTCCAGGATGCATAATTTCTGCCTGATAAAAAATATTCTCCGCAACGAATGCACCTGATTTTCCATCTATCATTTCTCGCATCATTATAAAATATCTCTGTAGGCGAATTACAAACTGGACAAGCATCTGTCATTTTATATTTCTCCTCTTTTTATTTTTCATTACACCGCCACCACTTTCGTCGTTTCTTCTCCGAACATACTGATGACACGGACGGCTATTTTCTGGTCTTTCTTTTTAATCTCGATGGGAAGGGAAACATGACCGTAGAGGCGGTCGAACGCCTCGTCGTCAATTTCGATTTTCAGTGTCTTTTCCGCTTTGCGTTTGATTTCATGTTTGGAAATATCGCTAAGTCCTCTTTTCCACTTCTCGAATTCGTCCCTGTCGCCGCCACAGAAGAAAACCTGCTTAACGATGAAATTGCTACCATCGTAGTCATCGTCTACCATCCAGTAGGCAATATCGCTGACGTTCCGGGCTTTCACTTCATCTTTGATCGGGTCGTATATATCCAATCCGCAGATTTCTACCGTAACCAGGTTTTCCTTCTTATGCACTTCAATATCCGGCTCGCCGATAGTGACGAAAGATGCCGCTGATTTGGCCGGTTTCTTTTTCAAACCTTCCTGCAATAAATCATCGTGGATGCGGGCTTTGGTCACTTCAAAATGTCCCATGCTCATTGTTTTGACGTCGCCCTCGATATCGCTCTCGAAGCAAAAGCCAAGAATAACCAACCACTGAGCATCTCCGCGAATCCGACAAGCCTTAACGGCTTCGTTGACAGCGTTCTTGCTGACCGTACCGAATTTGGGACCGATATGAAAATAAGATTTCTTTTCACCGACGCCGTTCATAAAAAACCCTTCGGCATGCAAATACGGATCGGCAAGCAGTTCGACCCGGATAAAATTGACGCGTTCGTCTTTGCGCCCGTTCTTAATGCCGGTCGAAAGTAAATGCTGTTTGATTTTCTCCGACCATTCCCCGGCATCTTCGCCAGCGATTTGTTCGGTTTCGAGTTCTGCGGGCGAAACCGGCTCGAAGTTTTGCAGGGTTTCGACAGTAAACGGACCGCTGACGCGCAGTTTCTTGCGGTCGATCTCCGGCTGGTCATAGAGCGTTTCCGTTGCAGGCGGCTCGTCATTGGCCAGAGATTTCAGGGTAATATGCGGAACAGTCTTGTAAACGAAGCCCTGCCGAATGTCTTTGGTTTTTAGATGCTGATCCTGTCCATTTTCCGGGACGGACTGCTCGCTATATAGTTTGTAGTAAGGATAAGTCGCGGTCATCAATCTCTGCTTGGCAATGTTCAGCGCGATGCGGCTGGTATCGAGTGTCATCCACCGTCTGCCCCACTGCTCCGCCACAAATGCCGTTGTGCCGCTACCGCAGGTTGGATCTAAAACCAAATCGCCAGGATCGGTGGTCATCAGAAGACAACGCTGAATTATTTCTACTGATGTTTGAACTACATATATCTTTTCTTGGCTTCCAATTACCGTATTTGTCCATAAATTTTTTATTGGAGAGGCATCAAAATCATCTATGAATCTAAGGTATCGAATTGAATTCTCTTGAAGAATGATCCGATTTTTTTTGTATAAATTTAAAATACCTGGTACCGTAGTTTTCCAATGTTGACCTGAAGGAGGATTGTATTTTTTACCATTTAAATTTATTTCGGTATCAGATTTTGTTTCTCCTTGAGACGTTAGAGATTGAGAAGTTGCAAGCTTGGCATTTTTTGGAATTAATGATAAATCATCTTTTTCTTCTAACGTAAGTCGTCTAATATTTCCATTTTGATAAACTAAATTATAATGACCATAATCATCTTCGCTTTTCAATTCAAACAGTTGGCGATATTTAATACTTTGAATGTCTTTTACATACCAAAGGATGTAATCACCAGAGCGTGCAAGAGTGGATGTTGGTATTCCGCTTGTTGAAGTATAACTAATCAAACTCACAAAATTTTCACTTCCAAACACCTCGTCCATGATCGACCGAACAAGGTGGACATTTTCATCGGATATCTGGACGAAGCAAGAGCCGCTTTCGGTGAGGAGTTCTTTGGCGATCAGGAGGCGGTCACGCAGGTAAGATAGGTAGGAATGGATGCCGAGTTCCCATGTATCGCGGAAGGCTTTAATGACTTCGGGCTCACCGGCGAGAGAGTCGTCGTTGCCGTCTTTGACGTCGCGGTTATTGAGTTTGATCTGTCAGTTACTGCCATATTTTATGCCATAGGGCGGGTCCATATAGATCGTCTGGACTTGTCCCGCCATGCCTTCGCGCTCGAGCAGGCTTGCCATGACTAAGAGGCTATCGCCCTGAATCAGCCGGTTAGTCCAGCCGTCCTGATGCTGGTAATATCCGCTGACTTTGTCGAGTTCGTCCTTTTCAAGGGCGTTACCGAAGAGCTGGTTAGCGGAGAAGAGTTCTTCCTGAGCGCTTTTAATTTCGGTGAATTTATAGAGGTTTTTGATAAGTGTTTCCGGCGCGATATGTTCATGGCGGTAGAGCGAGCGGATATCTGTTTGGAGGAGTTCGTCGCGGTCGTCGTTGCCGTATTTGTTCAGCCAGAAGAGTTCGGGGTCCTGTCCACGGTTGACGATGGGATTTTTGGGAAGTTCGAGGATTTTATTTCCTTGCTGAACTTTGGGATTGGCGTCTTCGTAGCCAGCCTCTTCGCGGCTGGGGATGTGGGCGCGTTTGTCCTGATTGTGTTTGATGGAGTCGATGGAGTTTGTCATAGTTTTTCAGCCTATAAAATGTCTAAAATAATGTCTAAAGATATCTAAGTAATTCATCCGAATTCTCTCTGACAGATATCTAAAAAATGTCTAA
>JBAZPZ010000167.1:0-3776 GCA_041645495.1 Fidelibacterota bacterium | reverse complement strand
AGCGGACGGGCTCACAACTTTATCCCCACATTACCAAATGCGTCAACACGGTTGACGCACTCCATATTCAACCGAATCCAACCCATTCAACTACTCGACAGGGAAATCCGGAACCCGAAACCCGCCTTTTACCGGTGGTAATTCTCCAAAACCTTCAGCACATAATCGATGTCCGCTGGTGTGTGATCGGCGCAAACCTGAAAGCGAATCTCTTCGTTGCCTTTCGGGACGACCGGGTAATTCAAGCCGGTAGCAAGAACACCGTTTTCCGTCAGATAGCGGACGATGTCGGCTGTCTTCTGCGTGTCCCGAACCAATAGCGGAACCACCGGATGAGCGCCGTCGAGCGTTTCATAGCCGAGCGTTTTCAATCCGTTTCGGAATTTCTTCGTCATTTCTGTGAGATGAGCGAGAATTTTGACGCCTTCCGGACTTTCGAGGATTTCGAGGGCTTTCAGCGCCGCGCGTGCCTCGGAGACGGTGATCGGGTTCGAGTAAATGTACATCGGCGCCGTCTCGCGCAGATAATTGACGACCGATTCGGATGAAACGACATAGCCGCCGTTGACGCCAAAAGCTTTTCCGAGTGTGCCGATCAGAACGTCAACCTTCGTGCCGACGAATTCTTCGGTACCGCGCCCGGTTTTTCCGAATGCGCCGACGCCGTGCGAATCATCGACAATGCTGATGATGCCTTCCGGGAAAGCGGAATCGTACTTTTTGCAAATCTCCACGAGTTTGTCTAACGGCGCGTTATCGCCTCGCATGCTGAAAATCCCGTCGGTAATGACGAGCGCGCGTTTGCCTTTGCCGATATTTTCACGAATCTTGGTTTCAAGGTCGAGCATGTCGTTGTGTTTGTAAATGCTTTTCTCGACTGGACGCGAAAGCCGGGTCGCGTTGATGATGCAGTTGTGGTTCAGTTCGTCGCTGATCAGGACGGTTTCCGGAGTCGTCAGCGGGACGATGACGCCCATACTGGTCATGTAAGCGGAACTCAGGATCATCGCGGCCTCACGCCGGTGAAACGCGGCGAGTTTCTTTTCCAGATCGATGTGCGCCTGATAGGTTCCGCTGATGAATCGCACCGCGCCCGGACCGACACCGAATTCCTTTGCGGCGCTTTCTTCTGCGGCGATCATATCGTCGCGGAGCGAAAGCCCGAGGTAAGAATTGGAATTCATCTTGATAAACGGTTTGTCGCCGAAGCCGTCCAGAAAGTAGCGCGGACCGTTTTTGCCGTCTGCACGCTGGATGCGAACAACGACTTTTTCCGCGCCCTTTGCGCGTCCGCTCTCTTTTAAATTTTTCAGGTTATCGTTCAAAACCGATGCGAGTTGATTCAATGGCATTTTATGCTCCGTTTATATAGGATTTAATGTATGTTGACGTTCAGTTTTTGTGAGAGTTTTTCCAGCATGTCGGCGGTCATTTCCGGCAGTTCGAAAGTTGGCTGCCAGTTCCATTCTTCGCGGGCGGCGGAATCGTCCATAGAGTTTGGCCAGGAATCGGCAATCGCCTGGCGAACCGGGTCGATCTCGTAATTCATCTCAAAATCGGGAATGTGTTTTCTTATCTCGGCGGAAATGATCTCCGGCGCGATGCTCATGGCGGTAACATTGAAGGCGTTTCTGTGTTTCAGACGGTCGGGATTCGCTTCCATCAGCTGAATTGCGGCGTCGATCGCATCCGGCATGTACATCATGTCGAGATAAGTGTCTTCTTTGAGGAAGCAGGTGTATTTTTGGGAGCGAATCGCTTCATAGAAAATCTCGACGGCGTAGTCGGTCGTTCCGCCGCCGGGAAGTGTTTTATAGGAAATGAGTCCCGGATAGCGGACGCCTCGCGTATCGACACCGAAACGTTTGAAATAGTAATCGCAGAGCAGTTCGCCGGCGACTTTCGTAACGCCGTAAATCGTGTTTGGACGCTGGATTGTGTCCTGCGGCGTTCGGTCGTGCGGCGTCGAAAGTCCGAAAGCGCCGATACTGCTGGGCGTGAAAATGGCGCAGTGGAATTCGCGGGCGACTTCGAGAATGTTGTACAATCCGTTCAGATTGACGTTCCAGGCGAGTTGCGGCTTGGCTTCGGCGACGGCGGACAGAAGCGCGGCGAGATGATAAATGGTGCCGACGTCGTTTGTTTTGACGATTTCTGCGATTTCTTTGGGATTGGTCACGTCGAGCGGGATAAACCGGCAATCGACGATTTCATCGGTCTCTTTTTTGGGACGGTTATCGGAAACGACGACGTTCTCTTTGCCGTATCGTTCGCAGAGCGCCGAGGCGAGTTCGGTGCCGATCTGTCCCAGCGCGCCGGTGATGAGGATTTTTTTCATAGAAAGATCCTATTTACTATCAAAGTTCAAATATCACGACAGGTGAAAATTTACAAAAATCGAGCCAGCAAAACACCAAGCGTGACGCTCTTTGAATGACCCGGTTTTTTTCCTTTCCCGCAAAACGACGCGGTGGTTATATTAGCAACGGTTCTATTGGTTTGAAAACAGGAGAAATAAAATGACTGAGCTACGCGGATTAGACGTGGAAACGCGCGAAATGATTTTGGAGACGATTCACGGCATCCGGACCGAAATCCTGACAAAAGAAAAAATACTGGAACTTGATGATACCGGCGAATTCCCGATAGAAATCATCCGGGAACTGTTGAGCGAACGTATCGGGTTACAGATGGTCTTCATTCCGGAGGATTTCGGCGGGCTGGGCGGTGGCGCGACCGACACCTATTTCGTTTCGGTGGAACTGGCGAAAATCTGCCTCGGCGTTTCGACCGCTTTTTTGGCAATTCACCTCGGCGCAGAACCGATCCTGCTCTTCGGCACCGATGAGCAAAAGCAAAAATGGCTCGGTAAGATCATCGGCGAATCGGCGCTCGTCGCTTATGCCGTGACCGAAGCCGACGCCGGCAGTAATCTCGACGCGATCAAGACCAAAGCCGAACCGGTGACCGATGAATCCGGGAAGATCGTCGCCTATCGTCTGAACGGAAGCAAACAATTCATCTCCAACGGCGGCTATGCCGATTTCATAACTCTGCTGGCAAAAACGCCGGAAGGTGCGACGTTTTTCATTATCGACGGAAAAGCGGAAGGGCTGAAACGCGGCAAACCGGAACACAAACACGGCATCCGCGGAGCGAACACTTCCCCGTTGATATTGGAAAACGTGCTGGTTCCGGCGGAAAATATCGTCGGCGGAGTTCCCGGGGTCGGCTTGAAACAGGCGAACGATGTTTTCTCGTACACGCGATTGATGGTGGCGGCTTTCGGACTCGGCGCCGGTTTGTCGGCTATGGAAAAGGCCGTGAAATTTGCCAGAGAGCGCGTTCAGTTCGGCACGCCGCTGATCGAAAAGCAGGGCTACACGCACAAACTGCTCGTCCCGAACATCGTCCGGCTGACCGCCGCCCAAGCCTATATCGAGGAAATCGCCAAACGGATCGATTCCGGTGATACAAACATCATGGTCGAAGGCTCGATCGCCAAGTATTTTGCCACGGAAGCGGGCAACACGGCAGCGGAAGCCGCGATTCAGGCGCTCGGCGGTTACGGCTACATGCACGATTACGAAGTCGAGAAGATCAAACGCGACGTCCGCATTACGACTATCTACGAAGGCACCAGCGAAATCCAGCAGGACATCATTTACCTGTTCCGCTGGCGGACGACGATCAAATCCAAAGGCGAATTCTACCGCGGCATGGCGACTGAAATGCGCACGCTTTCCAGTCAAACCGGCCTGGAATCCGCCAAAATC
>JBAZPZ010000166.1:0-3786 GCA_041645495.1 Fidelibacterota bacterium | reverse complement strand
ATGGAGTGTTCCAACCGCGTTGGAACTCGTCGTCGCAGACGACGGAGTTCGCACCACGCTTTCGCTCCGCTCAAGCGACTTCAACACGGTTGAAGTACTCCATAGCGAGATTCTTTCTGCTCCATAGCGAGATTCTTTCGTTCGCAAGCATTGACACGGTCAATGCAGTCCATAAAATTTCGCAAGCATCAACGCGGCAGAATGTCCGCCCCGGTGGATTGAAGCACTCCATAGCGAGATTCTTTCTGCGAACTGCGTTCGCAAGCATTGACACGGTCAATGCAGTCCATAAAATTTCGCAAGCATCAACGCGGCAGAATGTCCGCCCCGGTGGATTGAAGCACTCCATAGCGAGATTCTTTCTGCGAACTGCGTTCGCAAGCATCAACGCGGTTGATGCACTCCATAGAAGTCCGCTACTCGTTTTTGAATCGTTCCGTCCTGAAGATATTTGTACAGGTTTTTGCCGGGGCAGAGCGTTTCGGCGTAGTCTTTGTGGCCTTTGATCTCGGAAACCGGCACGTTGTATGTTTTTGCCAGAAACGCCGTCAGAGCGACAAGAGAATTCAATTGGTTTTCGGTAACATCGATATTTTCGTAATTACCCATCAGGCAGATCGGCGCGTGACCGGTCGGATCGTAGGTTGTGTTCGTGTCGCCCGCGTAGTTGATCGGGCGGGTTTCGTAGATTTTACCGTTCAGATCGATTATAAAATGGTATGGAATGTCCGGCCAATTCTTTTCGGTGCGGCTCCATTTTTGAAGCGTGCGGATGCTTTCGACGGGATTTTTGTCCGGCGGAAAATCGACGCCTTCGTGGTGAATCGTGATTTTCGTGATCGTGTGTTCGCGGGCGGCGGTTGTCATCGGAATCCAGCCCCATTGTTGGCGCGTCACGACCTGAAGTTCAGCCGGATAATTGAGTTCGGCGACGGAAACGGTCGGTTTCGGATGAATCGCGCAACCGGGTAGTGTTAAAAAAGCGAGAGTGAAGAGCGAAATTCGTTTCATGGTTACCTTTTCAGATGGTCGATTTCAAACAAACAGCGATGAAAATTTACCGACAAAGCATGGAGAATCAAATTGCCGATTCCGAAAGAAAATGCGTAAAATACGCCGGTCAAGAAAATTGAATCCGAGCGGAGGAACATGTCAAAAGGAGTTATCGTAACGAATATCGGCGAATTGGTTTCCTACTCGTTGCCGCGGCAGGAAATGGTCGTTCAAAACGGCGTCGAGATGGCGATCCGCGACGGGAAAGTCGTCGAAATCGGCAAGGATTTATGGTCGCCGGAATTTGACCGGATCGATGCGAACGGTTGTCTGGTAACGCCCGGATTCGTCGATGCGCACACGCATCCGGTTTTCAACGGGACGCGGGAGATCGAATATGAAATGCGGCTTGCGGGCAAAAGTTACATGGAAATTGCGCGGGCTGGCGGCGGAATACGCTCGAGCGTGAAAAGTCTTCGTTCGGCGAATCCGGTCGATCTTCGGAAAAAGGTGAAAACCCGACTGCTCGATTTTCTCCGGTACGGCACAACGACGGTCGAGGCAAAAAGCGGCTACGGCCTCGACGTCGCCAGCGAGATGGAATCTCTGCGGATTCTCCGGGAATTATCCGAAACGACGCCGCTTGACATCCGGACGACATTTCTCGGCGCGCATGAATTTCCGGAAGAATTCGCGAACGACCACGACGGTTACATCGATCTGATCACCGGCGAAATGTTGCCCAAGATCGTTCGCGAAGGGTTGGCGGATTTTTGCGATGTGTTTTGTGAAGAAGGCGTTTTTTCAGTGGAAGAATCCGCGCGAATCCTGTCCGCCGCCAAATTTCTCGGTCTGGGAATCCGTGTTCACGCGGAAGAGTTCAAATTATTCGGCGGAGCGCAACTCGCCGCGCGCTTCGGCGCATTTTCCGCCGATCATTTGATGGCAATCGACGACGAAGGAATTCAGGCGTTGAAAGAGGCTGGAGTCGTTCCGGTTTTACTACCCGCGACGACCTTTTTCCTCGGTTCGGATACGTACGCGCCGGGCAGGAAAATGTGGGACGCCGGTTTGCCGGTGGCCATCGCGACCGATTTCAATCCGGGAAGTTGCATGACGCAGTCGATGCCGTTCGTCATTTCCGTCGCGTGTTTGAAATTGAAACTCAGTCCGCTGGAGGTGATTCAGGCGGCGACGATTCATGCCGCGCGGTCGTTAAAAATGGAAAAAACGGTCGGAAGTTTGGAAGAAGGAAAGCAGGCAGATTTCGTTATCTGGAATATCGAGCGGTATCAGGGAATTCCGTATTTTTTGGGCTTTCCCACCGTCGCCACCGTCTATAAAAAAGGAAATTTAGCCTGGAAGTTGACAGATTCGGCGTGTGATTTTTCCTGAAGAGACATCCCGCACCGGCGTCCCGCGTGTTGAGGATAGATGCTTGGGGACGCCAGGTACAAGACTGTGGTTAATCTATTTTAAAGACTTGAAAAATTCAACACCTTTTAATATCGCCTGCTGATTTAGTTCAATCAGATTCTTTCGTTTTAGGATATAACCGAGCGATTCCAGCACGACTTCGATATTCATGATTTTCAGATATTCCAGCAGAGCGCCGACGATAATCATGTTCGCGACTTTGGTCGTTCCCAGTTCATCCGCGAATTTCGTTGCGGGAAGTGGAATGACTTTTACGTCGGTTCTGACCGGTTGTCTGTCGATGAGCGAGGAGTCGTAGATGATCAGTCCGCCGGGGACGACGTCCGCTTCGAATGCGTCTAACGACGGGCGGTTCATGGCGATTAAAACGGTCGGATTCGTGACGAGCGGCGAGCCGATTTTCCGGCTAGAAATCTTGACACTGCAATTCGCCGTGCCGCCGCGCATTTCAGGGCCGTAGGATGGCAACCAGCTGACTTCGTAGCCATGTTGCATGCCCATTTCGGCGAGAACCGTTCCGAGACTCAGCACGCCCTGTCCGCCAAATCCGGCGATCTTGATCTCTTCCAAGACGTTTTTCTGGCTGTAACCGATAATCTTTTCGGGATCGACCGGCGCGCTTTCGATTTCGAGGATCGTCGGCAGATCGGATAAATTAACCGGCATCCGGGCGATTTCCTTCTTAGGAAATGTCTCCGAAATGTCCTTTTTGACGCCGAGCGGGAATTGTTTTTGCAGGACATCTTTGACCCATTCCTTTGTGCGAATGGGCGTCATTTTGAGATTGGATGGGCACGGCGAAAGCACTTCGATAAAACAAAAAGCGTTTTTCTCGATTTGCAGTTTCAGCGCTTTCCGGACGCAGGCGCGGGTGTGCATGATCGATTTGGCGTCGCCGAGCATCACGCGCTCGACGTAAACCGGCGCATCCAGCGTAGCGATGATTTCCGCCATGCGAATCGGATAACCTTCGTTTTCAACCGTTCTGCCGCGCGGCGTCGTCATCGTTTTTTGACCGATAAGCGTCGTCGGCGCCATTTGCCCACCAGTCATACCGTAAATAGCGTTGTTGATGAAGAAAACCGTGATTCCTTCGCCTCGATTGGCGGCATGCAATATTTCCAATCCGCCGATAGCCGCGAGGTCGCCGTCGCCTTGATAGCTGATGACAATGCTTTCGGGATGTGCGCGTTTGGCCGCGGTAGCGACCGCCGGCGCTCTGCCGTGAGCGGCCTGTATGTTTCCCGTATGAAAATAGTAATAAGCGAACACACTGCATCCGACGGGACTGATAAAGATCGCCCGGTCACGCACGCCAAATTCTTCCAGTGCTTCGGCGATCAACTTGTGCAGATT
>JBAZPZ010000165.1:0-3794 GCA_041645495.1 Fidelibacterota bacterium | reverse complement strand
GTGATCCATGGGCTGACCTCGTGGGAGGTTACTGCTTCAATTGGATAATTCTCATCCACCGCGAACCGGAACTGGTTGCCGCTTCCGTCGCCGAAAACATAAACCTGAAGAATGGAACTTTTATCGAACGTCACGTTTCTTGGCGTTCCACTGCTGAGATATTCCCGGATCAGCCATTCGCTGTCGCCGGTATTCCAGCCGTAATTGAGTTGCATCGATTTGGCGCTGTTCGATAAAAGATTGAGATAGACGACGTTTTGAGCCACGCTCGTCGCTTCGGCAAGAATGCCGGTCGTCTGATTGCTGTCGGTCGGGGACATCCAGTTGCCGACGCCCGATTCGAACGATTCGATATTCGTGACTTGCAAATCCGTCGTCATCGTTCGGAATGTATAGGCGCGCGCTGATGTCGTCTTGTTTCCGTAAATGTCGGAAAGTCCGGCGGCGACATAAGTCGTGTAAATCTCGTTCACGTTCAGCTTTTGCGCCGGGAAAAATGTCAGAACGCTCTTTTCGCCGACTTGGTAATGAACGATCGTTCCGGATTGGTACGTGCCGTCCGAATAACGTTTGAGTTTAATGGCGTTGTCATGAATGCTCGTATCGGCGAGCAATTCGTTGAACGTGATGGAAACGATCGGTTGAAGATCGACACCGAGCGCACTGCTGGCGGGAAAAACCGACAACAGTTTCGGCGCCGTCACATCTTTGCTGGTGTGAAATGTGATGGTCAGGCTGTCGCCGCCGATTCCGTCTTTGTTTCCATCGATAAAGTGACCGTATTTATCCTGAATGAGTGCGCCGAGCGTCAGCGTATAACTTGTCAAATCTTCCAGGCTATCCGTACTGAAGACCAATTGCTGGTCGGAATTCTTCCATTTGAAAGTTCCGGTGGCAGGCGGATCGAGTTTGAAATTCGCCTCGACGGTGGTTTTATCCATCGGACGGCTGAAATTGACGATCAGGCTGTTTCCGACGATGAATGTCGTGTCGCCGTTCGCCGGAGTTGTCGATGCGACGGTAGGCGGAATCGTGGAAACCAGTGAAAGGTCGTTGAACGTGAAAAAATTATCCTTGATGAAAATCTTTGCCGAGTCGCTTTCGTAGTTGGCGGCAGAAACGGTGATGACCAGCGAGTCGTTGGGCAGATTTTCAAAGAAGAAAAATCCGTTGTGAAGTTGAGTCGAATCGGTCGAATATTTGTTGAACAGCGATGCGTAAGTATCCGTCGTGTAAGTCTGACCGTTTATCTTGACGGCCGCGCCGTTGATCGGAACGCCCGTTTCAAGGTTGGAGACAATGCCCGCGCAAATTCCGACCGGCGGGATCGCGATGTCGTGATACTGGAGAATCGACCAGTAGAACGTGTATGCTTCGAGGCGCTTCCATTCGGCGTTCATGTTCAGCTGATTCTGTTTTGGATTCGTATGAAATCCGGCTTCGCTGAGTTCGGACGGCATAACTGAACCGCGATTGACCGCTAAATACGGACCACCTGATGAATTGCACCAAGTACTCCAGGAATAAAAACTGCAATCTCCTATTGAGCCTGCAGTATTGGTTCTCATTCCATTGGTGAGTTTGGTGACCATGATATCGCTCATAGCATGACCGCCGTTTGGAACCTTTTCTCTTCCGTCATTATATTGTCCCCAGAGTAATAAAGTGCTGTTAGATGTCGCCGAGCCAGCATCACTGTGAATGGAGTGAAACCATGACGCGCCGAGCGAATTGGCGAGATCGGTTCTTTGCGAAAGATCGACGCTTTGGGTGTCGTTCGTTCGGCACATATAAACCGTGTCGATGTCTGTGGTGGTTCCCAGGAGTTGCTTCAGATTCTGAGCGCCCCTCAGGTTCTTATAGGCTTCGGAATAGTTGTAGATGCCCATGTTTTCACTTTGGCTGTGCCCCGGATCGAGGAAAATATTCCATCCGGACAGGCCGGTGACTTGCTGGGAATAAGCGACCGAAAAAATAAAGAGGAAAAGTAAAGACTTTTTTAACAATGACATTATCAGAACTCCTTTATACGAAAGGTTCAACGAACACTCGAAAATTTACGATAAACGCGGAGATAAAAAAGCGGGATTTCGGATCGGGCGGGCGGATTCGGAAGGGAGAAATATGAAAAAGTTCGCCTTTTAAGAAGAAACGTTTAAATTAAGCGTCAGTAGAGTCTAAATTGACGGAGAAAGAGTTGGGAAAGGCAGAAAAAGGAAATGCGTGGCGGGATTTTGCGATCGCGGCTTACAAGGCGCCGTCGGACAGCAAGATTTACGGCACGTTTGAAATCGACGTCACGGAAATGCTGAGGTACATTCAGAAACGGAAATCCGAAGGCAGGCGATTGACGGTCACTAACTTTGTCGCCGCGGCGCTTTCCCGATCGCTCTACGAAGACGTTCCGGACATCAATTGCTATGTCCGGCGCGGAAAAATCGTCTATCGCAATGACGCGAATGTCTGCCTGTCCGTTTCAGTCAAAGAAGGAAAAGAGATGACCGGATTGGTCATTCCAAAGACGCAGGAACTTTCCGTCTCGGAAATCGCCGATTACACTGCCGAGCGAATCGAGAAAAAGCGAAAGGGCGACGAAACGGGCGCATTTGCCGCTAAAGACGCCGTCGCTAAAATTCCGTGGCCGCTGAGAAGACCGATTTTCCTCTTTATCAAATGGTGGATTTTCGATCTCGGTTTCTCGTTTCCGTTTCTTAAAATTCCGTCCGATCCGTTTGGAAGCATCATGTTGACGAATATCGGGACGTGGGGTCTGACGACCGGAATGCCCGCGCTGTTTCCAATCGGGAAATTGCCGGCAGTTCTGTCGATCGGTAAGATCGAGGAAAAGCCGGTTGTCGTGGAAGGACAGATCGTTATTCGGTCGATCTTGCCGATATCGGGAACGTTCGACCACCGCATTGTCGATGGCGCTCAGGGTGGAAAACTGGCACGCGGCATCGTCGAACGGTTGAAAAATCCGGAAGTTCTCGATACACCGAACCGGCATTTTAAAAGCGATCCAAATCAAGATTAAAGGCACAGAATAAACAACTCAGTCACCAGAATAACAATTCGCATTGAACAGGAGCACGTATGAGTCTATGGGATTTTAACGTCAATTTCCGTTCGATTATCATGGATTTTTCGTATCTGAGCATTTTTCTGATTCTGGGTACGGTACTGAGGCGCTACGGTAAGTTTTTCCAGAAATACCTCATCCCGAACAACATCATTGCGGGATTCATCGGACTGATCGTCGGACCGCAAATTATCGGCTTGCTGGACATGAATATCGACCGGCTCGGCGCGTACGTGTATCATTTGCTGGCGCTGACATTCGTTGCAATGGGATTACGGCAGGAGAAATCTCACTGGGGAAAAGGTCCGCTGAGTTTCGGGCTGGCGATGCTCTCCAGCTACATCGTGCAGGGAGTCGTCGGCCTGCTGGTTGCATTTTTTTTCATTTACACGACGATGCCGAATCTGGCGCCGTCGATTGGATTGCTTTTGCCGATGGGATTCGGAATGGGTCCGGGACAAGCCTTTACGATGGGCAAAGCCTGGGAAAGCTTCGGGCTGGAAGGCGGCGCGGCGACCGGATTGACCATTGCGGCGATCGGTTACTTAGTCGCTTACTTCGGCGGCATCATCATCATTCATCGCGGTATTAAAAATAAAGAGACGAATCTCATCAAGGGAATGGAAGGTATTACGGAGGATATGAGAACCGGCGTCATCAAACGCGGGAAGCCGCAAATCGGCTCTTTTCTGACTCTTTCGCAGGAAGCGATCGA
>JBAZPZ010000164.1:0-3800 GCA_041645495.1 Fidelibacterota bacterium | reverse complement strand
CACAACCCGGTAAGGCGCTTTGCATCTGGGGAGACGCCGGATGGGGCGGCCTGGTGCGTCAAGGCAAGTACCGGGACCACCGCTATTCGGATGAATTAGTGGAAGCCTGTGTGCATCTGGTGAGAGACTGGAACCCGCAACCTGCGCCGACCTGGGTTACCAGCATTCCATCGCTTCGACATCCCGATCTCGTACCGGACTTCGCACGACGGTTGGCCGTGGCCCTGAACCTGCCGTTCAATGCGATAATTGAGAAAACCGATAACAGGCCGGAGCAAAAGAGCATGGCAAACAGCATCCAGCAGGCGCATAACATCGACGGTTCTCTTGCAATCCGTAGTCAACCGCTACCCGACGGGCCGGTGTTGCTTGTAGATGACATGGTGGATTCGCGCTGGACGTTGACCGTTGCGGCCTGGTTATTACGTTCAAATGCTAGTAGCGAGGTGTGGCCGCTGGTTCTAGCCCTGACAGGACACGAGAAATGAATATGTTAATTTCCCCTGATACACAAGCGATCCTGCTGTTGACGGCTCCACTGATTGTGGGGCGTGGCGGGTCTTCGGCGGACTTATTAACGCCGGGCGAGTACAAGAAGCTGGCGCGATTCCTGCGCGATAAGCAACATCAGCCAGCCGATCTACTGCTTCCCGATATGAGAGAATTGCTCATAGAGCGACAGACATTCATCGACAGCAATCGCCTCGATTGCCTGCTGGCCCGCGGTTTTCAGTTGAGTCAGGCAGTCGAACGCTGGCAGTCGCGCGCCATCTGGGTAATCAGTCGCGCCGATGATAAGTACCCGAAACGCTTGAAGACACGTCTTAATGACGATGCGCCGCCGATTCTTTACGGTTGTGGCGAAGCCGCGATTGCAGATACAGGCGGGTTGGCTGTCGTGGGTTCACGGCATGTGGACGATGTCTTAATCGAATATGCTGAGAGCATCGGCCATCTGTCTGCTAAAGCAGGACATACTCTTGTTTCGGGGGGAGCCCGCGGCATCGATCAGGCCGCTATGCGCGGTGCACTGGAAACAGGCGGCAGGGTAACGGGAATCCTGGCTGATAGTTTGGAACGAGTGGTTCTGAACCGCGAAAACCGAAACCTCTTAATGGATGGATACCTGGTCTTAATATCACCGTACGATCCTTTAGCCGGATTCAACGCGGGACAAGCCATGCAGAGGAATAAACTGATCTACGCACTGGCGGATGCGGCGCTGGTCGTTAGTTCGGATTATATGAAAGGTGGTACCTGGGCCGGTGCTGTTGAACAACTCGATAAACTGCGGCTCGTACCGGTATATGTTCGCTCGAATGGGGTAACCGACAAAGGATTGGAAGCCCTTCGTCATAAGGGGGCATTGCCCTGGCCTGGTCCGGAGACGCCGGAAGAATTGGCGGAAGTGCTGTCATCGGAGTTGAACTTAAAAAAGCCTGCTACCTTTCAAGGCGAACTCATTTTCTCGATTCGTGAGGAACCTAAGTCATATGATATAGCGCAGGATTTGTCCCCGCTGAATGAATCCTCCTCCCCTGTTTCTGTGGAGTTGCCTGTTGAACCGGCCAATGATCTGTTTGCCAGGTTGCGGGAGTATATAGGAAAGGTGGAAACGCCCAGGACAGTCGCCGAGGTGGCCGCGGATTTACAGGTGTCGAAAAACCAGGCGGAAGAATGGCTTCGGCAATTAGTCAATGAGGGTTTGATCGAAAAGTATAGTAAGCCTGTGAAATATGGACCAAAACTACAGTGTTCTTTCTTTAAATAGAGTAATGTTCATCAGGACGCCGTTCCTTAACACTATTCCGCTATGACGAAAAATATAACCCGGTTCCTTCGATTACCGATTCACTCATTCGGGCAGAAGTCGAGAGCGTTCGTAAACAATTCAGAGAAAGAGGCGGGGTAATCTGGAGTCATTCACGGAATGTCCCGGCCGCCCGGAAAAAGCGTGCCTTGCGTTTTTCGGATTCTTCGTTAAATTGTTGCCGAATTTGTGAAAAGTGATTAACGATAAAAGGATGAAGAGCTCATGTCAAAGACCAATCTGTTATTGATTCTGCTGAGTGTATCCATCATCAGTTGCGGCAATGACCGTGACCGCGAAACGCTGACTCAGGTCGGCACGATCGACGCCCTGCTGGGCGGTGGCTACGACGGCTCGCTCACGCTGGGTGAACTGAAACGCAATGGCGATTTCGGCATTGGGACATTCGACCGGTTGAACGGCGAGATGGTGGTTCTGGACGGTCGCATTTATCAGGTGACGGCCGATGGTAAAATCGGGAATCCTGAACTGAGCGTTAAAACTCCGTTCGCGGCGGTGACCTTTTTCGATTCCGACCGGCAGGTGACACTGCCCGCCGGAACGAATTTCGACTCATTGACTAAGATCATCGACGCCGCTCTGCCGACTCAGAATATTTTCTATGCGATCCGGATCGAGGGCCGCTTCCACGCGGTGAAAACCAGGAGCGTTCCGGCGCAATCCCGGCCGTACAAAGTATTGAAAGAGATCGCGGCCACCCAGCCGATCTTTGACTTCCAGGATGTGGACGGCACAATCGTCGGCTTTCGCTGTCCGTCATACGTCGCCGGAGTCAATGTGCCCGGCTATCACCTGCATTTTATCAGCAAAGACGGGCAGGCGGGCGGCCATCTGCTGGCTTTCACGGTTGAAAAGGCCGTCGCGCAGATCGACGACACGCATCGCCTGACCATGATCCTGCCGCAGGACAATGACTTTTATGAAGCTGACCTGACTGTCGACAAACAGGCCGACCTGAAAAAGGTGGAGAAGTGAGCCAACCGGCGCATGTATCAGGCCGGCCTGTTCAGCGCCGATCAGGATGGACTGTACCAACCAAAATCGTGAGGCTTTTACACGCATCCGGATTCGTGCTTGACTAAAAAATTACGAATGATTAAAATGTCAGCGTGATGGAAATGGATGAAACGGTAATGAAAAGGCAATTTATATTAATTGTCGTTACTCGTTGGAGAAAAAAGAAATGAGGTTATGGATGCAATATAAACGAATACAATCGGCAGCGTATTTGAGTCGAGAATTAGCTTGGTTTTCGAATGAAGATGAAACGGTGCTTGGAATCCTCCTCTTGGATACTATTGATAACGATTACGCCTCTATTATCCTAGGTTGTGATGAATCCGGTCGTTTTAGGGCTATTAATGTAGAATCCTCTTTTCCTGATAAGGACTCGGCTGTTAACTGGTTACACAATATTATCAAGTGGCATACCTGCAATAGCCCGGCGGTGTTTCCCCAAGTAGATAAATCCGAATCTCTGGGCCTATTTACGCCCATTGTACCTCCTGAAAAGCAACACGTGTATTTCCGCCGGTTGATAAGTGATACAGCATTTATCCCAGCAAGAGAGATTATTAAGCGAATTATGCCTCTTTGCTTATTTAAAAGAGGAAGATCTGTTCCTCAGACGTGAGTACGACGCTCCCGATTTTATGATCACAAAGTATTCCGAGACGGTAGCGATAGAGGCTGTTATCGTAGGCAGGAAATTAGATAATCCGCCGCGATACGTAAGGACAATGCCTGTTTGCAAAACACCAGAGGAGGTGATGGCCGAGCAAGAGAATGCTATGCCAATCAGATTTGGAAGTCCTTTATATTCTAAACTGCAAAAAAGGTACTGGGATTTGCCCCACGTAACTGGCCATCCTCTTGTGTTTGCCATTGCTGATTTTCATGATGATCAGTCCATGCTATGGAGTTCCACCTCACTCATTGACTATTTGTACGGTTTTCGATATGATTTTTA
>JBAZPZ010000163.1:0-3905 GCA_041645495.1 Fidelibacterota bacterium | reverse complement strand
CGATTTCTCCGAGAATGTGAGTCGCCGTGCTTTCATGCTCGTCCATTTCGATAGAATACGGCACATTCTGCTCTTCCAGAAACACGATACCGCGAACAATAAAAACCTTGATGAGGTCCCCGGAAGTGGTTGCAATTCTGAACATTTTCGCCTCGTTGATAGAAGATTATCCGAGAGTATTGCCGATAAGCCGTTGAAGGATAGATAATCCTGGTTCGATCAGTTCATCGGGGAAATCATAGCCGCCGTCGTGCAGGTCGGGATGGTTTTCTCCGGCTCCGATTCCGAAATAGGCGCCGGGAAACCGGGACGCGAAATATCCGAAATCTTCCGACCAGCGAAAAGGCTTCTCGAGTTCGATAGTCTCCAGTCCGCACGACTCCGCGGCGTTCCGGATTTGCCAAACGGCTTCGGGGTGATTGACGCAGGCGGAAAAGACGTCACGGTAGGAGAATTCACATGCCAGATGATGTTTCATCGATATTGCCCGAATCAGTTTTTCCGTTTCGGTTTTCAATCGATTAAGCCGTTCGTCTGTGTAAGCGCGCTGTGTCGCCATGACGACGGCATCGCCGGGCGTCGTTCCGAATGCGATTTCGCCAAGCCGGGCGTGGATGACGGTGAGTAGTGAAAAATCCTCGCTTGAATCCGGCGTATGCGGGATCGCGCTCAGGGCTTGAATCATCTCTGCCATCGCCAGCGCGGGACTGACGGCGGATTCGGGATGCGAGGCGTGAGACGGATGTCCGGTCAACGCCGCGACCATTCCGCACGAAGCGGCACAAAAAGTCTGCTCTCTGACGATGATCTTTCCGAAAGGAAAGCCGGGCAGATTGTGGAAACCGAAGATGAGGTCGATGGGGAATTTACTGAAATTGGCGTCGGCGATCATGCGGTGCGCGCCTTCGCCGGTCTCTTCCGCAGGTTGGAAAATCAGCATGACTATTCCGGCTTTCGGTGGCTGTTGTCCGAGCAGATGCGCGAGTCCGGCGAGAATCGCCATCTGTCCGTCGTGTCCGCACTGATGCGAGACGCCGGAGGTTTCCGACTTATAAGGCAAATCCGTTTTTTCGTGAATCGGCAGAGCGTCTAATTCGGCGCGAATGGCAACGGTTTTCCCCGGCTGACCGCTGTCGAATAAAATCAGAAATCCGTGTCCGCTGATATTTTGAACAATCTGACTTGGTTTGGAATGCGCCGAAATGAAGCGAATCAGTCGTTCGGTGGTTGTCCGTTCCTCGTTCGACAATTCCGGATGCCGGTGGATTTCCCGGCGCAGGTCGATGAGTTCGGACAGAAATGACGGTGAAATCGTCACGATAAAATTATTTGGTTCGGCGACCGGCTAACCGATGTCGAAGATTTTTCCGGGATTGAGGATATTCTTCGGATCGAAGGCGAGTTTGACGCGGCGCATCAGTTCGATGGTTGCCGGTTCCAGCGCCTGCCCGATGAATGCTTTCCGTTTGTGACCGATGCCGTGTTCGCCGCTGATCGTTCCGCCGCACGCGACGGTCTTTTCGTACAAATCATGGAGAATCGTCGGCAATAATTCGTTCCATTTTTCTATCGACATTTCCGGTTTTTTCACGAGCGTGGCGTGGAGATTTCCGTCGCCCGCATGTCCGTAACACGGAATGACGACGTCATATTTTTCCGCGAGTTTTTCGATCTCGGGAAGGATTTTCGGAATGGTGGCAACGGGCACGACGATGTCTTCGAGGCTTTGAACCGGCGAATAGACTTTGAACGCCTCGGCAATGTTGCGCCGGACTTTCCAGACACGTTCCTGCGTCGTGGCATTGTCGGCGACGAAAACGTCGATCGCGTCGTTCTGCAGACAAAGTTCGCCGATGGTTTCGTATTCCTTTTCGAGTTGTTCCATGCTGTTGCCATCGACCTCGATGAGCAACATCGCGCCCGCTTCTTCAAGCGGCAAACGCTCATTCAGATATTTGTATGAAGTCTGGAACGAGAGTTTGTCCATGAATTCGATAGAAGTCGGGATGATGTGTCCCATAGTCATGATCGTCGGGACGATGCGAATCGCGGATTCGACGTCTTTGAACATGACCAGTAGATCGATTTTTTCCGTCGGAAGAGGAAGCAGTTTGATATAAATCCTGGTAAAAATTCCGAGCGTTCCTTCACTGCCGACCATCAGTTTGATGAAATCGTAACCGACGACGTTCTTCGATAATTTCCCGCCGAGATGAATAATATCGCCTTCAGGTGTGACGACTTCCAGACCGATGATGTAGCGACCGGTGACGCCGTATTTGACCGCGCGTCCGCCGCCTGCGTTTTCGGCAACATTTCCTCCGACAAAGCAACTTTCGACGCTCATCGGATAGCCGGCGAAGAATAGTCCGTCGGCTTTGAGCTTCTCGTTGATTTCGTTGGTCACGACACCCGGTTCGACGACGACGACGAGGTTTTCTTTGTCGATTTCCAGAATTTCGTTCATCCGTTCCAGCGATAATGAAATCCCGCCGTGAAGCGGAACCGCGCCGCCCGAAAGTCCACTTCCCGCGCCACGCGGCGTAACCGGGACATTTTCGCGATTCGCCAGTTTCATGATTTGTGATATTTCTTCAGCAGTCCGCGGCTTGACGACAGCCTCCGGCATATGCGCATAATGCTTTTCGGCGATTTCGTCGTGCGAATAAGGTTCCATCTTTTCCGGCTCGCCGAAGATGACGAATTTGGCGCCGACGATAGATTTCAATTCATCGACGATAGAGTGATTGATCGAATTATATGTGTAATGAGACATAATGAACCTCCGTTACATGGATTTCTGTTGTTTCAACGCCTTCAGCTTGCCGATGAGAATCGGCAGAACTTCAAACAGGTCGGCGGCAATTCCGTAGTTGGCGACCTGAAAAATCTGCGCGTCGGGGTCGCTGTTGATGGCGATGATGTTTTCCGCCGTTTTGATTCCGGCGAGATGCTGAACCGAGCCGGAAATCGCGATGGCGATGTAGAGTTTCGGGCTGACGGTTTTGCCACTCAAACCGACCTGATGCGGATAGGTTGACCAGCCGAGATCGACGGCATCGCGCGAGGCGCCGACCGCTCCGCCGAAAATACCGGCGAGTTCATGCACCATCTGAAAATTATCGCTCTTCTTGAAGCCTTTTCCACCGGCGATGATGATTTCAGCATCCTGAATGCTTCCGCCTTCTTCGGCGTTTGCCTTGAAACCGATTCGCCTGACGCGGCTTTTCAGCAGAGCGGGATCAATGGTTTCGTAGATAATTTCGCCGGTGCGTGTGATGTCGGCAGGAAGCGGTTTATTCGAGTGCGGACGAACCGTCGCCATCTGCGGTCTGCGCGTCGGCGTTTTGATTGTCGCCAGAATGTTGCCGCCGATCGCCGGGCGCGTCTGAATGAGACAGCCGGTTCCATCTTCGATGTCGAGGTCTGTGCAGTCCGCCGTCAAGCCTGTATTGCATTTGACGGCGATTGCAGGCATGACGGTGCGTCCCGTCGTCGTGGCGCTGGCGATCAGAATTTCCGGTTGATGCCGCTGGATCAATGTGAGAACGGTGTGCAGATACGGCTCCGGAAGAAAATGCTCCAGTGCGGGATTTTCGACGACGATGACGCGGTCGGCGCCCCGATGGATCAACTCCTGCAAACCTTCTTTGGAAATTTGTTTGCCGAGCATGATCGCCACCAATTTGACGCCGCGTTTATCTGCCAGTGCGCGTCCGCGTTTCAGCAGTTCGTATGAAACGAGTTTGACGTTGCCATCTTCCTGTTCGCCGAGAATCCAGACGTCTGTATATGACATGTTTGGCTCCTTAAATGATTTCTTTGGATTGGAGAAAATGAATGAGTCCATCGACGGCGGTTTCGATCTCGCGCTCGTCTTTTGGCTGGATGACTTCGCCATTCCG
>JBAZPZ010000162.1:0-4009 GCA_041645495.1 Fidelibacterota bacterium | reverse complement strand
ACGGGCGCGGGCATTACCGGAAGACAATATTGCCCAAGCCGGAGGTTTTGTCGCATATTCCGCGCCGATATGGATTATACGGCGCGACGCGGGAAAAATTCGAGTCGGCGCTGGACGCGATCGAACAACCTGACGCCATTTTGCTGACGTCGCACATGACATACTGGTATCCGGGCGTGGAAATGACGGCGGCGGTTCTGCGGGAACGATTTCCCGGAACGCCGCTGATACTCGGTGGGATTTATACGACGCTCTTACCCGAACACGCGCGGCAGACGATCCGGCCGGACTATCTCGTCACCGGTTATGGCGAGAAAAAAGCGCTGACCTTGCTCGATTCTCTGTTTGGGATTTCGCGGGACGAGTTGCAACTGCCGGAGTTTGACGATTCCGGTGAATTGCCGTGGTCGTTGTATTCCCGGCTGAAATCGGTTGCCGTTTTGACCTCGCGCGGCTGTCCGAACCGGTGCAGTTACTGCGCGACGCGCCTGCTGAATCCGCGGTTCAATCAGCGCAAACCGGAAGATGTGGTCTTCGAGATCGTGGATATGCATTACCGGTACGACATCCGCGACTTTGCGTTTTATGACGACGCGCTGTTTGTCAATCGCGACCGGCATATCATACCGATCCTCAAGGGCGTCGTTGAACATGGCGTTCGGGCGCGGTTTCATACGCCGAACGGTCTTTTCGCGCGGGAAATCAACCCGGAACTTGCCGAATTGATGAAATCGGCTGGTTTCGAGACGATCCGGCTCAGTTTGGAATCGGTCGCGCCGGAGATTCAACACGCATCGTCGAATAAAGTGGACAACGCGGCATTCATCCGAACAATGAATGTTTTGGAGAATGCCGGTTTTCGGCGGAATCGGATCGAAGTTTATTTGATCGCCGGACTGCCTGAACAGACGCTTGAACAGGCGATCGACAGCGTTCGGTTCGTCGCCGATCAGGGCGCGATTTCGCGATTGGCGTTCTTTACGCCGATCCCCGGAACGGCGGAATGGGAAAAAGCGCGGCGCAAAGGACTCGTTTCCGACGACACCGATCCGTTATTGACGAACAACTCCGTTTTTCCGTTCTATTCCGAGCCGGAATGGGCGGAGGAATTCAAACGGTTGGTTCAATTCGTCAATGAGACGAACGAGAAGACGCGCGGACAAACACATTATCAATCGGAGGGATCAGACGATGGGAACGATTAAGCCCGTCACGACAGCGCATCCGTTCTTCGCGCTTATGTTTTCGGAGCGGGAATTATATGATTTAGCAATAAACCGGATTCGGGGAAAATATGGCGAGATAATGGGAGCCGGACCGGTTTTCAAAGTTTCGGATTTCACCGAATACTATGAAAAGGAATTCGGGAAGGATTTGCAGAAGCAGTTCTTTGTGATGAAAGAACCTGTCGATCTGCAGGATTTTGCGCGGGTCAAAGTCTGGTCGAACGAACTGGAAGCGGAGACGGCGCGGAGCGATTCCGGGCGGCTCGTCCGGATGATCGATCTCGATCCCGGCTATCTGGAACCGTCGAAGCTGGTCTTGTATTCGACGAAGAATTTCTCACACCGCGTTTTCGTCACTGATGGAATTTTCGGAGAGATCACGATGATCTACGAACATGGAAAATTCAAGTTTCTGCCGTGGACGTATCCGGATTATTCATGGGACGAGAACGTCAAATTTTTAATGGCGATGCGGGACGGAATCGTGCGAGTGTCGCGGGAAAACCGTTAATGGTTGTTTATTTCGGCAGAAGATCACCGGCTCAGTAAATCTTCTTTTCCAAGAATACTTTTCAAAGATTTGATAGAGGCGACTTGAACACGATCCATAATCGAATAGGAAAGTTCGCCGGGATAAATGATATACAATTGAGAAAGATTTAAATCATTCGTGACAATATGAGTCGAACGGGTAGGCGTCGGATGATCGAGATATTTGATCTCGAAACCGATTCGTCGGTTTCCTCGGGTTATCAATAAATCCAGTTCTGCACCCGCATGTGTTTTGTAAAAATATGCTTCACGTTCCGACAAAGTCAGGTTGAGAATTTGCTCAATGACAAAGCCCTCCCATGAAAATCCGAATCGCGGATAGGAATAAATCTCGCTAAAAGAGCGCAAATCCAATAGCGCGTGTAAAAGACCCGAATCGCGAACATATATTTTAGGGGATTTAATCACCCGCTTTCCGACATTCTCAAAATAGGGTGCTAACTGCCGAATGACGAATGTCTCCGATAAAATGTCGAGATAATGTCTGGCGGTGTCTTCTTTGACGCCGAGCGACTTGGCAAAGTCAGCGGCATTCCAGATTTGTCCATGATAATGAGCAACCATATTCCAGAAACGACGCAGGGTTACCGCCGGAACACGAATGCCGAGTTGAGAAATATCTCTTTCTAAAAACGTCTGAATGAAATTTTTACGCCAGTCGATGCTGAAGATTTCATCGGTGGCAAGAAATGAATTCGGGAAACCACCACGACTCCAGAGATTTTGATAGGAATCGACGCCGGCTTCGTCAATATTAAAGCCACTCATTATAATATAGGAAATTCTTCCCGCCAACGATTCTGAGGCGTGCTTAATCAGTTCTAACGACGCTGAGCCCAGAATGAGAAATTTCGCGTCTGCGTCTGGGCGGTCAGCCAATACACGAATAATTGGGAAAAGGTTAGCCTGACGCTGAATTTCATCGATGACAATCAAGCCACGGATTTCTTTCAAAACAGTTTTGGCAATCTCGGGTTGAAGCGGACATTCCGGGTCTTCCAGGTCAAAGTAGGTTCCGCCCATTTTCCGATAGATTTCTCGGGCGATTGTTGTTTTCCCGCATTGCCGTGGTCCCGTGATTAAAGTTACTGGATAGTTATGAATGGACTCTGCCAGTCGTTTACTCAGTTGTACTCGGTCGATCATCATGCTGGAATATTACCAGATAGCCTGGTAATATTCAAGGATAATTTTCAAACAATAAATTGCATTGATTGGTCAAGTTACCGAAATTTGGTTTGGATCCCGAAGGTTCGGGACCAATTCATAGAAAGAATCCATGATTAAGAATATTCAGGAATGGCATTACCCGGAGAGTGTGGAGCGCGCGCTCGCGTTGATGAAAAAAGCCCGTGTGATTCCCTACTCCGGCGGGACAAGTTTTCATCGCGGCGGAACGGTCAGCGCCGTCGGTATGATCAGTTTGAGAAACGTCGGACTGAATTTCATTGAAGAGACCGGCGGCAAAACGATGATTGGCGCGTGCGCTCGATTCAGCGAAATCGGCGAACACGATTTCGGCGATGGGCGAAATATGCTGAGAACCGCCGCCTCACTTGCCGCGTCGAACTCGCTCAGAAATCTGATTACGATCGGCGGATCGCTGGCGTCGTTGCCATCATGGTCGAACATCCCGACGCCGCTTTTGGCGTTGAACGCGGAGATTTCGCTGGCCGGAACGAATGCGGCTGTTGTCGGAATCGAGGATTTTCTCGATGGAAAACTGTTGGACGGGACAACGCTGGTCACCGGAATAATTCTGCCGAAAGCGCCGGGAATCAGTATCTATGCGCGGTATGCGAGAACGACATTCGATTACGCAATCGCCGACGTGGCGGTTTATGCCAGAGTCGTCAGCGGGCGGCTGAAAGATGTCCGTATTGCCGTCGGGAACGTTTTTCCGAAAGCCAGGCGATTCCCTGAAATCGAAGAAAAGTTGAACGGTGCGGCATTCGATCCGGGAAAAGTCGCAACAATCGTCGATAGCATGAAATTCCAGCCGTCCGCAAATCCGACATTTTCCAAAGAATTTCGGATCAATCTGGTAAAGACGATGGTGAAGCGGGCATTTGAACAGATCGGAGAGCAGGCGCATGAAAATTGAACTAGTCATCAATCAGACGAAGAAAAGTCTCGAAATCCAGCCGGGCGAAACCTTGCTCGAGACGCTGAGAGCGAATGGCTACACCGGCGTCAAGTATGGTTGCGGCTCCGGCGATTGCGGCGCGTGT
>JBAZPZ010000161.1:0-4062 GCA_041645495.1 Fidelibacterota bacterium | reverse complement strand
TCGGCGCTTCGCTCCCACTACATTTATGCGGAGCCGCCGTCATCCTTTCCGCCATCATGCTGGTCAATAAGAGTTACGCATTGTACGAGATCGTTTATTTCTGGGGACTTGGCGGCGCGATTCAGGCTTTGCTGACGCCGGACATCGGTGTCTATGCGTTTCCACACTATCGTTTCTTTCAATTCTTCGTATCACACGGATCGATCGTCACGGCTTCGATTTTCATGACGTTCGACATGAATTATCGTCCCAAACTTCGCTCGATTCCAAAAATATTTTTAATCACCAATTGCTACATGATTTTCATCGCCATTTTCAATTACTTCACAAATGGGAATTATCTGTTCATTTGCCACAAACCCGAAACCGCGTCGCTCATCGACGTCCTCGGTCCGTGGCCGTGGTACATTCTTTCGCTCGAAGTCGTCGGCATCATTTCGTTTTATATTTATTATTCACCATTTGCGATCAAGGATTATTTCGTGAGAAGCCGTGTCGGAAAAAAGTGAGACGGTGTCTAACCGCGGATGAAAGTGGATAAGAGATTGAAATTGCCCGCGGAACACGCGGAAATACACGAAACCCCGCCAAGGGTGGGGAAAAGGGAAAAGACAGATTAAGGTTAAGATTCAGAGTAACCCAGCGTTTTAACGCTGGGATCGGAAACGCCCGTCAATCCCTTTCATAATTCCTTTTCGTCTCAACGCGGGAGCGTAGAGACGAGATTGAAAAATTTAAATTGTAATAATCGAATTTAATCGTCATACAGTATCGCTAATGATTTTAATATTGCTTCCTCTCGTAATCATAATCTTGTACGCTTCACTCATAACACCGTCAGAATCACAGATTACGCGGATTGCGCTGATGGAGAAGATAAATGTCTGAATCACTGATTACACAGATTACGCTGATTTCACAGATTAAAAATATTGAAATGAAAAAGATTGAACGGATAGGAATTGTTTTATTCGAGTACGAATCAGCGGAATCCATAAATCCGTGTAATCAGTGATTCTGACTGTTTTCCCTCTGTGGCTCAGGATGACAAGCGTGGGACAGGTTTGTAGTTTGTAGTTTGTGATTTCCGCTCATTAGTACTGTATCAACTAAAATACCTCAATGACGAATGACTGTTCCTATTCTCCGGCGTATTTCCTGACTTCATCCAGCGTTTTGCGCTTTTTCATCCGGATTCGGTCGTCGGCAGGATAGCCCATACTGATCATAATATCTATTTTAGCCGATCTTGGCAGACGGAACGTTTTCTTCACGGCTTTTTCATCGAACCAGCCGAGCCAGCAGGTGCCGATCCCGAGTTCTTCCGCCTGAAGGATCAAATGTTCGCAGGCGATTCCGACGTCGATGCGATGATACTCGACTTTCCGAAACCAACCGCCCACTCGCGCCATGATCTGCTTCGGTTTGGTCAGTACAACAATCACTACCGGCGCTTTTTTCACAAAAAGATTACTCTTGTAAATACCGGAAAATGCCCGGTCGCAAAACAGGTTTTTCTGTGTTTCATCATCAATGACAATGAACGACCACGGCTGACTGTTGTTTGCTGAAGGTGCCAATCGCGCGGCTTCTATACATTTGTCGATCAAATCACGCGGGATCGGTCGGTCCGAATACTTCCGCACGCTTTGGCGTCGCCGAACCAGTTCGAGGAATTCCATTATTTCCTCCCGGAGATGTCGGTCAATCGGCTTGCATTCAGAAAACGGTTAAAATTCTCATTCTTGTATTGGACTTCGTTGTGGCCGTTCGGGCTGTAGATGAAAATCAACCGATTGTCTTTGAGGTCTTTTGCCGTGAGTTCCGGTTCGTTCCGAAAGACGTACGGAATCTTCCAGCCGGTCAGATCTTCCATGAGGAGTTCGCTGTCTTCTTTGGTGCCGCCATCCGTAGTATAAATATTGATCAATTTCCCGTCGGTACACGTCAGCCAGTAAACGTATTTTTCGGTCTGTCCGTACAACGCGTCGAATAAATAGACTTCACTGATTTTGTCGGATAATCCACCGTGCATGAGAATGTACGAAATCACGTGATAACCGCCGCTGTGTCCGGAAAGGACGATGCTCCCCAAATTCTGTGTCTTGATTTTATTGTTTTGCTTCAGAACAGCCAGAATATCGGTGATGAAGATAGAAAATCCATCCGGGTCTTCCAGTTTTCCGCCAAAGGAATCCGGCGCGTTCTTCGGTCCTTGCGGAACGATCAGGATGGCGTTCTTTCCGCTCGCTGAGAACTGTTCGACGAGTTTGAATGTCGAAAAAACGCTGTCGATGTTATTAAACCAGCCATGAAAATGCACGACGATGTCAACGCGATCGGTCTGACGGTAGTTTTTCGGGATAAAGATAGCGACGCTGGAATCGGAATAATGTCGCTCTGCCGGATAAACCTTGCTATCGTATTCATGGCCGTTCATTCTGGCCGGATGCGGAAAAGGCGCCGATGAAATCTGCGTCACGATCAGGTCGCCATAATCCGAATAACAAGCCGACAGATCGCCGGCAAACAGAACCGACGGCAAAACGATCAATCCAACAATTAAATTCCTCATTTCACCGCCCCGTTGCAATTTTTACTATCGTTACAATCCGATCTCGTCGCCGGGAATTTCCGTATCGACTTTCGTATTGACGTCGAATCTAAACAGATTCTCCGGATGCGTCAGACGAACCATCTTCACGCTTTTGATGTCTTCCAGTGAGACTAATTGATCGGATAAGCCGTTCGTGGATTTTTGGCTCGACCAATAAAGCATGAACTTTTTGCCCGATTCGTCAATGTACCAGCCGAGAAAAACGACCGAATGCCCGAGTCCGCCTTTCCATGAAATATTCAGGAAATCACCCGGGCGCGCGTCGATCGGTAAAACGACTTCGCCCATTTTCGTGTACTGCGCCATGGAAAAATGCGTACCGAATCCGTCCGCGTTCCAGTGTCCCCAATTCTTGACGCCGTCTTCCCGCCTGCCGCCATTCGGTTCCTGCATGCGCATCGCTTCCAGACGAACGTCGTCCAACTTGCCGCTTTGTTTGGATAAGATCAGATTTAGTGCTTCGATAAACACGGCGTAGCTGGAACCGGAGCAATAACTCGTTGTCCGCGGCGCGTCGATCAACGGACGACCGAACAAGGCAAGATCGTAACCGATCGGCGATTCGGTCGGGATCGAATCTTTTCCGACAAAATATCCGCCGCCGTCCATTGCAGTCGCCTGTACGATATCGATCGCCTTTAGAACGGAAAGGTTATAACCAGTGACATATTTGCCAAACGTCATGGCGTGTTTTGTATGACGCGCGCCGTTCTCCAGATCGGATTTTTTCAGTAAAAACCATTTGCCATCCGATTGCGTCGCGAGGTTTTTCTTTTCCGGATTGATACTATCGACCTGAGCAAAGCCAAGCGCTCCGATGAGAAGAATTGTTATCAGTCGTTTCATTTCAACTCCATGACCATGCTATCGCTTTAATAGTTAATTCGTTCAATCACATCACGCTCATCAGGAAAAATCCGGCGGCGACGACCAGCACAAAGACGCCGTAGATTTTAACGGCTTTATCGTCCATACTTAAAAACCATTGAAAGGATTCTTTGACCCGTTCGGTGGAAATCATGTAAAAAATGCCGTCAACAAACAACGCAAGTCCGGCAACGAACCCAAACCACGTCGCTTTCGTCTCATGCCTGAAAAAGAGCGTCCCGAGTCCCATGGCGATCTCGGCAATTCCCATCACGTAAAACAGTTTTTTTTCGATCATCCGGTTCAACAGTTTTTTAAAGAATGCCGGAAACAGAATAATGATGGTACCGGAGATTGTAAAAAAGGCGCAGAGCAGAGCATAAAAAAGGATCATTTCAAATCACTCCCAAACGATACATTTTTTCGATCATCCGCCGGAGAAGCGGATTTTTTGCCGCGATCGCGCCGTTCGGACAGACTTCCTGACAGCAGAAACAGCGGATGCACCGGCGATAGTTGTATTTCGGCGGACGGCGATGTTTTTTCGTTCTCCAATCCAACGCTTTCGGATTCATTGG
>JBAZPZ010000160.1:0-4108 GCA_041645495.1 Fidelibacterota bacterium | reverse complement strand
GGATTTCGTTTAAGCATCATAATCAATCCGGGTACGAATAACATGAAATAATAGGAAAAATAAAAACCGTGCATCGATTCGTCGATGAATGGGCTATTCGCAAAAGGTGCCAGTGTGGTATTCAGCGTGACGCCGAAGACCGCCTTGTCCCATTTTTGCAACAACGGATCGAACGTCTGCGGAAAGACCAGATTGTCAAAGACGGTGCATTGCGTATAAAAGAGCGCCAGTGTCAGGATCGGAATCCAGACATGAATCCAGTAAATCTGGGAGTGGAAATCGCGTCGTTCAAAATAAATACAAACCGATAAAATCAGGAGAATGCCGAAATCGAGAGTTAGAAATGCATTCGCTTCCCCGCTCCGGCCGCCGAAAACGAGAGCGACTAACGTGAGAAAAACACCATAAATAAGAACGAGATAATCAGTCGGGAAAATGCGGGCTTTAACATGCTCGATGAAGGATGTTTTGGCGTCGATTTCTATATCCATTTGTTCTCTTTGTACCATGCGATGCTTTTTTCGAGGCCGTCGTGCAATCCGACTTCGGACTTGAAATTCAGAAGCCGTCTGGCTTTTTCGGATGTGCAAACCCAGTATTCCTGCGTCATTTCCCGGTATTTATCCGGATTGAAAATGCTGAGTTTTCCGACGATCCGCGAAAAAAAGCCGGAAAGGATGGACATTAACCACACGATCGATTTGGGAAAATAAAGAGTGATCGTCCATTCGCCGAGAATTTTGGCAGAAGTTTCAATAACCTCGCTTTGCGAATATCCTTCATGCTTCGAATCGGCGGCGTAAAAGATTTCGCCCGAAACGAGCGGATTGTCCATCAAAAGGATCATAAGGTGAACCAGATCGTCCACATAAATCATGCTGAAATAATTTTTCCGGAATCCGATGCGCGGACTGATGTGTTTTTGCGCCAGTTGATAAAACCACAAAGTTTCCCGATCGCCCGGGCCGTAAACGATTGCCGGACGGATGATCGTGACGTGAATATTCTCTTTTTGTTTTAAAACGGCAATTTCGGCGGCTAATTTGCTGTTACCATATGCCGAGACCGGGAATGCCGGCTCGTCTTCATGTTTCGGCTTGAGCGCGTCGGACGCTCCGCCGGCGGACAACGAACTGATGTAGATCAACCGGACATCTTTCTTGCCGTATTCCGAAACAGCGTTCAACAGGTTTTCGGTTCCGTAAAAATTGATCTGGAGAAATTCAAACGCGTTTTGCGCCTTGACGGCGCCGGCCAGATGAAAAATGACATCGATGTCATCGACGGCTTTATTCAGCGAGTCTTTGTCCTGAAGATCGCCGACAACCCATTCCACTTTATCGGCAAATTCTTCCGGGCGGACGCTTTCGTTCCGCGCCAGACACCGGACATTCTGGTTGTCAGACAGTAGCCGATTGACGAGATGCGTTCCGATAAAACCGGTCGCGCCGGTGACGAGACATTTCATTTTTTCCTCAAACTAAGATAAAAAAAACCGGCAGAATTTAAAGTATTTATCAAACAATTCATGGAAATAATCCGGGCGACCCTCTCAGGCGATCGGCTTTTCATATAGGCGATAGGTTTTGTCGATTTTTGTGCCGTAGATTTTTTCCAGAGCGCGTCGCATCGGCGCGTTGTTTTCCAGAATCCATGACATCTCGCCGCAGTTAAATCCGTGTTTCAAGCCGTTATGAAATGTCTCGTAATAAAACAGGATGTCGATTCCTTTCTGCCGGTGCTCCTTCATGACTCCCATGATGATAACGCGCGCCTTGTTGATCCGGCGACTGTGCCAGAGAAGTTTGAAAATGCCAATCGGGAAAAGTCTGCCGTTCAAATGGATTAACGCCTGATTGATGTCGGGAACCGTGATCGAGACGCCGACCGGCTCTCCGTTGATCTCTGCAATGAAAATCATATCCGGCATGGCGATCTGTTTAAGGGAATTTTTCAGGTGCTCGACTTCACTGTCGGTAAACGGAACCGCACCCCAATTTTCGGACCATGCGGCATTATAGACCTTCTTGATGCGATCGACCTCTTCGTCGAGTTTTTCCATGTCGATGTTCCGGACGGTAATATCGGCGTTTTTCCGGATTTCTGCGACGGCGGTCGCCAGCCGTTCCGGTACTTTGTCGGCGCCTTCAATCGCGTAAGCAAATAGGTCGATGGCTTTTTCGAATCCCGCCGCTTCGATCAGTTTCGGATAATAAGGCGGATTGTAGGTCATCATCAGAACCGGTGGTTTGTCGTAGGCGTCCATCAACAATCCGCACTCTTCGTTCTGCGAATAATTTTCCGGTCCGCGAACGCGCTTCAAACCGTGGCGTTTCAGCCAATCTTCCGCCGCGGCAAAAAGAGCATTGGCGACACTTTGATCGTCGATGGATTCGAAAAATCCGAAGAAACCGGTGTCGTCATGATATATTTTTAGATGATTGTTATTCCGGATGGCGGCAATTCGCCCGACGATACGGCGGTTCCGGTATGCCAGAAAGAATTCCGCTTCCGAATGCTCGAAGAATGGAAAATTCGTTCGGTCGAACATCGCTTTCTGCTCGGAGATCAACGGCGGAACCCAGGCGGCGTTTCCGCGGTAGATTTTCCACGGAAACCGGATGAACCGTCGCATTTCTCTCTTCGTCTTTACCGGATTGACATGTATCTCCATTCAACCTCCATTTGGGAGAAATTTATAAAATTCGTTCGAAAACCGATAAGTATTTTTCACCGGGACTTTGCGCCGTCGATTTTCAGTTTGGGCGTCTATCAGATTAAATCTAAATTTCGCCGCGTTGAATTGGAAATTGAATTTGGAGTAAAGTTATGCAGATCGGAATTGCCGGACTCCCGTATTCCGGGAAGAGTGCGCTCTTTTCCACCTTGCTTTGCCATAAATCGGCGGGCGACTCTTTTAAAGGAAAAATCGAATCGGAACGCGGGATCGTCAAAGTTCCCGACGAGCGGCTGGATAAATTGACGGCGATGTTCAATCCGAAAAGCAAGGTCAATTCGACGGTCGAGTACCTGAAAGTTCCCGGACTGGAGAGCGACCAGAAGAGTTCTCATGGATTGCCGCCGCAGTTTTTGGCTAACATGAAAACGGTCGATGCCATTCTGCTCGTCGTTCGGTCGTTCGAAAACGAGATGTTTCCGCATCCGTTCGACCGCATCGATCCCAAAGCGGATATCGTATTTGCCAATTCTGAGTTTCTTTTGGCAGATTTGACGATCATCGAAACGCGCGTCGAGCGGTTGGACAAACAATTGAAGAAAATTCAAAACGAGGCGGATAAAAAAGAACTCGACCTGCTGATTAAATGTCGTTCATGGCTGGAATCGGAAAAGCCGCTGAGAGAGTTCGTCGTCAGTCCTGAAGAAGAAAAAATTCTGCGCGGATTCCAATTCCTGACCGCCAAGCCGATTCTCTATGTGATCAACATCGGTGAAAACCAGATTCCGGAAACAGAATCGATCATTCACCGGTTTGACGATCTGAAGTCGGAAAATGCGACCGTTACCGCGCTGTGTGCGTCGGTCGAAAAAGAAATCGCCGAACTCGAGTCGGAAGATCAGGCAGCGTTTTTGAAAGATATGGGCATCCGGGAGCCGGCGCTGTTCAATTTAATTCATCGCTCGTACGAATTGCTGGGATTGATCTCGTTTTTCACGGTCGGCGAAGACGAGTGCCGGGCCTGGACGATCCGGCGCGGATCGAACGCTCAGAAAGCCGCTGGCGCAATTCATACCGACCTCGAACGCGGATTCATCCGGGCGGAAGTCGTCGCCTATGCCGATCTGGTCGCCAACGGCAATTACGCCGCCTGCCGCGCTAAAGGATTGGTTCGCCTCGAAGGGAAAGAGTACGTCGTGAAAGACGGCGATATTCTGGAAATTCGGTTCAATATCTGAAAATCAAAATTTGAGATTTCTTTGCCGCTACGGACGGAAGACCGGGCGTCCGAGTTCATTTTTACGCTCGTTTTCAAATTGACCCAAAGCGCAAGGATCATCAGGAAGATGATAATCAGCGAGACGACAACCTTTTTCTTACCGTTCAGAGTCAATTTTTCAGCCTTTCCGTTTCAACGCAACAGAGTTTATC
>JBAZPZ010000159.1:0-4115 GCA_041645495.1 Fidelibacterota bacterium | reverse complement strand
TACCGCTAATTCAATTCCGTTTTCTCGCTGATCATACGCTAAGATTGAAATTAATGCTTGTCAATCTTCCTGCCAGATTTCAATCTGAGCGCCGATTTGCTGTAGCGTCTCTTTTACCCGCGTATCCAATGTCGTACGGTCAAATCCTTTTTCCGAAATCGCTGTCACTTCAATTTTAATCCTAAGTTGTGCCTCTTTCGCTTTCAATGGGCTGATGACTCCGCCGACAATGCTTGAGATTTTATCCCAAGGTATTATCGCTGATAATTTCAAATGTTTTGGAAGCGATTCCGTTTTTGCGGTCGTTTGACCTGCCTCCGGTTGCGGAGTCCCAGTTGTTGCAGGTGAACTTGCTGTTTCAGTTGAACCACTTCCTGGTTGTGGTTCAGCAACTTTTCGGCCTATCAATTCCCTGGCAAATTCCGGATTGATGAGACTCATATCTCCGTCAACGTCGAATATTTGCTTTTCAAATAGGATCTCACCATCCCGCTTTAAACCGAAAACGCCTTCCAAGACGCCTATTCGAAGGCATCCGTACAATGTCTCCTGGCTGGCAAGTAAAGGCAGACCAGGGATTTTCAGAAACATCTCATAAATATCGCTTACTCGCCTCTCTTCGTTAGCGTCAAGTTTGGTGAACGTCGCTAGCACACGTGGGGAAATCTTTGGTAAAAGTAGTTCTTCTCCAGCCAGATAATCCTTTACCCGGCTTGTCAGGGTTTGCATGCCACCGGTTGCCGGTTGCCCCAAATCAATCCATCGAACGCCTTCTGTCGTCAAATGCGCCAAATTGCGATAAGTCGAAAAGAACTGATAAGGAATCTGGCTTTTCACGTCAACAATCTTGCGTGCCAATTCCGCCCCATCGGTCTTTGAAATCATCGCCTGGATTTCACTGCTGTTCTGAATCGAGAGCAACGCCAGATAGCGTTTGATTGTCTTTTGAAGGTTCAACGCCATATTATCGTCAGCGGCTAAGACTAATAATCCATTTTTATAGACACGGAAGCCTATGCCCGATTGTTTGTACAAATCTTCGACAAATGTATCGCAACGATTGTTGGGATGCGGCAGATCAACAGGCAAAATCGCCAGTTTGACCTTGCGCGTGTCGGGAATGTCACTGCTGGACTTCGGCCAAAGGTAAGTCTCCATATCTGAACCGACATACTTTGCGGCGATCGATCTCAGTTCTGCAATAACCGATTCAGGTTTCACCTGCTCTTCACTGTCGATAATCACACGGTTAATATTCGCCTGATTCTTAAAAGCGTAAAGTCCCGAACCGGAATGGAAATACCAGAGGTCTCCTACCATATGTTCAACAGCATCGCCGATGATCGTCTTGGGAATACCTTCCCGCAATACGGCAACCCGCAGTTCGCGCAAATTCAAACCTTTGCGCGCGCTTCCGCTGAACGAATACAGAAACACCGCCGTCGCTATACTCGTGGCGATCCTGTATTTGCTATATTCGCTTCCCATTTTCTGGTCAATCTGCGGTGCTTTACTGTCGCTTTCACCTATGTCAGCCGTGATGATGGCATCGTACTCAGGCCCGATATGTTTGATAAACTCGTGCCTCAACGAAGGAACATCCAACGGAATCAAAGCCGATTGGATCAATGCCGCCGATTTCTGTCTTTGGTATAAGACGCCAATCACTTCTGCCAATAATCGCAATACGCCGCGTGTTCTTTGGAAACTGGAATAGGAACCCCAGCGTTCCCGCAATACGTCAATCAGTTCCGGATGAAATGGATAGGCGGCTTCAATCTTATGCCGATATTCCAACGACTTGACTTCCGCCGGGACGTCTTCCCGTAAATCCTGATACAAATCGAAATACTTCTGGGCAACTTTAGCATGAATCCGCTTATCGCCGAGATTCTCAAATAAGCGTTTACGGACAATTTCGTAAATCTCAATACCATCAACCGGCGTATAGATTGTTTCAACCCGACCGGTGACGCGCTGAAATGTATTTAACGCTTTTTCGGCCTGCTCATCATATTGTTCCAGGACGCTGGCTGGTAATGTGACAATTAGTGCCGTTTGAGGCGACGTCGATACGACTTCAGTCATTTCTTGAAGAAAAGCGACCGTCTGTCCCTGAGCGATTTTATCGATCTTTTCCGCACGGTCTTTTTTGACGATATACTGCAGGAGTTCATCAATCAATATCAAAGCGGGACCGGATTTCTTTAACACTTCCAGCAGACGTTCCTTACCCGGAGCGATCCGTTTCTCGTCGTGTTCTTTAACGATGTCATAACAGCCCAATTGATACGCGATTTCACCCCAGGGCGTCCGTCCGCCTAAAGCATCCGCATGCGTACCGACGAATGCGGCAACCTTAACTTTCGGTATTTCGACCGAACCGGTTTTCTCCAGCATCTGCTTGATAATATCAGTATGGGATAAATCAAGCTTCGAACCGAACATGTGATACAGTCCGAGCAACGCATGGGTCTTACCACCGCCAAACGGTGTTTGCAACTGAATCACGGCCTGTCCCTTACCGGAACCGGACAAACGTTTCCAAACGGTCGTGAATAACTCTTCCAGACCGTTTGTTAGATATGTTTTTTGAAAGAACGTGGCGCCGTCCTGATACTCGACCGGGGCGTTGCCTATTAAAACATTGCCGAGGTCGGCGGCAAAGACGGATTCATCAAATCTGCCTTCGATGATGTCACGATGCGGGGTGGTGACTTCCCACCAATTTGGTAATGGCATTTATTCCTCCCTCGGAAACCAGGTTTGCAACACTTGAGTAAATCGGACAAATTCCGAGTCCTGACAATGTCGCCAATTGACTGAGCCGGCAATCTTTCGATATATCGCCGACGAACGTGGAATCTGTTTCTGTTTTAGTGCGGCTTCAAATGCTTCTTTAGGCCTGCTGGGTTTAGGAGCGTCCGGTTCGCACCGACCACTGGCTATCAGCCATCGTTTTAGTACATTGAAATTAGTCCAGTTTATTATCTGCGCCATTTCGTCGGAATATAACCACACCCATTGTTCCAACTCTGGAATAATAGCGATAATTTCACAGCGATCTTGCCAGCCATTTCGATTTAATTCACTTTTAATTGCGCCTTGAACTACTTCTGGCAGTTGATTCTCTCTGCCGCATCCATCAAAATCGAAAAATACCAATAAATAACGATAATCACTTAAATAGGGACGCACGATTTCGACGCTGTTATTGACGATTCCGGAATCATGTTCTGGATGTCTGAGAATTTTGGTGGTAATCGGTCGAATGTTAAGATCACGGTCTCTTTGAAGAAGTCCGCTTATACCATACTCGAAGTTTTTATCCGGAACCAAAACCAGCAGATCGCTCACTGCAAGACTCCGGCGGCATGCAGAGTCGCAATATCAACCCCTTTGCGCCAATCTTTTAACCGAGGATGTTCATCGCCGCGAATGACGACCGCCGCGCCGCTTTCTGTCTTGGCGAAACAAAGAATATTCAGCGGTTCAGCCAAACGTAAGATTGCTGGAGAGTGAGTCGCCATTAAAACCTGATTGTTGTACACTGACGAAAGCGACTGATAGACCGTCTCTATTGCTAACGGATGTAACCCATTCTCCGGCTCTTCGATTAGATAAACCTTATGCTCAACCGGCAGATAAGCGATGATCGTCAACGCTAATAATCTTAGAGTTCCATCAGAGAGTACCCATGATGGTAATTTGAGATCGTTATGGTTCGCAACTGTAAGATAAAGATAACGATCTTCCGGTCTTTCGATGATATTTATCTCTTTAATTTCAGGTATTGCCG
Organism: Fidelibacterota bacterium; assembly: GCA_041645495.1. Classification (GTDB taxonomy): domain Bacteria; phylum Fidelibacterota; class UBA2242; order UBA2242; family UBA2242; genus 0-14-0-20-45-22. The sequence continues at coordinate 316 of JBAZPZ010000159.1, read as the reverse complement.
TCTGGACATGCTCTAACCAGTTTTGATAATTATCGGGATGTTCTTTTTTAAGGTAATGAACAACTAACGGTAAATTTGATCCATCGGGTTGAAATTCAATCGGTAAATCCGGTCGGCACGGATTTTTCATCGTCTTACTATTCAGCTGGATAAACTCAATTCCTTCTATAAGTGTTCGACGTGCCCACCGTGTTATCGGGAAGCGAATTTCATCTTCCGGCATTCCCGCTAAGGAAGATTTATGCGGTCCAAAGCGATATGTAATATTCCAGTCAGTTGACTCGGATTTAAAATAATCATTTCCCTGTGCGCTTTT
>JBAZPZ010000158.1:0-4157 GCA_041645495.1 Fidelibacterota bacterium | reverse complement strand
TCGAAGATTCGCTGAAAGTGAATCGAAGATTCGCTGAAAGTGAATCGAAGACTCGCCGAAGGAGAGCAGAAATATAAATAAAAATATCTTTGCGCTCTTTGCGAGAGGCAAACTACAATTCGAGAAAAAAAACATAATGGAAAATCCACGAGCAGAAAAAATATTTCTCATGCATTCCCTCATGTGGGATTATAGCATTTCCGCTGAGCAATGCCTGGAAGTGCTGGAAGGGACGCGTGAAAAAGCCGGTCATTACACCGCGTCTACTTTATTTAAAAAATTAGTCGAATCCTATTCATGGTTTACTATTCTCAAAATCCTCTCCCCGGAAAGAATAGTCCAACTGCTGACCGATCAAACCATTCAATCGCTACGTTTCCAATCGCTTAGACTACGCTATGAATTTATCCGTAACAGATTACAAAGAATCCCGAAGGATCGGGACAAGTTCATACAGATTACAAGATAGAATATTCACTGTTTTGAAAAATCACACCGGTGATTTTTATTTAACGGGCGGTACCGCTTTAAGCAGATTCTACCTGAACCATCGTTATAGTGATGACCTTGATTTCTTCGTCAATCACAGTTCTACTTTTCAGGATGACGTCAGAAAGATCGTTAAACTTCTTGGTAATCATTTTGTTATTGACAAATCGGCATCCCTGGAGACACCGGAATTTGTCAGAATATGGATAACCGAAAAATTCCGGATGAAAGTCGAATTCATTAATGATGTTTCTGAATACTGGGGGAAGAGTATTCGGACGGAAAAAGCGCTTATCGATAATCCCGCCAATATTCTTGCAAATAAACTAACCGCATTGTTGAGCCGTGACGAACCCAAAGATATATTCGATATCGTCACAATAGCAGAAACCTGGTCTTTTAACTGGAGAGATGTTTACCAACATGCTGTTGAAAAGCAGTTAATGAATGAACCGGATGTCGCCATACGGCTTTCGACATTTCCCGTTGAGCAGTTATTAGACAATTTGTGGCTAAAAGAATCCGTAAACCTATCTTCATTCAAAGAAAAATTGGAGACCATTATAGACGATTTTCTGCTTGCCTCCGATAATTCGCTGGGAACAGGCAAAGTACCCATTATTGAAGCGGCGCCTATTTGAACGGAAATGACCTTTCCCGCCACGCCCGACCAGAATTATCTCTCGCAGAGCCCGCAAAAATCGCAAAGTAGAAAGTAAGAAAGTAAAAAGTAGAAAGTAAGAAAGTAGAAAGTAAGAAAGTAGTAGCCGCACCGAATGAACTTTCCACTTTGAACTTTTCACTTTTAACTGTTTTTATTTGCGCTCACCGTCCCGCCCTTGCGGGAAGAAAATTAAATTCACTCCGTTAAATAATTATCACCCGACAGGTTTACTAAAAAGGCCAATAACGACGACTATGACTGACAAGAATAATAAAGACAATAAAATCGAATTTAACAGGGTTCACCCCGTTAAATGTTTACCCTTTGAAATGCGAAGCATATTTCTTTTGGGCGAATCAATATTTAACAGAGTAAAAAAAGCACTCCCTGATACAGTCATTCTTCCTTACCGGGCAGGCGGGGCAGTCATAAAAGGGCAGAATTAACCATCAATTAATCTATATGAATCTTAAATCTATTGAAGAATCTGATACTCTTGAATTGAAAAAGTCCGTCGGAGAATGGAAAGAGATTATAGAAACTATCGGCGCCTTTAGTAATACAAGAGGAGGAGAGATCCTTATAGGCATAAATAACAATGGAGAAGTAAAAGGAATAGAGATCGGTAAAAATACTTTCGAAGATTTGACAAATAAAATCAAAGAAAACACTGATCCGAAAATTTATCCTGATATTTCCGTCGAAAAGTTGAATAATAAACACATATTGTCTGTTAAAATTAAAGAGTCAAATGACCATCTGGTATTGGCTTTTGGCAGACCATATAAGAGAGTAGGAAAATCAACAGTTCGGATGTCAAAAAACGAATACGAAAGCCTGATTTTAGAGAAGCATAAAGAAAAATTGTATTTTGATTCTCAAATTTGCGAAGAGGCAGAATTAAGCGATATCAATAAGGAAAGGGTTGAATGGTTTATTAAAGAAGCAAAAAGACAGAGAGGTTTAGATATAGATGAGAGTCTCCCTGCAGAGGAAATATTAGAAAGATTGAAGCTGATTAAAGAGAAAAGATTGACAAATGCAGCTGCTTTATTATTTGGTAAAAACCCTCAAGAAATATTTTTACAAACAGTGATAAAAGCTGTTAGATTCAAAGGTACTGATGTGACTGAAGACATGCTTGATTTTAAAATAATAGAAGGGAATATTTTTAATCAACTTGAAAAGGCAGAAGACTTTATCTTTGAGCATATTCCCAAGCAGGCCTGGATAGAAGAAAATAAGCTCCAAAGGCAGGAAAAATGGCTATATCCGCCAAGGGCAATAAGAGAAGCACTGGTAAACGCCTTATCACATAGAGATTATAAAACTACATCGAGCATTCAGATTAGGATTTTTGATGATAGGATGGAGCTATGGAATCCGGGATGTCTTCCAACAGGTCTTACGATAGAAAAATTAAAGACAAAACACGATTCCATTCCTGGAAATCCTCTAATTGCGAGGTCTTTTTTCTGGGTAAAATATGTGGAGGAGGTTGGCACAGGAACAAATAAAATAATCAAGTGGTGTAAAGAATGGGAACTTCCCGAACCAGTATTTGAAGAAACGGGTACAAGCTTTATTTTAACTTTTAGGAGATATTATATTGACGAAAGTATATTGGACAAACTAAATGAACGCCAGAAGAAAGCAATAAATTACCTTCGGAAGAACAGAAAGATAACAAATAAAGAATACAGGGAGACAAATCCAGGTATTTCTGACAGAACTGCTTTAAAAGACCTTATGGATCTAGTAGAGAAGAGGGTGATACTTGCAAAAGGGGCAAAAAAGTATAAATACTATCTCCTTCGATAACTTCGGATAAACTTCGGATAAACTTCGGATAAGAAGGAGCTTCAGATCGATAACCAAATCTGTAAAATAGTTACATTAAAATATTCAATAAAAAAATAAATAAAAATCTCTTAGCGTTCACCGTCCCGCCCTTGCGGGAAGAAATCTATCTCTCGCAGAGCCCGCAAAGAAATTTAGAGTTCAGAATTTAGAATTTAGAATTACGTAATGGTTAAAGATAATGCGGTCAAAGATAAAAGCTTCCAGTTCGCACTGGAGATCATTTCTCTTTATAAATATTTGACAACTCAGAAGAATGAATATGTGCTATCGAAACAATGAATTGATGGAAACAGGAAGCAGGAATCAGGAGACAGGAAAGAGCAACAAGATCGAGAAATTCGCCCCGTTAAATAGTTCTGTTAAATTATGTGTATTTGAAAAAGTATGATATGTTTTTCAATAATCATTATTTAGAAATGAACAATATTTAACAGGGTAAAAAAAGCACTCCCTGATACAGTCATTCTTCCTTACCGGGCAGGCGGGGCAGTCATAAAAGGGCAGAATTAACCATCAATTAATCTATATGAATCTTAAATCTATTGAAGAATCTGATACTCTTGAATTGAAAAAGTCCGTCGGAGAATGGAAAGAGATTATAGAAACTATCGGCGCCTTTAGTAATACAAGAGGAGGAGAGATCCTTATAGGCATAAATAACAATGGAGAAGTAAAAGGAATAGAGATCGGTAAAAATACTTTTGAAGATTTGACAAATAAAATCAAAGAAAACACTGATCCGAAAATTTATCCTGATATTTCCGTCGAAAAGTTGAATAATAAACACATATTGTCTGTTAAAATTAATGAATCAAACGATCACCTGGTTCTGGCTTTTGGAAGACCATATAAGAGAGTCGGAAAATCGACCGTAAGAATGTCCAAAAATGAATACTCACCCCGTTAAATAATTATCATTAATTAGGTTCGCCAAAAAGGTAAATAATTATCATTTATTCTAAGCAAAACCAGAAAGAAGATGTAATATTTAACAGGGTAAAGACCTGATTTTAAAGAAACACAAAGACAAACTTCAGTTCGATAATCAGATTTGTAAACACGCAACCTTAGAAGATCTTGATTGGGATTTAGTAACAAATACTTTTATTCCAAAATATGAGTCACTGACTGAAACTAAAAT
>JBAZPZ010000157.1:0-4210 GCA_041645495.1 Fidelibacterota bacterium | reverse complement strand
CGTTCAATCCGGTGACGACGATCGGCTACGATCTGCCGACTTCAGCGACAGTCAAATTACAAATTTTCGATCTGACCGGGCGACTTGTTCAAACACTGGTTGATGAAAGCAGACCGGCTGGCAGTTACACGGCGATCTGGAATGCGCAGAATGTCGGATCAGGGATATATTTTTACCGGCTAAATGCCGGTGATTTTACAGCGGTGAAAAAGTGTGTGAAATTGAAATAAAAATATAAAGGATACTGATATTATCATGCAAAAAAATTATTTTTCGCTAATCACATCAGTGAAACTGATCTTAACCTTAACCTTGACCTCTACCTTATTTTTCGGGTGTTCTCAAAAACATACTATCGATTTGCACAAACTGGCGGTAACATTCAATGGCGACGCCAAGATCGAGGTCGGCGGGCCGTTCGTCGGCGTGGAATTTCATCACAGTTACATGATTCCACAGCGTATCAGTTTTTTCTATCCTGTGGCGAACAGCATCGACCGCAGTCAGGATTATTGGAAGCGGGATACTTCTTTTGTGGCAGAATGGTTTTTGAAAGTCGGCGACGGTCCCCGCGAGTCAATCGGCAGAAAACCGGTTGAATTTGAACTGACACCTTACTCCGTCGAATTTTCCGACAGAGAATCTGCGCGGGATTTTAACGTGACGTATCGCTTCTGCGGCGAAAAACCGGCGATGGTAGTTACTTACCGGATCGTCAATCGTCTGAAAAGGAACGCAGTGTTCGAGTTCGATGCACGACTGTTCACTTCGATCCGAACCTGCCATACGTTTCGGGAAATCGACAAAGCCATCGTGCAAAGCGATTCCGCCGGGATGACGATTTATACAAATTTTTCTGACGCTGATGCTCAAATGGCTCAGGTTTTCGTCGCCAATGCCGGAGAAATTCCGGTTACCATTGCGCCGGAAAAAACAGACAAACCGAGTGCGCGCTTCGTTTATCGGCGGGAACTGGCGCCCGGCGGCACGATGCGGATCGTCCAGATCGTCGGTTCGGTGAAGCAAGCCGAAGGACGTTCGGTCGTCGATTATTTGCGGAAAAATTACGAGCAGGAAGTGGCGAATTACGAAAAAAATATCCGCCAAAAAGCTTCCGCCGATTATGTATTTCAGACGGCCGACACGGTTATGGATCATTCCGTTCGCTGGGCTAAGGCCATTTTGGCGACGACTATCCACTACCTTGACGGGGAATTCGTACCGATGCCGTGTCCGGCGGAGTATAATTTTTATTTCACGCATGATGCTCTTGTGACGGATCTGGCCGCCGTGAATTTCGATCTGCCAAGAGTCAAAGCCGACCTGCAATATCTCCTCAAGCATGCCGACGATCAGCACGTCATCCCGCACGCTTATTATTGGAAAGACAATCGATACGTCACCGAATATGCCGACTCGAACAACTGGAATCACTTCTGGTTTGTGCAGGTGGCGGCGAGTTATTTGCGGCATTCCGACGACACTGACTTACTGCACAAATGTTATCCGTTCCTGCGAAAAAGCCTGGATTATGCCCTGCACAGTCAGGAAGCGGACGGACTGCTCTACGCCTATTACCTCGACGGTTGGGACATCGGGCACAATTTTGGTCCGCGGGCCTATATGACCATCATGGCGATTAAAGCCATTCGGGATTACATCTACATCTCGACCATTCTGGATGAAGACACCGGGCAATTGTTATACTATGAGCAACTTGCCGATAAGATGGAACGATCGCTGGCGGATAAATTATGGAGCGATAAATCTAAGTTCCTGATCAATTTCTATGAAGATGGCTCTGTCGATCCGCATTATTATGCCGGTTCGCTCCTGGCCGCGCATTTCGGTTTACTGGATGAAGAAAAACGCCAGCAACTTATTGCGACCGCCGATGAAAAACTGGTCGATCAAAAGATCGGCTGTTACACGGTTTATCCGCCCGATTTCCATTTGCTGGGTGATTATCTGAAGTTCAAAGGTAACGAAGTTGGACCGCCGTATCTCTACGCCAATGGCGGTGTCTGGAATCACGCCAACGCCTGGTACGCCCTGGGATTGATGGCCAACAATCAACGGGCACGCGCCTACGAATTTATCCGCAGGGTCATGACTTTAGATGGAATTATCAACAGTCCCAACGGTCAACCGGCCATGTACGAATTCCGCTGCAGTAATTTCAACGATCCGGAAATGTATGGCAAGATCGATAAACCTCAATTCCTGTGGGCCGCCGGTTGGTACCTGTACGCTCTGTACCATTTGTACGGCATTGAAGAGAATTCCTGGAACATCGCACTGAATCCTTATCTTCCGGAAAATCAGGCATCCTGCGTGTTTGATTTTACTTCGCGGGGAAAACGGCAGACTATTCGCGTCAGTGGTCAGGGCGAGTTCATCCGGTCGATCCTGATTGGTTCGAAGAAATATACAGCCGCGATCGTCCCGGAATCGGTACACAGAAACCGGAAAATCGAAATCACGTTGGGTAAACCGGAACTACCCTATGTTGCCTCGACGGAAGCGATTTTAGTCTCCTGCGACTATAATTCACGGACACTTCAACTCCAGGCAAGGTTGCGGGCCTTTTCCGGCCATCATAACAAGTTGGTCATCATTTCTCCCTACAAACCGGAACAGATCCAATTCGGCGGGAACCCGGTGCCGAACTCAAACGTCGAGGAGAAAGACGGGGTTTATATCATCAGATGTGAACTCATCCATCATTCCGAACAGGAAGATTTGCTCGTCCGGTTCAATGAAAGTGAACAATGAAAGTGATTATTATCGATGCTTCAAAACTATAAATTTGCCTCGGCCCGGTGGCTGATTTCCGCGATTTTATGCGTATTCATCTCCTGCAATCCATCGCCCCAAAAGGATTCGCGGCATTCCGGGCTTGCAGTTCATTTCGAAAAGGAAGCTAAACTGGAGGTCGGTGGGCCGTTCGTCGGAGTGGAATTCCATCACAGTTACATGATTCCTCAGCGCATCAGTTTTTATTATCCGGTGGCGAACAGCATTGACCGCAGTCAGGATTACTGGAAACGCGATACTTCTTTTGTGGCAGAGTGGTTTTTAAAAATCGGCGACGGACCGCGCGAGTCAATCGGCAGAAAACCGGTTGAATTTGAACTGACACCTTATTCCGTCGAATTTTTCGACAAAGAATCTGCGCGCGATTTCGGCGTGATGTATCGCTTCTGCGGCGAAAAACCGGCGATGGTAGTTACTTACCGGATCGTCAATCGTCTGAAAAAGAGCGCAGTGTTCGAGTTCGACACGCGGCTGTTTACGTCGATCCGAACCTGTCATACGTTTCGGGAAATCGATCGTGCCGTTGTGCAAAGCGATTCCGCCGGAATGACGATTTATACAAATTTTGCAGATGCCGACGCTCAATCCGCTCAGGTTTTCGTTGCAAATGCCGGTGAGATGCCGGTTGCAATCGCACCGGAAAAAACAGACAAACCGAGTGCGCGCTTCGTTTACCGGCGAGAACTGGCGCCCGGCGGCACGATGCGGATCGTCCAAATCGTCGGTTCGGCGAAACAGAGCGAAGGACGTTCGGTAGTGGATTATCTGCGGAAGAATTACAAGCAGGAAATCGCTGGATACGAAGCCGCTGTTTTGGAAAAAGCGACCAAAGCCAGTCTTCTTCAAACCGGTGATGCGCAGACCGATCATTCGATCGCCTGGGCGAAAGCAGTGATGGAAGCGAATGCCCATTATCTCGATGGCGAGATCGTTCCGATGCCGTGTCCGGCAGAATACAACTTTTACTTTACGCATGACGTGCTGGTCTCCGATCTGGCGGCGGTGAATTTCGACCTGCCGCGCGTCCGGCGCGACCTTGACTTCATCATTCGTCATGCTGATAAGGATCGAATTATTCCGCATGCATATTACTGGAAAGACGGTAAATATGTGACCGAATACGCCAGTTCCGACAACTGGAATAACTTCTGGTTTGTGCAGGTGGCGGCCAGTTATCTGCGTCATTCGGGCGACATCGAGTTTATTGGAAAGCTTTATCCGTTTATCGGCAAAAGCGTCGAGCGGGCGCTGTTGACGAAGGAAGCCGACAATCTGATGTGGTCGTTCCGGCCGGACTGGTGGGACATCGGGCATAATTACGGGCCACGAACTTATATGACAATTCTGGCGATCAAAACCCTGCGCGATTACAATTACATTTCTACCGTTTTGG
>JBAZPZ010000156.1:0-4250 GCA_041645495.1 Fidelibacterota bacterium | reverse complement strand
TCCGGCCGGATTGAAGTAGGCCGCATCGACGTCCGTGCTGGCGTTCCGGTTCAGGGTGCGCATAAAAGCCGCGCTCTGATTCGTGTTCGTCACGATCCCGCCGGCGAACACCATGCTAAATAGACAAAATACAAAAATCATCAAAACGATCGTTTTCTTCATTTCGATCTCCCTTTCTGTTTTACCGAAGAAGCGGAATTGCCCTTTGCCGCTCCTCCCCTTTTGTTGACACTACCCTCAAATCTTAAAAAAGCAATTCTATTTTCTCTTCCATAATTCAATTGGGATGAATATAACTAAATCGGAAAGAAAAACAAAATCATTCGGTTTTTCGGTCAGTAAAGCAAGTATTTACCACGCGTTTTCTGGTAGTCCGTGAGATTGGCATTCCAGGCGGGTTCCAACTTCCGCAAATCCATTCCCATCCGAATCTGAAAGCGATATTCGTCGCTTCCGGTAATGGAATCGATCGCGGCCGGATTCGTCCACTGAAACCGGTGTGGATAGAGTTGACCGATCAATCCGACGGTGACTGCGCCAACGGTCAAAGGACGGTACAAATTCCGGTCGCGAATGATCCAGCGAATCCTTGTTTGCAATCGTTCTTCGCTCGTTTGCGTTCGGCTACTGTCCGGCGTTCCGTCCAGTAAAAATCCGGTTTTGGTAAATTCGACGCCGCTATTTTTTTGCGAGTTGAGCACAGCCAGAAGTTCATCGGGAGAAATCCACTCAGCACCGAAGATTTCATATTGAAAAGAGGAACCGGTTTCGACACTGATATTCGACTGGAAAGCAAAGATGCTCGCGGTGTACGATAAAAGGGTTTCGACTGTCAAGATATTTCTCAGCGGTAAGTGCCAATTCATTCCCGTTTCATCGTACCACATCGTCCGTCGGTAATTTGCCATCGGAATGATGAACAGCCGCGCAGGTTTGGCCGTTTTTAACCAGTTTTCTTCATTCATCATCAATGCCAGTTCACCGATCGTCACGCCATACCGGAACGGAACCGGACATCCGTTTAGCGCAGGCGAATGCATCGAAACCGGCGCTTCGACGATCGACGAAGTCAAAGGATTCGGTCTGTCCAAGATCAATAACGGTTTTCGCGTTTCCGAACTCAACCGGATCGCCTTTGCCAACGCCGATACGGTCGTCGATTCCCGCAAACCAATATCCTGAACATCCCAGACAATGACATCACAACCGTTCAGAGCGCTGGCGTCCAGATTGTTCAAGTCGCGGGATACCGCCATCTGTTTCGGCCCGGAATCCGACGAGACATTGGAGAAAGGCGATTCTCCGTTCTTCTCCGGCATCACCGACTCCGGTAGTTCTATAAATGATACGACAGTGCCTTTCCACTCATCTCGAAAAATGTCCGCCGCGTGACGATTTTTCCGGTCGTAACTTCCTGCGTTGAAAATCACGGCAATTTTTTTATTTTTGATGGTCGAAAACTCGTTCTCGATCAGCAAATCCAGCCCGGTGTGAAAACCGAGCGTGTCGCTTTTGGCTTTAAGATGAATAATTTTGGAACTTTGGAACGCAGATTCCTGCGCGCTACCAAGCGAGCAAAAAATGACAAAACAGAGCATGAGTCTTTTCATCGCCCGGTCTCTCATTTTCTCAATTCATTTGGACGTCGGTTATTTTTTAGAAATAGCCGCTGAGAGATTTCCAACGATCAGCGTCACGGTGCAGCCGATCAGCGTGTACCACGTCCAGTAAACTACCGACGGACGTCCCAGAATAAACGGCAAGACGATGAACAACAACATCGCTAGAATTCCCGCCGAAAATCCCCAAATTGCGTCGCGCTGATCCGGCTTTTTGAATAAAACACCCAGCATGAATGTACCCAGCAATCCGCCATAGGTGATCGAAGCGATACTCAGCGCGATTTCAACGACCGACTGCAGGACGTTGATGAAAAGAAATGCGACAGCGGTTAAGATCACCGCCCAGAAAATTGTCAGCAGACGCGAAACTTTCAGGTCGCGTGCCGGATCGTTGGCTTTGCCGAAGTACGGTTTGTACAAATCCATCATCGCCGATGAAGACAGTGAACTGATGGAGCCAGCCAGCGTCGATAGCGCCGCCGCAAACAGTCCGGCGATGATGAAACCGCGAATTCCAGTCGGCAAATTATGAATGATAAAGTACGGAAAAATTTCATCGGGTTTGGAAAACAGCGCGCCCGCTCCGCCGATCTTAGCGCCCTGATAATAAGCGAATAGCATTAGACCAACCAGCAGGAATAGCGCAAACTGGAAAATGACGATGATTCCGCTGGTGATAAGCGCTTTCTGGCTGTCCTTGACCGTTTTCGTCGTCAGAAGTCGTTGAACGATGAGTTGATCGGTTCCATGCGAAGCCATCGAGAGAAATGCGCCGCCGAGCAGACTGCCGATCAGCGTGTATGGTTTTGCAAAAAAGCCGCGTATTCCGTCGGAAAAACCCCAATTGACAACAGAAAATTTATCCGTCTCGCCGGAAAACAGATTGACTGCTGAAAATCCATCCGGAATGCGTTTCAGCAGGATTCCCAGCGCCAGCAGAGCGCCGCCGATATAAATCAACATCTGCAAGGCATCGACCCAGATAACGCCTTTCACGCCGCCAGTGTAAGTGTAAATTAGCGTCACCAGCGCGATAACGACGATCGAAATACCGTAAATGCTGATATTGGAAAAGTTCGCAAAAACCGGGAAAGTCCGGAAAATGATCGCCAGTGGAATGGATGTGGCAAACAGACGGACGCCGTCCGCCGCGACTCGCGTAAAGAGAAAAACGATCGACGCATAACTGCGTGTACTGCGACCGAAACGCGTCTCAAGCAAGGCATACGCTGTCACCAATTCGCCTTTTTTATACGCCGGTAAAAACATAAAACTGACGATAATTCTCCCGATGAGGTAACCGATCGTCACTTGCAGGAAATTCAGATTCGTCATATAGGCCAATCCCGGAATGCTGATAAATGTCAGCGTGCTCGTTTCCGCCGCGACAATCGCGAAGGAAACTGCCCACCACGGAATATTCGAACCGCCCAGAAAATAATCTTTGACGGTTCGTTGTTTGCCGCCCGAAAAACTGCCGATCAACGCAACGGCGATCAGATAGCCAATCACGATGATGAAATCCAACAATTGAAATCCTGCCTGATTTTCCACTTTTACCTCAATCTATTCCAGAACTGCAAATTCCCTCTATTTCTTTTCCGTTACGGACTTCTTCGCAAAGTTCGCATCCAGCGGAATGAACAGCGCCGCAATGAACGACGGAACCGTCGCAAAAACGACCCAGATGAAGAAATGCTGATAACCGATGATGTCTTCCAACCAGCCGCTCATCATTCCGGGCAACATCATACCCAGCGCCATAAATCCGGTACAGATCGCATAATGCGCCGTCTTGTGCTGACCTTCGCTGACGTAGATCATGTACATCATGTATGCCGTAAAACCGAATCCGTATCCGAATTGCTCGATGGCGATGCAAATATTGATCGCCGTGAAATTTTCCGGCTGAACCTGCGATAAATAAATGAATACACAGTCAGGCAGATGAATAATCAGCAACATCCACCAGAGCCAGAATTTCAAGCCTTTCTTGGCGACGACCATTCCACCTAAGATTCCGCCGAATGTCAGAGCGAGAATTCCGACGGTTCCGTACGCAATGCCGACCTGACCTGTCGTCAAAGCCAAACCGCCGACTTCGCGCGGATCCAGCAGGAACGGATAGATCAGTTTGACCAACTGCGCCTCACCGAAACGGTAGAGAAGCAAAAATGTCAGGACCGCGCCAATGTGGTCTCTCTTGAAAAAAGTAACGAACGTCGTCCAGAATTCCTTGAGGAAATTTCCCTCGGACGACGAAACGGCGCGCACATCCGATTTGGGAGCCGGCAGGATAAACCGGTGCCATACGAAAAAGAGAATGAACAAGCCGGATAAAACAAAGAATGTGATCGACCACGACAGCGTGATATTTCCCGCCGTCGCTTTGAATTGGGTCGCTGTCTCGGTTCTCAGTTTGGCGTCCAGCTGAACCAGCGCGACGGCCGGTTTGTTCCAGTTTTTGTCGGTGAAGACATAGCGTCCGCCTTCGACCAGTAAAATGCTTTTATCGCCCGAATCGCGTCCAAAATTGACGATGACATTTTTATTTACCGGCGGCTGTTGGGCGAGTCGCAGATAAATATATCCGTAGTTCCCGGCGCGCGTTTCCTTTTTCTCCGCCGC
>JBAZPZ010000155.1:0-4294 GCA_041645495.1 Fidelibacterota bacterium | reverse complement strand
TGGATCGCCAAGATCGAGATGGTTGGGAACGAATGGGAAGAGGTCGGCATCGCGCCTTCCGAAAACGAATCGTACGTCGTCAAGTCGGAATCCTTTTCGGTCAGCGTCGTCAACTCGGAAGATAATCCGGACACTTACGAGGCGCCGAAAGGGGTTCAGGGCGAATACGACCGCATCAACGAAATCCGCATGAAAGAGCAATCGCTGGTGCTGTGGTTCGACGGTGAAGAAGGACTCCAACCGGGCGCGCTTTGTGCGGCTAAAAAAGTCCTTCAGGAAGAAGGGAGTTTTATCACATACCGGAAAATGAAACTCTACGTTAACGGCAGTAATCTTCACACACGAAATCGCGTCTATCAGAATGGAGAGAAAACTCCGCTTCAGTTTTTCATCAAATTCGGTCGTTTGGACGAAAAATATCCGCTACATTACTACGAGTACCGGCAACCGATTTATCCCGGCTGGGACACGAGAAACAAGATGGAGATCGACCTGGATTTTATCACTCAACTGAAATCTTACAACACGGAAGAGTCGTTTCCGGATAACGACCAGCATCCTAAGAGATTTCGGATTTATTACAACGATTCAGGGGAAATCGTCAAGAGGCATTACCGTGAAGTGAAAAGCGGAAAATATACCGGCGTCGAGGTGATCATCGTCGGAAATGCCGCACTTTCCCGTGTCCCCAGAATCGACATCGGACTAAAAAATCAGAAATATTCCTTAGACGACCTGACCGAATCCGTCCCATATTCTCGATACGACAACACGATGTACGGTGAAGTCTGGCTCGACGAACTGCGGTTGTCTGAAGTCCGGCGCGACGCAGGGATTGCCTACCGAACAAAAGCCTCGCTGAAACTTGCCGATCTGGCCACCATAGACATTAGTATAGACCGACGCGACGCCGACTTTCACACCGTCGAGCAAAGACCGTCTCTCACTACCGACGCTTTGAATACAACAGAAAGTTTTCGCATACAAGGTCGGATTTCTCTCGATAAATTTACGCCGAGTTCGTGGGGCGTCCGTTTGCCCGTCACCGGCTCGTACTCTCAAAACGTCAGCACACCCAAATACATACCCGGTCAGGACGTCCTTGTGGGTGACGCGCCACCGGATAGCATCCTCAACATTTCGCATTCGTACAGTATGAATGTCTCGTACGAAAAACGCGTTTCCGATTACTGGCTGACCAAGTACACAATCGACCAAATCAAGGCCGGATTCAGCGCCCAGTGGGCGAATAATTCTTCAGTCACCATCAGGGACAACGACGCCCAAAATTATAAGGCAAACATGTCCTACCGCGTGCCGTTCGGGAAAGAAAACTATTTTAAAATCTTCAAGTGGATGTCGCCCGTTCCATATCTGGGAACCAAACTCGGCGAGGTACGCTGGTATTATACGCCGAGCAATCTCGATTTTTCATTCGACGCCGCCGAGGACATCAAAAACACAGTTACCCGAGGCTCCGCTTCCGATACGACATACACACACAATCTCGGAATGAACTGCCGCGCCAACCTGAGTTACAAGTTCTTCGACAACCTCAATCTGACTTACTCCAAAGACATGAAGAACAATATGAATGAGTTGAAAAATGATAAATGGCAGGCGGTTCAGAGACTGAATTTCGGCGTTCCGGTCAGCGTTCGTGAAAATTATTCCGCGTCCTTCTCGCCGAAAATATTCTCATGGCTGTCGCCCAACATCACTTACACTTCGAACTACAGCTGGGCAGAGCCGATGGGCAGTGAAACGAAAAGTATCGATCAACTAAGCAATCAAAACCGTGTTTCGACGAGTTTCCAGCTCGACCTCGCTTCGATATTAAACTCTGTCTATTCACCCGCCAAAACACCGGCAAGCCGCCAGCCCGCTACCAGTCGAACGCCAACCCGCGGGAGATCCGGACGTTCGGATGAGGAACAATCGGAGTCACCGGGACAGCCCGGGCAGCTTGGACAATCAGGTCAATCGGGTCAACCCGGACGACCTGAACAACAGGAACAACCGGGGCAACAGACACAACCGGCGCAAACGGACAACAAAAAAGGCGTCGTCAAGCAGGAACTTGATGAACCCAAGCAGATCAAATCGCTGGACATTCTCAGCAAATATCTGAAGAAGTTATCCGCCATCCAGTTCAGCTATTCCTTTAGCCAATCCGTGAATAGCAAATACCGAACCGGCGGCACACCCGGAATCGCTTACCGAATGGGCTTTACCCCGGATCCGGGATTAGCCGTCGTGGAAGCGGAAAAGGGCGTCGGCAAAGACAATATCACCACCGGCATGGACGCGACAATCCGTTCCGGCCTGAACATTTCTCCCAATATCAATACGTCGCTGTCCTTCGCACAAAACATCTCGGTCACCAACTCCGCCGGTCAAACGGGAAGAAACCTCAGTCGCGACTTTTTCCCGATGGGCAAAAACGGTAAAGACGGCTTCCCGTTCCCCAACTGGACAATCGGGTGGAAAAACCTGGAAAAGATGAAGCTCCTCAATAAAGTGTTCAAAAAACTCAGTCTCGATCACGGTTTTTCCGGAAAGGAAGCGCTTGTCTGGAAAAACGGCAAGGAAATGAACTCGTCGTATAAAATCTATTTTCAGCCACTTCTAAGCGTCAATATGCAATTCAAGAACGACATGACGGCAACCGCCCGGATGACCCAGGGAAGCACGATCAACAACCGGGACGCCGCCACGGAAATCGTCGATGAAATGAATATTCAAACGACGGTCAATTTCCAGAAAAAAGGCGGCTTCACTATTCCGCTTCCTTTTCTGAAAGACAAGCGTCTGGAGAACAATATCACGTTCGCCCTGACCTACGATTACAGCGCATCCAGGAGGCGCGCGCGAGCTACGAATGAAGGAAAATTCGTCGTTCAGTCGGAAAACAATTCATGGAAGATCGCGCCCCGCATCAATTATTCTTTTACCAAAAAAGTCACCGGCGGAATATATTATGAATATGGAGAAAGCTTCAACCGCTCGAGTGGAAGACGAACGACCAAGAACGGCGGTTTCGACATCAATATAGCAATCAGAGGTTAATGTGAAAAAATGGTTTCCCGCACTTTCTATCTTCATACTTTTGCTCGCCAATTGTTCGACTCATTCGTTCAATTTCGACGGCGAGAAAGCGTACCGATATCTTCAGCAACAATGTGATCTGGGAACACGGAATCCCGGTTCGGCGGGGCATGATGCCGCCAAAGAACTCATCACCAAGATGGTTTCGCCGCTTGCAGACACGGTCGTATTTCAGGAGTTTGAATCCTATATCGATTCCGAAAAAGTCACCTTAAAATTGACCAATATCGTCGCCGGATTCGCGACAAAGAAAGGAAATCCGCTTCTCATCGGCGCACACTGGGACACACGTCCGCGGGCAGACCGCGATCCCAATCCGCTGAACCGTGAATTTCCGATTCTGGGCGCAAACGACGGCGCCAGCGGCACGGCCGTTCTACTGCATCTGGCCGAACTTCTCAAACAGAATCCGCCGCCGCGAACCGTTTATTTGGTTTTCTTTGATGGAGAAGATTACGGCTTTTCCGGAACTCTCGACTATTATTGTCTCGGCTCGGAATATTTCGCGAAGAACCTGCCGATCCCAAAGCCTGTTGAAGCGATCGTTGTCGATATGATCGGCGATGCCGACTTGTCGATTCCCGTCGAGCGCAATTCTTACCGCAGTCATCCGAAACTCACCAAACAGTTGGGAGATATCGCCCGCGCCCGCGGATTCGATCAATTCGAACATCGGCTGGGCGACGAGATTTACGATGATCATATCATGCTGATCCAGTACGCCGGTATTCCATCGGTGGATTTAATCGATTTTGAATACCCAAACAGATCGACCAATTACTGGCACACAACACTCGACACGCCGGACAAATGCAGCGCGAAAAGTCTTCAGGTGGTCGGACAGGTGCTTTACGATTATATTTACGGAAAGAATGAAAAATAAATCCAACGCAAAGAACGATCCGGCGAAAAGACTCTGGAAAAAAATCGTCTTTGATCGCTATGTCTGCAACGACGAAATGCTATTGGCTCTTCTGGAAGCGAACGATCGCGTCGCCACGCTGGAATTCGGAGATCGGATCGAAGCCATTTTCCCCGCCGTAGAACGCGAGCATCTTTTTGAATCGTTTGACCAGTTCGCCGACAAACTTCATCTTTCCGGCGCGATCCTTTCCGAAAATGACATCGCAGATGAAAACTGGAGACTGAACTGGCAGAAATATTATCACCGGATCGATTTGGAAAA
>JBAZPZ010000154.1:0-4326 GCA_041645495.1 Fidelibacterota bacterium | reverse complement strand
GGCGGCGTCTCCAGGTTGGTTATTCTTGATGGTCATTGTGCACCTCCATCGTTTGACCTAGCTTTGATTCTCTCGTTCGTTCCGTGGTCGCAATCGCGTACATATGCCCGGCCTCATTCACCAAAGCTGTCGAGATCATCGAGATCTCCACGACAGTATCGTCTTTGGTGATCCGCTGTGTGTGATACGGCTCCAGAATTTCAGCCCGGCTAAGCTGATGTAACTTAGCCAACGCTTCCTCCCGCAGCCCCTCCGGGATCCGGTCGCGGACGTTCATCACCAGCGCCTCGGCTTCACTCCAGCCATACATCCTCACCGCTCCCGAGTTCCAGGCGATGATGCGGCCATCCATGTCCTGCACGGTGATGGCATCGTGCGCATCGCGCACGACTACAGCCAGTCGGAGCAGGTCATTGGCTTTCCGCAGCGCCTCCTCGGCCCGCTTGCGTTCGGTGATGTCCTCGATGGCAAGGAGGATAATCCGTTCTTTGCCCAACACTCTTTGAATCTGCCGGGCATTCAGAAGCATGATGCGCCTGCCAATGGTGGTAAAATCGTGTTCAACCTCATAGTTATCAAAGGTTGTTTTTTGGGGAAGGATGGTTTCCAGCAGTTCCCGCAGCTTGGGGATATCCCACTGTTTATTGCCCAGGTCATAAATAAGTTGCCCTACAGTCTCTTCAGGTTTTACCTTGAAGACTTCATAGAAGGAACGGCTGACCGTGACCACCCTGAGGTCTTGATCCAAAGAAATTAAGGGTTCACGCACAGTGTTGATGACGCTCTCAGCGAATTCCAGTATCTCGCGCGAGCGCGCTTCGGTGGCGCGCAACTCCGCCTCCAACTTCTTGGAAACGGTAATATCGATAAAGGTGATCACTATCCCATCAATCATATTGTCCAGCGTGCGGTACGGCAGGATGCGCGCCGCGAACCAATTCCCGTCGGGGGTGGGAATCTGTCTCTCCACTCTGATCAGCGTCCGCAGGACTTCGCGCGCGTCATCAGCCAGTTCGTGGTAGAGCAAAGCCGAGGCGATATCGGTTATCGGCCGTCCTGCATCGCCGGGGATCAACTTGGTGATTTTGCTCGTCTCGCTGGTGAAGCGCCGCACGCACAAGCTGTTATCTAAAAACAGGGTGGCGATGTCAGTGCTGTCCAGCAGATTCTTCATGTCGTTGTTCGTGCGCGAGAGTTCATCCAGTCTGGTTTGCAGTTCCTGGTTGACCACGTGCAATTCTTCGTTCATGGACTGCAGTTCCTCATTGGTAGATTTGAGTTCCTCCTGCGAGGTCTGCATCTCTTCGCGTGTGCTCTGCACTTCCTGACGGGTGTGTTCGAGTTCCTGCTCCAGTTCCGCCAGGCGCGCAGTGTCCCCGCGTGGCTTGTCGGTCGTTTTTATTTGGGGCTTTGCCGCCACATCGGTAAAGACGATCATCGCCATCCCGTCCAAAGCGCTTGATCCACTGATGGGCTGGATGGTGACATTCACTATTTTCTTTCCGCCGTTGGTGCCTACCACTATATTCTTGAGCGTGAAGGTCTCTTTTTGGCGCAGCGCTTTTTGGAAAGCGGCCGTCAGTTCGTAGCGCAGACCTTCGCGCGCCATGGCAAAGATGTTCCAGTTGGCTTTGCCAGCCGCCAGTTCTAAGTATTTTCCCGTGCGCCCGCTGATGTAGAGAATGTCGCCTTTGTCGTTGGTCAGTACCGCCGCCGGGGAATACGTTTGCAAGAGCAGTTGATCTGCCAGCGTCTGCAGGTTGGCTGTTGGTTTCTGCGGCCTGGCTGGCGCGCCGGGCTTGGCGGCGACAAAGGTTGTCGGGAACTCGATTGGCTCTGTAAATAGGGCAGAATCCAGCCGCCGGTACAGCCGTGTTTTTCCAGCAAGCGGCTCGAACAAGTTGGTAAAGTCACCAACAGTCTCCGCGTTCCCCAAAAATAAAAAGCCGCCAGGGTTCAGGCTGTAATAAAAGAGCGGGAGAAGTTTATTCTGCAATTCCGGCATCAGATAGATGAGCAGGTTGCGGCAACTCACCAGGTCGAGTTTGGTAAAGGGCGGATCCATGATGATGTTCTGCGGGGCAAAGATGACCATCTCGCGGATGGATTTTGCCACCTGATAGCCGCGCTCCACCTTGACGAAGAAGCTGTCCAGCCGCTTCGCCGAAACGTCGGCGACGATGTTGGCTGGGAACACATACTCGCGCGCCTTCTCGATGGCTTGCTGATCCAGATCGGTGGCGAAGATCTGCAGTGTGATGTTTTTGGCAGGTTTGAGTTCTTCCAGCGTCTCTTTGAAGAGGATCGCCAGGGAATAAGCTTCCTCGCCGGTGGCGCAGGCGGGTATCCACGCCCGCAGCGCCTGATTCGAAGCGCCTCCAGCCAACAACGCCGGCAAGACTTCGGCTTTCAATTGCTCCCACGCTTCCGGGTCGCGGAAAAAACTCGTCACTCCGACCAATAACTCGCTGAACAGCAATTCCACCTCCTGCGGATTCTTCTGCAGGAAGCGCACGTAGTTGGCGATCTTACTAATTTGGTGCAGTCCCATGCGCCGCTCGATGCGGCGATAGACCGTGGTCTTTTTGTACAGCGAAAAGTCGTGGCCCGTTTTCCCGCACAGCAAGATCACCACTTTTTCAAGGGCGCTCTGGGCTGTGTATTCGTCGAGGCGTCCGGGTTTGGTGATGAGCGGCACATGCTGGAGATAGGCGCTGATCTTGCCCGGCAGTGCCTCCACCGGGGCGATCACATCCGCAAGGCCGGCGTCAATGGCGCTGCGCGGCATGCCGTCGAATTTGGCTGAGGCTGGATCCTGCACAAAGACTACGCCCGCTTTTTCCTTGATGGCGCGCAAACCCAGCGTGCCGTCTGATCCCATGCCCGAAAGGATGACGCCGATGCTTTGCTCCTGCTGGTCATCAGCCAGCGCGCGGAAGAAGCGATCAATCGGCAGGCGCAGTCCGAGTGGCGCAAGCGGGTCAAGCAGATGCAAGACGCCGTGTAGGATGGACATATCCTTGTTGGGTGGGATGACGTAAACACAGTCCGCTTTGACCCGCATCCGATCCTTGACCTGAAAAACCCGCATGGTGGTTTTACGCTGGAGCAATTCCACCATCATGCCTTTGTGTGTCGGGTCCAGGTGCTGGACGATGACAAATGCCATTCCGCTGTCTTCGGGCACGTTAGCGAGGAACAATTCCAGCGCCGCCAGCCCGCCCGCCGAAGCGCCGATACCTACGATAGGAAAACTTGATTTCGAGTTATCGACTTTCGTTGTCAACTCTTTCGCAGTTGTGATTTCTGATTTTAAGCCGGTTTTCGTCTTTTTTACCATTATATCCATTCTCCCTGAATTTTATTTTCTTCCTTTACAACAACGGTTTCATCGCAAAAAGAAAGGCGTTAAAATCCGCTGGCTTGAGGGCGAGATTACCTTTAATAGCGTTTTCATCTTCTGATACTGTCGCCGAAATATTCACTGTTAAATATAAAATCAATTGCAGTCGATTGCAAGTTGCGCTTAATGCGTTAAGGCTTGTGTCCGGAAACCAGTTTTCCTTCTCCCTTTCTCGTCTGCTCCTTTTCTCCATTCTCCCTGTTTCCAGTGACCACAGCCTGTCCACCGAAGGAGGAAATCACGCAAAAAAACACGGAAATTTTTTACCACGAAAAAATCTGCTCGCTTGCAGTGAGCCTGTCGAAGAGTCGGCATAATCATTGTGATAAGGATTCTTCTTTGGGGTCATCACATCATCTTTTAACCATGTATTGAGTAAGTTTTTCAAGTTGTTGTGTTTTAATTTTAGAATCGGATTGAATTGTTTTTTGATATTTTCTGATTTTTGCAATTTCTTTCAATTCAATCACGGTAATATCTTTGGGCAGTCTTTTCATGATATTATGATAAGCCCCGATAAAAAGAATTCCGGTTTCGTTCTGGTCCAGCGTTTCGGCTATCCTGCCGGCAATAAAATTATCCCTCCTTATTAAAAATATGGGTTTTAAAATTTTATACCTGAACAATAGAAAGAGTTTTTTAATATTGGTTTTTGATTTTAAGATAGATTGAAGTCCATCGTATTCATCTTTGACCATTTTAAAATCTTCAGTCTTGATAAGTATTGCCCCCCGACCGATAAGTTTTGAAACTATTTCAGAATTTTTACTTCCCGATTTGATGCCTTCACCAATGATTTTCATTGCCATTTCACCATCAACAAACATTCCGTCCTGATATATTTTTATCCCCTTAATATATATATCAATGTTCTCAAAATAGGATTCAATTGCATCCCAGTAACCATTTACAGTATCAGTGTG
>JBAZPZ010000153.1:0-4393 GCA_041645495.1 Fidelibacterota bacterium | reverse complement strand
CCGATCATCAATAAAATCGATCTGCCGGGCGCCATGATTCCGGAATCGAAACACCAGATCATGGACCTTATCGGATGCAACGAAGATGAGATTATCCTCACCAGCGCAAAGAGCGGTCAGGGACTCGAACAGATTTTCGAGGCGATTATCAAACGAATTCCCCCGCCGGCCTATCTGCCTGAGAAACCATTACGGGCTTTGATCTTCGATTCGGTGTTCGATTCGTTCCGCGGCGCGATTCCGTACATCCGCGTTTTTGAGGGTGAAGTCAGAGCGGAGGACTGGATTCGGTTTTTCGCCAATAACTCAAACCACGAAACGTCGGAAGTCGGTATTTTCAAGATGCAGAGGCAAAAGTCCGATAAGTTGGTTTCCGGAGACGTCGGCTATCTCGTCGCGGGCGTCAAGGATATTTCGAGTGTGAAAGTCGGCGACACGATCACGCTGAAAAATAATCCCGCCGCCGAACAGCTTCCCGGCTATCGCATCATCAAACCGATGGTTTTCAGCGGCATGTATCCGGTCGCGACGGAAGATTTTGAAGACCTGCGTTCGTCGCTGGAGAAAATGAAACTCAACGATTCGTCTCTGCAGTACGAGGCGGAAACTTCCACCGCGCTCGGCTTCGGTTTCCGGTGCGGTTATCTCGGCTTGTTGCACATGGAAATCGTGCAGGAAAGGCTGGAGCGGGAGTTTAATCTCAATCTCATCACGACGATGCCGAACGTCGAGTATCAGGCTCTTCTCAGAACCGGCGAAGTCGTGGAGATCGATAATCCAACCAAAATGCCGGATATCGGCAATATCGATGAACTGCGTGAACCGTTCGTCAGGGCCGAGATCATCGTGCCGACGACCTTTTTAGGAAACGTGCTGAAACTCTGTCAGGAGAAACGCGGCATTTACAAGACGACGAAATATTTGGACGTGACGAAGGTTCAGATTCATTACGAACTGCCGCTGGCGGAGATTGTCTTCGATTTTTACGATAAACTGAAATCCGTGTCGCGCGGATATGCGTCGTTCGATTACGAACCGATCGGCTATCGGGCTGGCGAACTCGTCAAAGTCGATATTCTGATTTCCGGCGAACCGGTTGATGCGCTTTCGTTCATCGTTCACAAAGATAAAGCCTACGCTCACGGTAGAAATCTCTGCGCCAAACTCAAGGAACTGATACCCCGGCAAATGTTTGAGTTGGTCGTTCAGGCGGCGATTGGTGCCAAGGTCATCGCGCGCGAATCGAAGGGACCGCTACGGAAAAACGTGACGGCCAAATGTTACGGCGGCGACATCACGCGTAAGCGGAAACTGTTAGACAAGCAGAAAGAGGGAAAGAAGCGAATGAAACAGGTCGGGCGCGTCGAAGTTCCGCAGGAAGCCTTTCTCGCCGTCCTGAAGATGGAGCATTAAGATTGAAAATTGAAAATTGGAGAATGCAAATTGCAAATTTCAAATTGCTGGTTTTCGTTTTCGATTCTCCGTTTTTCGTCATCATCCGCTATCCGCATGTTTTTTACACTGAACCCGGGACTCTGAACTTCTGAATTGATGAAATTCCTGAAATCCTACTGGACATTATCAAAATCACCGTTTTACAGTCTGCTGTTCGCTCTGCCGATGCTGATCGCCTATGAAATTTGTATTTTCACGATGAATCATTCGGATATCGTGGGGATGCGAAACGGGGCGGACGTTTTGTTCAGGCAATTTTTCGCTTTGTTCAACGTTTATGGGTTTTATGTCGTCGGATTCGTCGTCATTCTCTCGTTTCTCATCACTTACTATTTCCAGAGTCGGGGGAAAAAAGCCGGAAGATTTCGGGGACAATTTTTCTTGCTGATGTTCATCGAAAGCTTGACCTACGGACTGCTGATGTTTTTGTTCATCGATCGGCTCGGCGGATTCACGATGTCCATCGGTTCGTCTTCCGAGATCAGACAGATGATCATTCTGGCGCTCGGAGCGGGCGTGTACGAAGAGTTCATTTTCCGGGTGATTTTCATAACCGCGTTTCTGTTTCTGTTCAAAGATATTTTTAAACTTCATCCGGCGATTTCGGGCATTTTATCGGTGATTTTATCCTCGTTCATCTTTGCCGCGTTTCATTATATGGGCGCGTTTGGTGATGCGTTTAACCTGCGATCTCTGGCGATCCGGTTTGCCGCCGGCGTTTTTCTATCTTGTGTTTATTACTTCAGAGGATACGGCATTACCGCCTACGCGCATACGATTTACGACGTGATGGTGATTCTGATATAGTCGATTTTGGTTCAGTTGATGCGGAGGTGAAGGGACTCGAACCCCCAAGGGCGTTAACCCGGCGGTTTTCAAGACCGCTGCCTTACCGATTAGGACTACACCTCCAAAAAGCGGTGAAATTTCTTCCTTAATTTTAATCTAAACAAGAGATTTTCAACGTCCTATTCCTGATACATTTCATCGACTAATGCGGCGTATTTTTCCAGTACGACTTTCTTCTTGACCTTGAGCGAAGGCGTGATCTCGCCATCGTCGATTGTAAAATCCTTCGGAATGATCCGGAATTTTTTCACTTTTTCGAAACGTGAAAAATGGGCAGTCCGGTTTTCGATCTCGCTTTCGATCAGTTTCAGAACGTCTTCCCGCCGGATAAAGTCGGCATATGGTTCAAATGGAATCTGATGCGATTCCGCCCATTTCTTCATTGCCGCCTGATCCGGAACGATGAGTGCGGAAATGAAGTTTTTCCGGTCGCCGATCAGCACCGATTCGGAAATGTACGGACTCAGTTTGAGCGCTTCTTCGATGGGTTGCGGGGCGACATTTTTTCCGCCCGCCGTGAAGATCAGGTTCTTCTTGCGGTCGGTGATATACAGAAAATTGTCATCGTCGAAATGCCCGATGTCGCCGGTGTGGAAAAATCCGTCGGCGTCGATGACCTCGCGCGTTGCGGCTTCATTTTTGTAATAACCGACCATCACCTGTGGGCCTTTGACGAGAATTTCACCGTCGGCGGCAATCTTGAATTCCGTTTCCGGAACCGCTCTGCCGACGGAGCCGAGCCGCACGTTTCCCGGTCCGTTCACGGCGATCACCGGGCTGGTTTCGGTCAGGCCGTAGCCTTCAAATATTCGCAAACCGGCCGAATACAGAAATTCAGCGATTTCCGGAGAAAGCGGCGCGCCGCCGGATACGAATCGCTGAAGTCGTCCACCGGTTTTTTGCTGGAGTTTCGAGAAAACGAGTTTATCGGCGATGTGGACTTTTTTCCGCTTCCACCAGCCGAGTTGAGTTCCTTCGATATCAGCCTTCATGCGCTCTTTTCCCACTTTTAATCCCCAATAGAATATTTTCTTCTTGAGAAACGATCCCGATTGAACGCTGGACATGACCGTCGCGTAAATTTTTTCGAACAGCCGTGGCACGCTGATCAAAATTGTTGGGCGAACCTCCGACATGTTGTCGATTACCTTTTCGATGCTTTCGGCGAAGCCAACCGTTGCGCCCAGCAACATCGGGACGTAGTAACCGCCCATGCGTTCGAGGACGTGGCTCAACGGCAAAAACGACAGGAATGTATCTTCCGGATAAATTTGGAGCATTTTCACGCTGTTATCGACATCTTTAACAAAATTGGCGTGCGAAAGCATGACGCCTTTTGGCGAACCGGTCGTGCCGGATGTGTAATTGATGCAGGCAAGGTCGCTCTCTTTGATGGAATCCAGCAATAGCTGAAATCGTTCGGGCTTTTCGGTATCGATCCGTTTGCCGGACTCGATGACATCCCGTAACCATTGCACGTCGGTTGTTCCGGCAATCTTGTCGAAGGAAACTATCTGCTCGAACCGGTAATCCGAATCGCGGATTTTTTTCAACGAATCCTGAGTCGAGAAGAAAATGGCGCGCGGTTCGGAATGTTTCATCAGTTCACTGATTTGCAGGGCAGAGAGAGTCGGATAAACCGGGACGCTGATTGCGCCGATGGAAAGACAGGCCATGTCGGACATAAACCATTCCTCGCGATTATCCGACATGATGGCAACGCGGTCGCCTTTCTGAATTCCCCAGGAATCCAGAATTAGCGCGATTGCACGGACTGTGTTTCCCAGTTCGCGGTAAGTGACGGGACGAAAAGCACCCGCGACCTTGGACAGGATGGCGGCTTTGTCCGAAAACGTGCTGACATTTTGAAAAAAACGATGTGGTAAAACCAGATTATTCATAATTTTTCTCCCAATGATCTCAAAGAATAGTGCTTTGAGTATAAAGAATTATTTCCTTAAATTCACGCGCTTTTCTGAGCGATTTTTTTATGGAGAGGTGGCCGAGCGGCTGAAGGCAGCTGCCTGCTAAGCAGTTGTACGAGGAATCGTACCCCGGGTTCGAATCCCGGCCTCTCCGCTTGGTGTTT
>JBAZPZ010000152.1:0-4463 GCA_041645495.1 Fidelibacterota bacterium | reverse complement strand
AAAACTCTTATGACTATTTTACGGAAAATTTTCTATATTACGATAGATTTTTTAGGAAGGTTTGACTATGGAGTGCATTAATCCACCGGGGCGGACATTCTGCCGCGTCAATGCTTGCGAACGCAGTTCGCAGAAAGAATCTCGCTATGGAGTACTTCAACCGTGTTGAAGTCGTTTGAGCGAAGCGAAAACGTAGTGCGAAGTCCGTCGTCTGCGACGACGAGTTCCAACGCGGTTGGAACACTCCAAAATGCGTCGCAAAAAAGCAGTAACGCGGCAGAATGCCCGCCCCGGTGGGTTGCCGCACTCCAAAAAGAACTTACCTACAAAACCTACCCACACAACCCGCCGCACCTATTTCTGTCTGACTGTAAATATTTCATCACCGCCGCGACATTTAATAAAGTCAGATGGTTCCAGCAACCCGAGGCGAAGCTTCATTTGCTCAGCTCCATTCAGAAAGGATTCGGCGATTTCAATTGGACGTTGGAAGACTGGGTGATTCTCGATAACCATTACCATCTGATGTTGCAATCGCCGGAAAATCCGCTCGATTTGCCGGAAATCATCCGGGAAATCCATCGCTTTACGGCGATTTGGGTAAAAAAGAATGTTGCCGCCGCAAAGCAAACCGGTCAGATTTGGCATAATTATTGGGACAAGTGTCTGACTTTTGAAAAAGCGTACTTTGCACGAGTGAATTATATTTGGTATAATCCGGTCAAGCATGGCTATGTCGAAGACGCGGCAAAATGGGAATTTGGATCATACGCAGAGCGTATCAGCGCAGATGAAGATTACTGCAAGCGATTCCAAGCCACCTATCCCTGCGACCGGGTAAAGGAAAAAGATGATTTTTAATTTATGGAGTGCATTAACCGTGTTAATGCTTGCGAACGCAGTTCGCAGGAGGAATCACATTGTTGTTATCGAATATTTCAACCGTGTTGGAATTTGTCGGCGAGGGTTTTATATGGAGTGCATTAACCGTGTTAATGCTTGCGAACGCAGTTCGCAGAGAGAATCTCGCTATGGAGTACTTCAACCGTGTTGAAGTCGTTTGAGCGAAGCGAAAACGTGGTGCGAATCCCGTCGTCTGCGACGACGAGTTCCAACACGGTTGGAACACTCCAAAATCCTACAGAAAAACGCAGTAACGCGGCAGAATGTCCGCCTTGGCGGGTTACTGCACTCCACATAAGAAGGAGGAGAAAATGAAAAGGTTTGCTCTGTTAATTCTACTTGTATTTTTGATTGTTCCATCATCGGCTCAGGATACCCAAACCCGTTTCCAGATGCTGAAGCAATGGCGCAGTACCGCATTTTCCTCAAAAGGACTGGAAGCCGAACGCGATAGCAAATTAGCGGAAGTCGCCAATCCGGTCAAGGATGAGTTCGAGACGACCGAGATGTTCCAGAAGCGCGTCAAAGACGCTCAACGCGTCGCGCAGGAAATCCGCGCCGAATATGACCGGAAAATTGCTCAGGCGCGTCAAATGTTCGATAAACGCAAATCAGAAACCGAGACTGAACTGCAAACGTTGATAGTGAGTAGTCGCGAAGAAGTCGGCAGCGCTTTTACAGTTGGCAATTACAACGCCGATAAACAGTCGTTCCCGATAACCATCACAAAGACCGGGAAAAGTTACGACGTTAGCGTACCGTTTGCCTCTGCTAAGGATTTCAAGCAGAATTGTGCGAATCTGACCTCCAAAGGGTTTCGCTATCTGTCTCTGGAAACCGATTGGGAATACGCCGACTGGCAGATTTATCATCCGGTGGCTGGGCAGAATTACGCCTTTGGTCCCCGGCATGGCGGTTCCGCGAGTCCGACTGTAGCCAAAGCGACCAAGACGATTATCCCACCGGATTTGGTTGCGCAGGTTTCTTTCAGCGAACCATCCTTGGACGACCGGCTCGATGCCGAAGAAACCGCCGAACTCGTCGTCAGCATCCGAAATAAAGGAACCGGCAATGCCGAAGGCGTCGAAATCCTGCTGAACCTCACCGGTTCGACGGCGATTGAATATCCGACATCAGCCTATATCGGGACGATTCTGCCCGGCGCGACACAGACCAGGCGATTGAAAATATCGGCGCGGGATAATCTCACGACCGGCGTTGTGAAAGGCAGTTTGAGTTTTAAGGAAATCAACGGTTTCCCGCCGGACGACATCGCGCTTCAGTTTGAGACCGAGGCGCTCGTGCCGCCGAAATTGGCGATTGTGGACATCGGTGTAAGCGATGCCAAAGGTAACGCGAAAATCGAGCAGGGCGAAATGGCGTCGATCACGGTGCGCGTCCAGAATCTCGGAAACGGCACGGCGGATGACGTCCGCGCTAAAGTCACGCTCGGTAGCGGCGACATTTTCTTCACCAACAATTCGCAGGAGACGTTCAATCTTGCGAGTTTGAAACCGGGTGAATTCAAAGATTTTACCTTCGATGTCGTCTCCAACAGAAAGGCGACGGCGATGCCGATTACAGTCTCCTTGACCGAGAGCCGCGAACGGTTCGGCATTGCATCGAAACCGCTGGATTTAGCCTTTAATCAGGTGACGCGGCTCGCGAGCGAATTCGTCATCGCCGGCAAGCAGGAAAATCAGAAACAGATTGCCGTTGCTGGCGGACTTTCGGTCGATGTCGAAAAAGATGTTCCCGTCGCTAAAGTCCCGAAGCCGGAGGCGCTGGCGATCATCTTCGGGATTGAGAATTACAAGAATGTGCAGGGCGTGACATTCGCCAGACGCGACGCCGAGATTGTCAAAGATTATTTTACGAAAACGCTGGGGATTCCCGCCAACCGGATTTATTATCAGGTTGACGCCGACGTCAGTAAAGCCGTATTTGACAAGGTGTTTTCCAAAGACGGCTGGTTGGAAAAGCGGATCGTTCCGGACAAATCCGAAATCTATTTCTATTACTCCGGACATGGCGCGCCGGACATCAAGCAGAAGAAAGCCTATCTGATTCCTTATGACGGCGACCCGAACTACGCCTCCCAGACCGGTTATTCACTCGACCAACTTTATGAAAACCTCGGCAAGTTGAAAGTGAAACAGACGACCATTTTTTTGGACGCCTGTTTCTCCGGCGCGAATCGCGAAAGCGAGATGTTGCTCGCAGATGCGCGTCCGGTGATGATTGAAATTGAAGGACCGATGGCGTCGGGAAACATCACGGTATTTTCCGCGTCCGGCGGACAACAGATTTCCTCCGCCTGGCCGGAGAAAAAGCACGGTCTGTTCACCTATTACCTGCTGAAAGGTTTGCAGGGAAACGCCGATTCAAATAAAGATAAGAATTTGACAGTGGATGAACTGGGCGATTATGTCAAGACCAACGTCAGTCAGACCGCCGGAACGCTCGACCGCGAGCAGGAGCCGGTTTTACAGACCTCCAATCCCAACGGTGTGATTCTGAAATATTAGAAGGCGGATTGCTAACTTGTGTTAAGCCGAATTAAACGGTCAATGTCGTTCGCGAAAACCTATCTGTTCGGCTTGACATAAGTTAGCTGACTCACCGAACTTAAGTCAAGTCGCTTGGGCAATTCAGCGAAACTTGTGTTAAGTCGAATACGAATGCTCTTTCTCAGTAACTAAATCCTTCCCTTCGACTTGACATAAGTTGAGCGATTCCGCAAACCAAACTTAAGTCAAGTCGCTTAGACGGTCGATTGCGAAAAGACTTTTGGTCAAAAAATCGCGACTTAACTCAAGTTTCAATATGGAAATAGAAGGTAGAAATGCGATGTAAGAAAGAAAACTTCATTGAAGGTGGAATCTATCATTTTTACAACCGTGCAGTTGATGGGGAAAACCTCTTTCGTCAGCCATCCGATTACCTGTTTATACTGAATATTCTTCGACCACTCCAAATAAAATTCAACTTTTCTATTTTCACTTATTGTTTAATGCCCAACCATTTTCATTTTCTTTTCAGACAGGATAACCAGATACCTTTATTTCACGTATTTAACAACTTGTTTTCACGTTATGTCCAGCGATTTAACCATCAATATCACAGACGGGGATGCTTATTCCAGGGAAAACTCCAGCATAAACCAATAACAGACGAAAAATATTTACTTGCTGTTTGTCAGTATATTCATTTTAATCCGATCAAAGCCGGTTTAGTCAGAGAATTGGATGATTGGCCATATTCAAATTATCTGGAATGGATCGGAAAGCGTCACGGTGTTCTTTTCTGCCCGGAAATTCGTGATACTTATTTTCCCGTGCCTTCGGATTATGCCGCTCAGATTGAAGAATACAGGAAATATTCAGAAAAGTCGGATTTCATTGATTTGCTTCATGATTTTTGAACCATAAAATTGATTCAACATTGAACTGAACTTAAGTCAAGTCGCTTGAGCAATTCAGCGTAACTTGTGTTAAGTCGAACCCGGAATCAATCACTCAGTTCACAATAAATCCTTCCGTTCGACTTGACATAAGTTG
>JBAZPZ010000151.1:0-4481 GCA_041645495.1 Fidelibacterota bacterium | reverse complement strand
CATCGTCAATACGGCTCGAAGCGACGAGTTCCTCGAATTTTCGCCCGCAGGATAGGCATTCATAATCATAAACCGGCATATATTGCTCCAAATCGAATTTCAACCAAGACACCATTCAGATAAAAGTTACGATTACGGGTTACAAATCCGAGTGTAAAAATTTTGATTCCGGCCTTCACTCTGGATATTCATCCGCGAAAAAGATAAATTCCGGCAGAAATTGCGATGAGGTATTTGATGAACCATAAATTGACTTACACTTCTTTTCTGCTGATATTGCTAATGACCGGCAATTCTATCGCCCAAATGGGAAGGCTCGGAATGCCGCCGTTGACCGGCAAGCCGGAAGACCTTGTTTCCAATTCGACGCGAATTCTGGAATCCGGGCCGAAAACGCGAATCGTCTCCGAGGATGGACGCCTGAAGGCCGTCGTCGAGTTTGAAACGACACGACCGATGCCGGCCGCTTATATCCATTACGGTCCGTATTTCCACGATCAGAAGACGCCTGTTCCCGCTTACCGTCATTCGGCAAAAGAGAATCTGACCGCGTCGTCAACACGCCATTCCGTGACGTTCGATTTGACGAGTTTGCTGGAACCAATCAACGATCCGGGCGGCGCGATGAAAAAACTGAATGGCGGAACCGTCTGTTACCGGTTAGTCATTCCTGAATCCGACGGAGCGAATCAGTACATTTTTGACAAGCGGTTTGAGTTTCGGCAAGACCGGATCGTTGTCTGTATAACGGAAGGGCCGTGGATCGATGTCTTCTCGGCGCAGGAAGTCGTTATTTCATGGGAGACCGTCCGTCCGTCGGAAGGCAAAGTCGTTTTGGACGGAAAAACTTATACTTCCGCTTTGAACAAACATCACGAGGTTAAAATCAGCGGCCTTACCGGCGAGCGACATTCGTATTCGGTGAGTGCGACCGCCGATTCGGTTACCGTCTCATCTCGAATATATGAATTCCGGACGCCGGGGAAATCGGGCAAATTTCGGTTTGCGGCAATGTCCGACAGCCGGGCAGGATACGGCGGATTCACATCGAACTTCAACGGAACGAATCTCGCCATATTGCGCAGTCTGTTTTTAGACGCCAAATCGAACGGCGCTGAGTTTATCATCTTCGCGGGCGATATGATCAACGGACACACGACCGATGAAAGAGATTATCTCGCTCAGATGGATGCTTTTAAATGTTCTATCGAACCGGTCGGACATTCGGTTCCAATCTACGAAGGCATCGGCAACCATGACTTCGTCATAGACTATTGGAAAGACCCGCGATCGAATTACGGCGTCCGGATGGACAAGGTTTTTGGCAATTCTACCGAAACGCTTTTTGCCGAGTGTTTCGTTAATCCGGACAACGATTTTCCAAAACCCGAACAGCCGGAGGCGCCGAGTTATCGGGAAACCGCCTATTATTTCGATTGGGATAATACACGTTTCATTTCTGTGAATTCCAATTATTGGTGGGCAGGTTACGCGGAAGACATCGGCGGAAACATCGAAGGGTTCGTCTTCAACAATCAGTATGAATGGTTTCGGAATTTGCTGGATAAGACCACTGCCGATCCGGCTATCCGCCATATCTTCGTGTTTACACATGAACCGCCTTTCCCGTGTAGCGGACATCTGCACGACGCAATGTGGTACAACGGCGGCGATTTAAACTTCAATAAGAATATCGACGGCATGCCGCTCGACCGGACACACATTCTCAAAAGCCGGGACAGGCTTTGGACGGCGATTTCCCAAAACGAAAAAGTGCGTGCGGTCATCGTGGGTGACGAACACAACTATGCGCGTGTGCGGATCGATTCCAAAACCCCGGTCTATCCGAACGGCAGACCGAATCCGCGGTTTAAAAATCCTATCTGGGAATTGATTTCGGGTGGAGCGGGCGCGCCGTATTACGGCCAGTCGGATAAAAAAATCCCATGGGAAAAGTCGATTGTAAAATTTTCATCGCAGGAGCATTTTTTAATCATCGAGGTGAATCAGGGGGATGTCGATCTGTATGTTCATTCGGCAAACGGAGATATCATCGAAGCCGTCCGGATCGTCGAAAATGGTAAATCGACGGAAAAACCGATTCCGGCTCGATCCATAGGAGACAAATGACCGGTCAGATGTGTTAAAGTTATTTATTTTCGCGCGTTTTCGTGCCGAACTTCGACGTAATTTCGATGACGATCTCGGTCATTTTCTCGGGAATCAGAATCGTGAGCAACCCCAGAACCAGCCCGAAACCGCCGAGGAACTTGATGACCCATGTGTCCAGAACGAGCAGAAGAAAACCCGCAATGAAAAGGATGATTCCAAAGTTTCTCATAAACCCTTCTCTCGTGGTGAAGAAACAAGTTGAATTTTCAGTTTCGCATAATCAAACACGAGAGAATATAGAACACTTCCCGGTAAGTGTCAAATCATTCAAAAAAAGTGTGAACAAAATCAAATCCGCTCCGTCCATTTTTACGCGCGGCTGTAACTATATTGATTTTGAGCACTTGAACTCTTATATTTACGGAAGTTTTCGAGAGTAGGATGAAAAACATAACTAAAACCATTTTCATATTGACATGCGTCAGCCTCTCGTTGTGTCTGGCGCAAAAGCCGACGCTTCAGCCGACCGATCTGGTAACCGTTCCGACGGCGGGATTGATTCCCAAAGGTTCGTATATCGCCAAATTTTATCTGTTTCAGGGCGGCGGTCTGTTGGGCGGAATTTCCGTCGGGATATCCGATCGGTTTATGATCGGCGTCTCGTACGGCGGCGCGCAGATCATTGGAAATCAGAACATCAACTGGCATAACCAGCCCGGCGTCGAAATCCGCTACCGATTCATCGAAGAGTCGCTGAAATTTCCCGGTGTCCTTGTCGGCTTCACGTCGCAAGGTTTTGGCGAATATATCGACACGCTCAAACGCTATGAGACGAAAGCCAAGGGATTTTACGCGGTGGCCAGCAAGAATTACGAATTCCTGGGAAATCTCGGTTTGCACGCGGGTATCAATTACAATCCGATCGAGCGGGAAGCCGGCGACTCCGACCCGTCGTTTTTCGTCGGCATCGACAAGAATCTGAATTCGGAAATCTCGGTGGTCGCCGAATATGACGCCGCGCTGAACGATAACACAACCAACGAAATCTCGCTCGGCAAAGGAAAAGGCTATTTAAACGCCGGAATCCGTTGGTCGGTCGTCGAAAATATTCATCTTGAAGTCGATTTCAACAATATCCTGCTCAATCGGAATCAGATGAAATACATGAATCGCGAACTGAAGATCAGTTTTATCGAATCCTTTTAAAATCACCGAATACTCATGCTTGATCAATTCCAAAGGAGAGCCATCATGAACCATCCTATCGATCGCCCGAATTTTTCTTTCTTTTTCAAAGTCCTCTTGATTTCCTGCATCGCGGTATCTTTCGTCTTCGCCCAGACCGGCAAGGTCAAAGGCATTCTGGACGAGGCCGAAAAACTTCACGAGGCCAACAATTACTCCGGAAACATGGCAAAGCTGAAGGAAGCCGAAAAATTAGACAAAGACAATCCCGAAGTTCTCTGGAAAATTGCGCGCGCCTATTTCGATTTTGCCGATCAGGACCCGGAGAATCTCGACGTTCAGAAGAAAAATCTCTATCCGGGTTTTGAGTACGCCAAACGATGCGTCGAACTCGCTCCGAACGTCGCCGGCGGACACCAATATTATGCGATTCTCATCGGGCGAATCGGCGAAATCGAAGGCACTAAACAGAAAATTAAAAATTCCTATCCGCTGAGAGAACACACGATGAAAGCCATCGAACTCGACCCCAAGAACGACGGAAATTATCACGTCATGGGACGGTGGCATTACGCGCTCGCCGACCTGAGTTGGGCGGAACGAAAGATCGCCAGCCTGATCTACGCAAAACCTCCGGCGGCGTCCTTCGAGGAGGCGGCCAAGTTCTTCCAAAAAGCGCACGACCTGAAGGCGGACGACATCCGTCATTTGCTGTGGCTTGGAAAAACGTACATTAAACTCGATCAGAACGATCTCGCTAAAAAAGCACTCAATAATGCTCTGAAAATAAATGCGGAAAGCGGCTCGGACAAAGCCATGCAGACCGAAGCCCGCGACCTGCTCAAAAAACTCTAACCTAATAGAAGAGGCTTTATGAAACTGAAACCCATGTTGAAAATCCTCGGCATTTTAGTCGTCGTCGGTTTTGCGGTTCTTGCCGTGATGAAACTGATTGAGAAAAAACGCGAAAACGCCGAAACGCTCGAGACATCAGCCGAATAAACCGGTCGATTAAAAAACCTCCCAACATTTTCCGTCGTTTCGAGAGTGAAAGAGGATATTTCTTTAGCAATTCAACTCCTGAACGATTCTTCAACGCCTTTTCCTTCTCTGGAAAAGGTGCCTGCGGTTTTTCAGGTTAACCGAAGATCCCTATGAGCGATAAAATGCAGACGGTTCGGTTC
>JBAZPZ010000150.1:0-4483 GCA_041645495.1 Fidelibacterota bacterium | reverse complement strand
TCGGAAATCGCGTAGCGGACGATTTCTCCGTTCTGCGCGACGGCGTCGATCTCGATTTCTTTCGCGTTTTCCAAATATTTACTGATGACGGTCGGATATTCCGGGGAGATTTTCACCGCGCGCTGAAGATATTGAACCAGTTCTTCGTCATTGGAGGCGACTGCCATCGCCGCGCCGCTCAGCACATAGGACGGGCGAATCAGTACAGGATAGCCGTGTTCGGCGGCGAACGCCTTGGCTTCATCGATCGACGTCAGCTCTTTCCAGGTCGGCTGATCGACTCCCAGTTCATCGAGCAGATCGGAAAACTTGCGGCGATTCTCCGCGCGGTCGATGCTTTCCGGCGACGTGCCGAGAATGCGGACGTTGTTGCGGTAAAGTTTCATTGCCAGATTGTTCGGAATCTGTCCGCCCATCGAAACGATCACGCCGAGCGATCGGAACGACTCATAAATTTCCAGCACGTTCTCGAAACTGATTTCGTCGAAGATCAGATAATCGAATTCGTCATAATCGGTGCTGACGGTCTCCGGATTGTAGTTCAGCATGATCGTGTTGTAACCCAATTTCCGGAGCGTCTGTCCGGCGTTCACGCACGACCAGTCGAATTCGACCGAACTGCCGATGCGGTAGGCGCCCGAACCGAGAATGATGACGGTGTTGGGATTCGGATAAGCCGCATCGTCCTTGACGGCGTTGTAGGTGAGATAAAGGTAATTCGTCTGGGCGGGAAATTCTGCGGCCAGCGTGTCGATCTGGCGAATGAACGGCCTGAGATTCCATTGTTTTCTGAGTTGGGCAATTTCCACTTCGCTCTTGCCGGTCGCCAGAGCGATTTGTTTATCGGAAAAACCGTGCTTTTTAGCAGATTCTAAAAGTTCTTTTGAAACGGAATTATCTCGCAACCCGATGAGTTGTTTTTCGATTTCGACGACATTTTGGATTTTGTAGAGAAACCATTCGTTGATGTGCGTCCATTGATGAATTTCCGAAACGGTTTTCCCGATTTCCAGCGCTTTGGCGATGGCAAAGATGCGCTCTTCCGTCGGCTCCCGGAGTTCCTTTTCGAGATCGTCGAATTTGATGTCGGTGTTGCCGACCAGCCCGTTGGCGCCGATTTCCAGCATTCGCAGACCTTTCTGTAATGCTTCTTCGAATTTTCGCCCGATCGCCATCACTTCGCCGACGGATTTCATGCCGGAACCAATTTGCCGCGAAACTTTCCGGAATTTTTTCAAATCCCACCGTGGGATTTTGACGACGACATAATCCAGCGCCGGTTCGAAAAACGCCGTTGTCGTTTTCGTTACGCTGTTCGGCAACTCGTTCAGACCAAAACCGAGCGCGAGTTTCGCCGCAACATAGGCGATCGGATAACCGGTCGCTTTCGATGCAAGCGCCGAACTTCTCGACAACCGCGCGTTAACCTCGATGACGCGGTAATCTTCCGACTTCGGATCGAGAGCGTACTGGATATTGCACTCGCCGACGATTCCCAGATGGCGGATCACGCGGATCGCGATCTCGCGGAGTTTGTGATATTCGGTGTTGGTGAGCGTTTGGCTGGGCGCAACGACGATGCTCTCGCCGGTGTGAATGCCCATCGGGTCGAAATTTTCCATATTGCAGATCGTGATGCTGTTGCCAAACCGGTCGCACATCACTTCGTATTCGATCTCTTTCCAGCCCTTGAGATATTCTTCGATCAATATCTGCGGCGCGTACAAAAGCGCCTTCTGCGCCTTGTCGTGCAATTCTTTCCTGTTTCGACAGACGCCCGATCCGAGTCCGCCCAGCGCATAGGCGATGCGAACCATCACCGGAAAACCGATCTCTTCGGCGAACTTCACAGCGTCGTCCACGGTCGTTGCGGTGTGACTGCGCGCCGTTTTCACGCCGATCTCGTTCAGCCGGTCGATGAAAAGCTGCCGATCTTCCGTATCGACGATCGCCTGAATCGGCGTTCCAAGAACCTGCACGTCGTATTTCTGTAAAATTCCGAGGCGATGCAACTCCAACCCGGTATTCAGCGCGGTTTGCCCGCCGAAGCCAAGCAGAATGCCGTCCGGGCGCGTTTTTTGAATGACTTTCTCGACGAATTCTGCATTGACCGGCAGGAAATAGACTTCGTCGGCAAGGTTTTCGGAAGTCTGGATCGTCGCAATATTCGGATTGACGAGAATTGTATAAACGCCTTCGGCTTTCAGCGCCTTGATTGCCTGACTGCCGGAATAATCGAATTCGCCGGCTTCGCCGATTTTCAGCGCGGCACTGCCGAGGATGAGAACTTTCTTAATTATGACACACCTTTTAACCACGAATGAACACGAAAACACACTAATAAAAGATATTCAGAATTAATCTGTATCATTTAACTCCACTGCCGATATTAAAATTTTTTGTCATTTCGTGGTTTTTGTGGATAAAAATCACTTCATTCTTATAATTCGCGTTTATTCGTGTCCATTTGTGGTTCACTTTACTAACTCTAAAAAGCGGTCGAACAGAAACCGTGTATCGACCGGACCGGGAACGGCTTCGGGATGAAATTGCACGCTCAGAAATCGACCGGAACGATGGATCATTCCTTCGTTCGTGTGATCGTTCAGATTGCTGAACCAAGCCTGCCAGTCGCGCGGCAGGAAATCTTTTTCCACAGCGTAGCCGTGATTTTGCGACGTGATATAACAACGCCCGGAAAGATGATCGATAACCGGCTGATTTTGTCCGCGGTGACCGAATTTCAGTTTGAACGTTTTTGCCCCGGCGGCAAGCGCTATGATCTGATGTCCAAGGCAGATGCCGAACGTCGGAATGTTATGGTCGAATGCGAATTTCGCCGAGCGGATTGTTTCGGTACACATCGTCGGGTCGCCCGGACCGTTTGAAATTAAAATTGCGTTAAAATCGTACGCCGAAACGTCGGCATTCCACGGAAGAACCAGAACTTCGAATTCCCGGTCGATCAGGTTGGAAATAATGCTCCGCTTGACGCCGCAGTCGATCAGGGCGATCCGCTTGTTGCCTTTGCCCAGCATTTCGGGTTCCTTCCGGCTGACTTCCGAGACCAGATTATGTCGGTTCGGATCGTAAAATTCCGGATCGTCATCGATAATAATCTTACCGAGCATCGTGCCTTTATTCCGAAGAGTCTGCGTCAACGCGCGCGTATCGATTCCCGTGATCGCCGGGACTTTTTGCGCAATCAGCCAATCGGAGAGGCTTTGCCGGGAATGCCAATGGCTGAACGATTCCGAATAATCGGCGACGACGAGTCCGCGCACCTGAATCCGGTCGCTTTCGAAATCGGGATTTGGGAAATCGGCACGCGCCGAATTCGGAACGCCGTAGTTGCCCGCCAACGGGTAAGTCAGCGTGAGAATTTCACCGAAATACGACGGATCGGTAAGCGTTTCCGGGTAACCGGTCATGCCGGTATTGAAGACGACTTCGCCGGCGGACGATGCCGGGAAACCGAAAGAAAAGCCGGTGAAAACGCTTCCATCTTCGAGAATTAGACGAGCCGGTTGGTAAGACATCAGGAAATCCGCTCCCACTTTAGTTTCTGGCGGGGTTTAAGAACTGTTTTCAACATCCTGAGCCATAATATAAATCCCGGCGACAAATTTTTTGAGCCTTTTTTCGGCATTCATGGCAATTTTTTTACAGATTTGTTTTTTCTTAAGATGTCGGTAAATTCAACGCAAATAAGATTCTTTTGAAAAAGGATAAAAGGCGTGAAAAAGGCATTTCCAGTTAAACGGATTCCGGCAATCGGACATTTCTGTCGGTTTCTTTTAGGATTTGTCTGCGTTTTGGAGTTCATAAATTGTACCGCCGGATATCCTCAAACTATTCGTTTCTCGAGCGAAAAACTGGAATTTTTAATTGGCGACAATTCGGTCGCCTTGACCGGAAAGTACAGTTTTCAGAATCTGCACGACCGGCCTGTCGCACAACCTCTGATCTATCCGTTCGTTATCACCGAAGATTTGCCATTTCCCGATTCGGTTGACGTCCGGCTGGAAAATGGCCGGCCAGAGCATTTTAGCAAAGGGAAAGAGTTCATTTCATTTATCGTTGAGATTCCGCCGAAAAGCGAATCGACGATTGAAGTTTATTATCGACAGCCGGTGAAGAAAAAACGGTTCGAATATATCCTGACTTCTACCCGGAATTGGCAGAAACCGCTGGATTCCGCCGATTTTTTAATACGAGTGCCGGAATTTTACGATCTGGCTGAATTATCATTTCCATACGAGCGGATCGACACGACCGCCGGTTTTTATATTTATCGCCTGCACTTTGAGGATTTTTACCCGGATAAAAACCTCATTTTCGCGTGGCAAAGGAGGAATTGAAATGAAAAAGGTTATCTTCTTTTTGCTGTTTGTTATGTTGTCTTCGGCGCTGGCCAATCCGATTGTTCCTCAGCTGTTTTCCGAATTGTATTTTGATTCCACAGGATGGAAAATCGAGATAA
>JBAZPZ010000149.1:0-4531 GCA_041645495.1 Fidelibacterota bacterium | reverse complement strand
GGTACCGGTCAATCTTTTGCCTCGGCCGATTTTATAGATGCCAATACTGGTTATATCTTTAACTATTACGGTCAATGGTTTAAGACGACTGATGGTGGTTCTACCTGGAATCCGTTAAACTCCTGGCCACAGGTCAGATTTGAAGGTTTAGCCGCACCGACTGTCCAGAAAATCGTTTTAACTACTTGGGGGGGAGGTGAAGTAACGTCCAGCAACAACAGCGGAGCAACTTGGTCTTATCCTAGCAATTTAAAAACACTGCTGGATGGTAATCTCTGGGAGTGTGAATTTATTAGTAGCACTAACGGAATTATTGCTGGCGATGGTGGCGTAATGAATAAAACAAGTGACGGAGCAAATTCCTGGCAAGCAGTTGAAAACCCCATGTTCACTACCGGTAAAGGAATTAATGCTTTACGTTACTGGAATAGTGATACAGTTTATGCTGGTGGCGCAAGTGGTAATTTGATGCGTTCATATGATGGTGGCGCTACATGGACAGCAGGAACAGCAGGAACGGGTACATTCTATGATATTTGCCCAATAACTGGTACCAAAGTCGTCGCTGTTGCCGCTTCAGGAAAATATTATACTTCCACCGATGGTGTTACTTTCACAAACGCCGGGACCTTCGGTAGTAAAAATCTTTCCGCAGTAGAATTTCGCGATAATGTTGGAATTGTAGTAGCGGCAGGTGGTACAATTTATCGAACGACGGTTGATAATTGGACGAATTTGACATCAGTCTATACAGAACCTTCGAGCAAAGATTTATACGATATCGAGTTTGTTGACAATACTACGGTGTATGTCGTTGGCGCCGGAGGCATTATTCTCAAATCAGAAGACGCCGGTTTAACATGGGCTAGTCAGGTTAGTCCAACTACTGAAAACCTACGTAAGTTGCGCTTCGCAAGTCCTAAACTATGGGCGGCAGGTGATTATGGTACGATTTTGATGAATCCGGTCGGCGCACTGGCCGGCGAATATTATATTCCCAAAGGCACGCATGAAAAAGGTTTCGCCACATTAGGCGCGGCCATTTCGTCGTTGAATTCTCTGGGAACTCAAGCCGCTGTCAAGTTCCTGGTTGACGATAATCTGAATGAACTCGGAACAGAACTGATCATCACCCGGAACGATCTGACTGCTGAAACCGGTGTCACGATCAAACCGGCGACGGGCAAGACACCGACGATCACGATCACCGGCTTCCCGACGACCGGCAATCATTCCAAACAAGGATTCACCATCGAAAATGCGTCCTTTATCACGATCGACGGTTCCAATACCGAAGGCGGTACGACCAAAGACCTGACGATCACCGGTAATGACGCAACGAATGGCGCCTACATCGTCGGTGTTATCGACAATTCGGACAATGTCACGATCAAGAACGTCAATATTACCGTGACCAATATGACCGCCGGCGGAACGATTCTCGGCGTCGATGGCTACACCGGCGCTCCGGACAAACTCTGGATCGAGAACTGCAATATCGGTGCGGCGGATAAGACACTGACGAATGGCGTTGCACTTTGGGGTAATGCCGCGACGACTCCTGTCGAAGCCGTCGTCAAAGATTGCAATATTTACGCGACCCGGAGAGGCATAACGACCTTCTACAATAAGGAAAATGCCTATATCAATAACAATATCGCCATTGTGACTCCGCGGGCTGATCAGAGTTTTTATTGCGGTATTTACCTGACAGGTTTTGGCGCTGGCGACACAAGCGTTATTTTCAACAACCGGATTACCGCTATTGGCGTGAACACGACAGCCTCCAAGTTTGCGGCTGGTATCGCCGTTTACGGAAATGAAGGCGTATTCGATATTTTCAACAATTTTATTGCCACCAACACGATCAATACCGGAGCGGCGACGACATGCCGCGTGTATGGCATCGTGTTCGGGTCGGCGACATGGAGTGGTACGGCGAATATCTATCATAACACGATCGACATCGCACCGACCAACCAGACCGGTATTCATGCGGCGATTGGCACCGAGGTGAAATCGTCCGCCACACTGAATATTTTTAACAATATTCTGTCGAATCGGCATGACGCGGCGAATTCGTATGGCATTCATTGGACGAACGCTCCTTCCGCGAGCAGTGTACTGACTTTGGACTACAACGACATTTACATGGCTGGAGCCACGGCAAAAGCCGGTCTCTATAATGCAACGGAATGTGCGACGCTGGATGCTTGGAAGACTGCTTCCGGACAGGATGCCAATTCCAAGGCCAAGATCACCAACTTCGTATCGGCAAGCGACCTACATCTGACTGGCGCCTCCATCGGTGACAACGACCTGGCCTGCTACCGGATCAACTGGCTTCTGACCGATATCGATGGCGATAGCCGACCGGAAGTCACTTACATGGGTGCAGACGAAGGTTCTACTCCGTTGACTGTCGGAATTGCAACAAATACTTCGGATTTGCCGACAGAGTTCAGTCTAGAACAGAATTATCCGAATCCGTTCAACCCGACCACGACTATTGCTTTCTCGCTTCCGAAAAGCACAAAAGTCACATTGGCCGTCTATAATATACTCGGTCAACAAGTCGCCGTTCTTCAGAACGGTTTCCTGGAAGCCGGCTACTATCGCATGAACTTCAATGCCAGTAACCTGCCGAGTGGTATGTACATTTACCGCATCACGGCCAATGGTTACAGCAACGTTAAAAAAATGGCCATTATGAAGTAAATTCCTGTCCAACAGGTCTATCAAAGGGCTGTCTTCGGACAGCCCTTTGTGTTTTAAAAACTATCCGAAAACCCTCCGATTTTTATTTACGATAATTAAGTCGCTGGCGTTAAATTTCAATCGCCGTTTGTTGTGTCAACAGGATGCGAGACTAAAAGGAGTGAACAAGAATGAGTAAAAATATTTTCCACAATAAGACGAAACTGGTTTTTCAGGGATTGATCCTCGCGCTGATCGTCGGCCTATTAATTGTCGGCGCTATCAACGATTCCAAGTCGGATTTCGAGGCATATTGTCCTTTCGGCGGATTGATTTCGCTCGGCAGTAAGTTCAACCTGGGTTCAATGTCTTGCAGTATGAGCGAAGTTCAGGTATTCATGGGACTTGCGCTTTTGGCGATGATCATCCTGATTGGGAAACTGTTTTGCGGTTATCTTTGTCCGATCGGTTCCATTACGGAATGGCTCAACAGGCTCTTTGCCAAGTTCAAAATCTCCGTCGTACTGACCGGCTGGATCGACAGAGCATTGCGCATCGGCAAATATGTTTTGCTCTTTTTTGTGGCTTACTTGACGGCGACTCACAGTGAACTCTGGTGTAAGAATTTCGATCCGTATTTTGCGGTCGTTTCGGGTTTCAATGTCGATGTCGCCACATTCTGGGCGATCGTTGCAATCTTTACCGTTGTCATCCTGTCTGTCCTGATCCGCTTCTTTTGGTGCAAATATGTCTGTCCGCTGGGTGCATTGAGCAATATTTTCGCCAACTTTTATGTGACCGTTCCCATCTTCATCGTTTATTTTCTCCTGAGAATTCTCGGAGTCGAACTGAGTATTTTGTGGCTGATTTTGGCGCTTTGCATTTCCGGAGCCGCGACGGAGATTTTCCGGTTCCGCTTTTATTCGGTAACGCCGTGCCGGATTCGCATCGACAAGAATCACTGCACGAACTGTAACCAGTGCAATGCGCATTGCCCGCAGGGAATCGACGTCTGCTCATACGAAAAAGTGACGCATCCCGACTGCACGCTTTGCCTTGACTGTGTGAAAAGTTGCAAAATCAAAAACGGCATCTCGGTCTGTAAATCAAAAGGCACGTGGATTCCGCCGGTCGCCATCATCGTTTTCTTTCTTGTCGGACTGTTCGCGGCGAAGAATTATGAATTCAAGACACTGTCCGAACGGTGGGGCGATTTCGACTCGTTAAAGACGGTAAGCAAAATAGAATTTGAAAACCTGAAATCGATCAAATGCTGGGGCAGTTCCAAATCGCTTCAGAGTAAATTGGAAATGAAAAAAGGCATCGTCGGGTTAGATACCTGGGCGAGAACGCACCGCATCGCCGTCTATTACGACAACACGGTTTTAGATTCGATGGGCGTCAAGGCGGCGATCTTCACTCCCAGCAAGAACCGGACGTCCAATTTCAAGAATTACAAACCGCATAAAATTGCTGTCCTGA
The DNA here is from genome assembly GCA_041645495.1 of Fidelibacterota bacterium. Classification (GTDB taxonomy): domain Bacteria; phylum Fidelibacterota; class UBA2242; order UBA2242; family UBA2242; genus 0-14-0-20-45-22. Next base: position 352 of record JBAZPZ010000149.1, on the reverse strand, counting down.
AAGTCGGTATTTATGGCGTGATGGATATTTATGACAGCATGAACCTGCTTCGGCTGTTGATTCACAAAGAAGGCGTCTGCGGATTCGAAACGAGTTTCGGAGAGCCGGTAATGGTCAACATTTTCTATGACGAGGAAAAGTTACAGCCGAAGGAAATCATCGACCAGATTCATCAGAAGAGCTACATCCGGAAATTCAAGGATAAGGAAGAAGTCGTGTCTGTCGATTTCAAATGTGAAAATGACGGTGAGATCACCGAACATGTGACATACACCGAAATGCGGAAACGCCTGTTCAACGGCTACGATCAGAAGTTCAACGGCTACGAAAATTACTCGGAAAAGAGTCTCCG
>JBAZPZ010000148.1:0-4594 GCA_041645495.1 Fidelibacterota bacterium | reverse complement strand
AATCCCGTAGAGGAGCATTAATATAACCCACGATTTCAATCGTGGGAATATAGAATCACCTGCGGTGAACCCCGTCCCGTCGGGACGGATGAAATGAAACATCAATCGATCTATTCAATCGTCCCTACGGGACGAAATGTTTCAATTGTCATTTTACCCGGCAATGAATTGCCGCGTTATTGTCAAATGTCCCTATGGGACAAATGAAAATAAAAACGGATTGCACGGTTCCATCAGGTCATCAGTCCTGATGACAATGGAAAAGTAATCTCACGCGACTTAATATTTTATTGACTTTGAATTATTTCTTGGTTACTATGGACACGTTTTTTGGTTGATTGTATGGATAAAATGGAATTACGTTGAAATAAATGGTTTATCAGGTATTAAAAAGGCAATTATGAAACACTACTTTCATTGGCTTCTTCTATGTGTCATTCCGTTGCTGACCGGATGCAGCGATAAAAATATTCAAATTACAAATCTATCGATGCTCAAAGGTGGAAAGACCGTTGCCGTCCCGACCGGGACGGTTGCCGATCAATTTGTGCTGCAAAAATTTCCCGATGCAAAAATAAAATATTTTAACAGCACTCTTGATTGCGCCATCGCGGTTAAGAGCGGAAAAGCAGACGCCGCGGCTTATGATAAACCAATCCTTCAGAACATCGCCGCTAAGAATGACGGGCTTGTCGTTCTTTCCGAATTGCTTATTGACGATCAATATGGCTTTGCCGTTCAACCTCAAAATAGAGAATTAAAAACAACAATCGATGCAGTACTTGCAGAATTAAAATCCAATGGTACGTATGACGATATGATGAGACGTTGGTTTCCCGTAAAAGGAAATCCGGCTCCAATGCCGAAAATTCGACTCATTGGTAAAAAAGGCGTTTTTAAATTCGGCACGGCGGCAGTCACCGAACCGATGTCTTTTATGGATGCGAATAAAAACATTGTCGGATTCGATGTTGAATTTGCGACCTATATAGCCAGAAAATTGGGCAAGAAACTTGAAATTGTCGATATGGAATTTGGCGCCATGTTGCCGGCGCTTATTGCCGGTAAAGTCGATATGATTGGCGCCGGTTTATCTATCACGGAAGAAAGAGCGAAGAAAGTCCTGTTTTCCGAAAGCTACTATCCAAGCGGCATTGCCGTCATGGTTAGAGAAAAAATAATTCCGACCGATACTGACTCTAAGTTCAGTACTATCGATGATATAAAAGATAAGCGCATTGGCGTTCTGCTCGGTTCCATCCATGATTCCTACGCGACCCAAAAATATCCGGATGCTGACATATTGCAGTACCAAAGTATTTCCGACATGCTGATTGCTTTGAATTCAGGAAAAGTGGATGTCGCATTTTTCGATCAGGCGGCTTTAAATGATGTTTTTAGCGCTAACGAGGACATAGGGCTTTTAGCGGATAATGTCTATTCAGTTCCAATAGCGGCCGGCTTTAATATGAAAAACGATAAACTGCGCGCGCAGTTTAATTATTTCTTACGGGATATTAAATCCAACGGTATCTACGACGATATGGTTGACCGCTGGATGAAGCAAAATGTAATGGAAATGCCGGAAATAAAAAGCGTCAAAACGAACGGCTCTCTAAAAGTTGGAGTTGTCAACGATTTGGGAATGCCTTTTTCGATTCTTAAAGAGGGCAAAATAATTGGTTTTGATATTGAACTCGCAGAGCGCTTCGCGGCTTATATCGGAAAAGAGTTTATTCCGGTCGATATGCAGTTCGGAAGTATGTTAGCCTCCCTTTCAACGAATAAGATCGACATCATCACTTCTTCATTAATTGTTACGGATGAAAGAAAAAAGCAGATCGATTTTTCCGACCCTTACTATGAATCGGGAGTCAGCTTAATTGCATTGAAAAAAAATATTACCCCGGCTGTTACCGACAAGATGTCAATACTCGATGATATTGCCGACAAGAAAATCGGCGTCTTTACGGGTACCATTCAGGATGGTTTTATCGCCCAAAAATATCCGCATGCTAAAATCTACCGATTCGAAAGTACCGCCGATTTGATGATGTCGGTCAAGAGCGGCAAGATCGACGCGGCGATGTTTGATTTGATAACAGCCAAATTAGTCTTAAAGCGTAATCCCGAGCTGGGCATATTGAGCGATGATGTTCTGTCAACGCCGTTAGGCGTCGGTTTCAATAAAAAGGATTCAACTTTACGGGATGAGTTCAACGACTATCTGAAAGAGATCAGACAGGATGGTACCTATGAAGTCATGCGCAAACGCTGGTTTATCGATGATGCCGAATCTGCGGTTATGCCGCCGTTTACAAATCCGGTTTCCGATAAAAAATTAGTCGTTGGAGTATCGGTTGAAGACCTTCCGTATGTCGCTTTTATGAATGGCGATTATGTCGGGTTGGATATTGAGATGATTCATAAATTTGCCGAGCGCCGGAATTATCAACTCGAAATTATCCAGATGGAATTCTCATCGCTGGTCGCGGCATTGGCGGCCGGGAAAGTCGATATGATATCCGATGGAATCTCCATTAGTGAAGAGCGGGCGAAGCAAATCGATTTCTCCGATTCTTATGCCGATTTCCGGACGGCAGTTGTCGCGCCAAAAAAGAATATCGCCAGTTATCACGATGAAATATTCAAACCGGAGAAAAAGTCTTTTCTGCAATCAATATCAAACAGTTTTTATAGTAATATCATCCTTGAAAACCGGTACCTGCTGATAATCGATGGATTAAAGATCACAACTATCATCTCCATTTTCGCGGCGATAGTCGGAACTCTCCTGGGCGGTTTGATCTGTTTCATGAGAATGTCGAAGAGGAAAATCCTGTCGGTAACGGCTATCGTGTATATCACTCTATTGCGGGGAACGCCGGTGTTGGTATTTTTGATGATTATTTATTATGTCGTTTTCGCATCAGTCAACATCAATCCTGTCATTGTCGCCGTGTTTGCCTTCGGTCTGAACTTTGGGGCTTATGTATCCGAAATGTTCAGAACTTCGATTGAAAGTATAGACAAAGGACAGAAGGAAGCGGGCATTGCAGGCGGTTTTACAAAAATTCAAACCTTTATTCATATCATCATGCCTCAGGCTTTACGTCACGTCCTGCCGGTTTATAAAGGAGAATTCATTTCTTTAGTCAAGATGACGTCGATCGTCGGCTATATTGCAGTGCAGGATTTAACGAAAGCGGGCGACATAATCCGAAGCCGGACATTCGACGCATTTTTCCCGTTAATCATGGCGGCGGTGCTATATTTAATCATTGCGTGGTTGTTGACATGGGCTTTAGGCTATATCGAGATTTCAGTTGATCCGAAAAGGAAACGCATTGTCAGAGAAGTGGAGGTGGACTGATGATTAAGGTCAGAAATCTATCGAAACACTTTGGCGATCTCGTCGTCCTTATGGATATAAGCGCTGACATTCAAAAAGGGGAAATCATTTCGATAATCGGTCCGTCAGGCACCGGGAAAAGTACATTCCTTCGTTGTCTCAATCTGCTGGAAACGCCAATCGGCGGTTCGATTTTCATTGACGATGTACCGCTTCTCGATAAAAATACGAACGTTCCGAAAATTCGCCAGAAAATGGGAATGGTCTTTCAATCGTTCAATCTATACGCGCATTTGACCGTCTTGGAAAACCTGACGATCGGCCCGATTAAATTGCTCGGAAAGAAGAAAACAGAAGCCAATAAAAAAGCCATCGAACTGCTAAAACTTGTCGGTTTGGCAGAAAAAGCCTACAGCTTTCCCGATGAACTTTCTGGTGGACAAAAACAGAGAGTAGCGATTGCCCGCTGTATGGCAATGGAGCCGGAGATACTGTTATTTGATGAACCGACTTCGGCGCTCGATCCAACTATGGTAAGCGAAGTGCTGGCAGTCATTCGTCGTCTTGCCAAAGAGGGAATGACGATGATTATCGTTACGCACGAAATGGAGTTCGCACGCAATATTTCAAGCCGCGTTTTCTATATGGACGAAGGTTTGATTTATGAAGAAGGCACTCCGCAACAGATATTCGAAAATCCTCAAAAGGAAAAGACCAAAACATTCATCCATCGGATACGAAGCTTGCATTACCATATTTATAGTAAAAATTATGACTTATATGCCATGCAGGGTGAAATGGAAACATTCTGCGAGAAGCACATGCTTTCCAAAAAAGTCAGCGGTTATGTGTTGTTGATTGCAGAAGAAGTTTTGGGAATTCAATCCGATTTCTCGGATATAAACTTGAATTTATCCTATTCTGAAAAAGATGGCGGCGTGGAATTGGTTTGTGAAAGCGTCGGGGCGCCTGTCAATCCGTTAGAAGACGGGATTCTGGAGGATGATCTCGGACTGAAACTGATCAAAGGCCGGTGCGAAAGCGTCGATTACAAATATAAGGATGGGAGAAATATTCAGATATTGAAAGTAAAAGGGGAGTAATGCCGGGCAATTGCAAATTGAAAATTGGAGATTTGAGATTGAAAATTTTGTTACGTCCTGAAATGGTTGACAAAAAAGATAATCAACGATCACAAATTTCTCCAAAGCAATTATTCGAGTTCATTCGTGTTTATTCGTG
>JBAZPZ010000147.1:0-4599 GCA_041645495.1 Fidelibacterota bacterium | reverse complement strand
TCCGTCGAAGTAAAGAGTCCGCTCATCATCATAAAGACGATCATGAAGAAATAGTTGATGAAAATCGCCTGCTGTTGCGTCTTCGCAATAGTCGAGACTAATAAACCGAGTCCGAGCACGACCAACAGGTAAATCGCCGCCGTGCCAAACAGCATTGCCAGCGAGCCGGTGATAGGTATATCAAATAATAATTTCCCAAGCGTCAGCCCGAAGCCCAGTTCCACCAACGCGATGATGAGAAACGGCGTTAACTTTCCGATGACGAACTGATATTTTCGAATTGGCGTAACGTTGATCTGTTCGATCGTGCCGATTTCCTTTTCGCGGACGATGTTTAAACCCGACAAAAACGCGCCGATGATCGTGACAAGTATCGCCAGCACCGCCGGAACCATGAAGACTTTATAATTCAATTCGGGATTGTACCAGAAAGATGGTTTTACCTGAATACTCTGTGCGCCGGTTGTGCCCGCCGGAATCGTTTGCCACTCGGAGATGATTTCCCGGTTGAAGCTGTTGGTGATCGAAGCGGCGTACGCATAGCCGATTCCCGCGACGGTACCGTTGATGGCATTGATTAAAAACTGAATTTCGGCGCGATTCTCTTTGACCAACCGTTTCTCGAAATTAGCGGGAATATTCAGGATGATGTCGGTCTTGCCGTTTTTCATGCTGGATTCGGCGTCGGACAATGCCGTAGATCGGCCGGTAATCCTGAAAAACGGCGACGCGGCGAATTTCCCGATCAATTTTTGTGATGTTGTGGAGTAATCCCGATCGACGACGAAAATGTTCAGATTCTTCATTTCCATCGTCGCGGCATTGACAAGAATGAGCATCTGGACGAGCGGCAGGACGAAAATGATCGGCAACATCATCCGGTTACGGAAAATCTGGAGAAATTCTTTTTGTAATATGAACAGGATCGTGCGCATTTATTCCAACCGGATTTTGAATTTTTTCACGCTGAGCAGGATAAACAGAACGATGAAACCGCATAGGACAAGCGTCTCTTTCCAGACATACAGAAATCCCGTATTTTTCAGCATGATGTTTTTGATGATGACGATGAAATATTTTGGCGGCATCAACTGACAGAGCCATTGCAAAATCTTCGGCATATTTTCAATGGGAAAAATGAAACCCGACAGCAGAATCACCGGCAACATCAGCGCCATTGCCGACATCATCATCGCCACTAATTGATTGTTTGTGACGCTGGAAATGAGAATACCAAGCGAAAGCGCCAGCAAAATATACAACATACATTCCGCCAGCAACAGGACGACGCTTCCATGAACCGGCACGCCGAAGACGAAAAATCCGAGCAGAAGAATCGTCACGGCGTTAGTAAATGACAGCGCAACGTACGGCACGACTTTTCCGATGATGATCTGAATCGGTTTGAGCGGCGAAACGAGCAGGACTTCCACCGTACCCATTTCCTTTTCACGAGCAATGGAAATGGCAGTCATTTGCGCGGAGATCAACACCAGAATCAGCGCCATGATTCCCGGAACGAACAGGAACGCGCTTTTCATCTGCTCGTTGTAAAGCATCCGAACTTCCGGAACGATCTGCATCGGCATCGAGTGTTGCGCGTTGGACTTGCTCATGTAATCCTGAATGATTCCCGTCGTGTAAATGCTGATCAGGTTTGCCAGATTGGCGTCGCTCGCATCTACGATGACCTGAATGTTCGCAGTCCCGGTTTTTTCCAGATTCCGCGCAAATTCACCTTCGAAGATGACGACTTCCTTGACCTTGCCGCCGCGAAAAGCTTTGCCGATTTCATTCGGGCTGTGGATGTCGTATTCCAGTAGAAAATAGCCGGAGGAAAGGATTTTCTCGGTGATTTTTTGGGTGACGGCGTCATGCGATTGGTCGAAGACGGCGATGCCGACATTCCGGATTTCGTTGCTGATGACAAATCCGAAGATCAACATTTGTGCGATCGGCATACCGAACAGGATCAACAGCGTCTGCTTATCCCGAAAGATATGGTGAAATTCCTTTCGGACGAATCCCCGGAACCGGTTCATGCCGCTTTCACCTCCGAAGTGGAAGAACGCGCCAGTTTCAGGAAGACTTCGTTCATGTTCGCGGCATCGTTTGCCTGAATCAATTTGCCGGGCGAATCGAGCGCGACGATCCGGCCGTCCACCATCATGGAAATCCGGTCGCAATATTCGGCTTCATCCATGTAATGCGTCGTCACAAAAACGGTGATTCCGTTGTGCGCCGCTTCGTAGATGAGATTCCAGAATTGGCGCCGCGTGATCGGATCGACGCCGCTGGTCGGCTCGTCAAGGAAAACGATTTTCGGTCGGTGAAAAATGGCTACGGAGAATGCCAACTTCTGCCGCCAGCCGAGCGGAAGGTCGCGGATCAACTGATTCCGGTAATCGTTCATGCCGAGTTTTTCCAAGAGAATTGCCGTCTGCGCTTTGATTTCTTTGCGTTTCAGCCCGTAAATCCCGCCGTAAAAGCGAATATTTTCGGCAATCGTCAGGTCTTCGTACAACGAAAATTTCTGGCTCATATAACCGATACTTCGCTTGATCTGTTCCGTCTGATGATAGATGTCGAAACCGGCGACGGAAATTTCTCCGGAAGTCGGCTTGGAAAGGCCGCATAAAATGCGGATAGCCGTTGTTTTTCCTGCGCCGTTCGCGCCGAGAAAGCCGAAAATCTCGCCGCCGAAAACATCGAATGTCAGACGATCGTTGGCGACGAAGTCTCCGAACTTTTTAACCAGATTTCGAACGCGGATGATCGGCATGGAATTATTCATGGTTTTGGAGTGTCTCCGGCGTCGGGTGATTCGCTCATCAGTTCCATAAAACAATCTTCGATGCCGGGTTGGATCGGACGAACATCCGGATTTCGGTGACCGTTTTTGACGAGAAAATCGATCAGAGTTTGCGGAGAAAATGCCGGTGAACTCGCCGTGAAATGAACGCTTTGACCGAAGGGAAATGCGCTTCCCGTTTCCGGAAAACGATGCAAGTCTTCGATCAGTTTGTAAGTGTTTTCCGCTTTGACGGAAAACAGGTTTCTGTGATACTCGTCGATGATTTGCCGGGGCGGAGCGATTTTCATGATTTTTCCAAATTGCATCAAAGCGACGCGGTCACACAATCCGGCCTCTTCCATGTAAGGCGTCGAGACGACAATCGTCACGCCTTCGTTCTTCAGTTTTTTCAGCATTTCCCAAAACTCGACGCGGGAAACGGCATCGACGCCGGTCGTCGGTTCGTCCAGAACCAAAACGGTCGGTTTGTGGATCATCGCGCAAGAGAGGGCGAGTTTTTGTTTCATTCCGCCGGAGAGTTTTCCCGCCAACCGATTTTTAAACGGCTCGATTTGAATGTAAATATCGCGGATCAGGTGATAATTTTCCCGGATCGTCGTGTCGAAAATCGAGGCGTAAAACTGAAGATTTTCCTCAACCGTCAAATCCGGGTAAAGCGAGAATCTGCCCGGCATGTAACCGAGCATTGTCCGCAATTTCTTGTAATCTTTCACGACGTCGAGATTTTCAACCGAAGCGGCGCCGACGTCCGGCACGATCAGCGTCGTGAGAATCCGAAAAAGCGTCGTCTTACCGGAACCGTCCGGGCCGATGAACCCGAACAGTTCGCCTTTGCCGACCTGAAACGAGACATCTTCCAGCGCGCGAGTACGCCTGTAGGATTTGCTGAGATGCTCCGCGGAAATGGATATCACGATGGATTTTCGCTTATTTGTCGTTTGATGAAAAATTCATTTCGCCCGGCATGCCGATTTTCAGCGAGCCGTCGTTTTTGACTTTCACTTTGACGGCATAAACAAGATTGACGCGCTCTTCCTTTGTCTGAATCGTTTTCGGCGTGAACTCGGCGGCCGGTGAAATCCAGCCAATCGTTCCAGTCAGCGTTTGGTCGGTCTTTTTATCTTTATCGATCAGAACTTCGACTTGCTGACCGACGGCGATTTGAGAGAGTTGAGCGCCGCTGACATAGACGCGCAAATCCATGGTCGATAAATCGGCAATGTTGTATAATGGTTTTCCGTAAGCCGTGATTTCACCCGCTTCGGCAAATCGATTCAGAACGGTTCCACGAATCGGGTTCACGATTTGGCACTTCTGGATATTTTCATCGACCTGATCGATCTGTCTGTCGATCACGGCAATCTCTTTTTTTGCGGAATTGACCTGTGTTTTCGTGGACAGGATTTGTTTCGCGATCAGGCGCAGATTTGCGACGATGTCGTCCATTTGTTTCGACGTGGCGGCGTTGTCTTTCAGCAGGTTTTCGACGCGCGTTTTCTCGATCGACAGGTTTTCCTGCTGTTGCAATTGAACGTCGATCTGCGACTGGATTGTCGCGATTTTGCTTTCGCCCGCGTCGCGTTGGGCAAGGAGTTGTGCCTTGCGGATATTCAGATCGCTCGGATCGATCATTCCGACGACGGCGCCCGCTTCCAGCGTCTGACCTTCTTCCACGTTGAATTGCAGAATCTTGCCGTTGGCTTCGGCGGAAACAGTGATCTCCACCGCCTCAAAATTGCCATAAGCGTCTGAAATGTGGTTATTCTTCGAACAGCCGGCGATCG
>JBAZPZ010000146.1:0-4604 GCA_041645495.1 Fidelibacterota bacterium | reverse complement strand
TACGACGCCGAATTGAGTCGGCAGATTCAGATCAAGGTTCGCGAACTCACCGACTGCAACCTGAACGAAACGGTCAAACGCGGACTGTTGACCCGCCCGCTGGCACTGATTCAGGCAGAACGCAAATGGATTCGCGAATTCATGGGAATGTTGTAAACAGACAACAACGGAGTTTTCTATGAACGAATGGATTCAGTATTTGTCATCCAATCCGCTCGCCGCGGCGGCGGTGATCGCCGTTCTGGTGCTTTTCGTCGTGATGGTTCTGTCCAAATTGATCAAATGGGCGATCATTTCGTTTTTGATTCTGGCGCTGGCGCTGGGTCTGACATATAAAAACGCCCAGAAGCCGAAGATGGTCAAGCAAATCGAAAAACAGGCCGAGAAAATCTTCAAAAAGAGCCAGAAAGAATCGGAAAAAAGCCTCGATGCGCTAAAGGAAAAACTGCCCAAAAGTAAATGACGGTCGCCGTAGTCGTCTTCGTATATTGATAACCCGTTTTACGTGGAGATCTTATGTCGAATTATATCCCCGAACCATTTCGCATTAAAGTCATTGAAAAAATATCTAAAACAACATCGGAAGAACGGGAAGAACTGCTGAAACAAGCAGGATACAACCTCTTTGCCATTCCATCTGAAAAAGTTTATATCGATCTGCTGACTGATAGCGGCACCGGCGCGATGAGCGATAATCAATGGGCGGGACTCCAGACCGGCGACGAAGCTTACGCCTATTGCCGGAATTGGTTTCACTTCGAGCAAACCATCCGGGAATTGACCGGACTGAAATTTGTCATTCCGACACATCAGGGGCGGGTCGCAGAAAACCTGCTTTTTTCCGCAGTCGTTTCCAAAGGGAAAGTCGTCCTGAGCAACAGTCATTTCGATACGACGCGAGCGAACGTTCTGGCGAACCAGGGCGTCCCGCTGGATCTGGTGATCGACGAGGGAAAAATTCCCGACTTCATTCATCCGTTCAAAGGCAACATCGACCTGCAAAAATTAGAAAATGCCATTCGGCATTACGGAAAAGAAAATATTCCAGTGGTTATTCTGACGGTCACCAATAATTCTGGCGGCGGTCAGCCCGTTTCCATGCAGAATATCCGCGAGACGAAAGCGCTACTCAAATCATATGACATTCCGCTTTTTCTCGACGCCTGCCGCTTCGCCGAGAACGCCTATTTCATCAAAATGCGCGAAGCGGGCTACCAGCAGAAAACCATCGAAGAGATCGCTCACGAGATGTTTTCATACGCCGATGGCGCCACGATGAGCGCCAAGAAGGACGGACTGGTAAATATCGGCGGTTTTATCGCTTTGAACGACGAAGCGCTCGCCGACCGTATGAAGGAGCATTTGATTCTTATCGAAGGTTTCCTGACTTACGGCGGATTGGCGGGACGCGATCTGGAAGCCATCGCCCGCGGCTTGAAAGAGGTGCTGGACGAGGAATATCTGGAATATCGCGTCGGTCAGGTGAAATTCCTCGGCGACATGCTGGAGGCGATCGGCGTTCCGTTCATCAAACCGACCGGCGGTCATGCGGTTTATATCGACGCGCGCCGATTCCTGCCGCACATCCCGCAGAGTCAATTTCCGGGACAATCGCTTGTCGTTAATTTGTATCGCCGCGCGGGAATTCGCGCCGTGGAGATCGGCAGTTACATGTTTGCGCACGAAGACCCCGACACCGGCGAAATGATCTATCCCGACCTTGATCTCGTTCGTTTGGCGATTCCGCGCCGAGTTTACACGGAATCGCATCTTCGGTACGTCGCCGAGTCACTCATCGAACTATATGGGGACAGAGACAGCCTGAAAGGGATGAAGATCGTCGCCAAAGGCGAATCGAGTCTTCGGCATTTTATCGCGCGGCTGGTTTTTATCGAGTGAAATTCGTTTTGATAAGGAAAAAGTATGAGAAATATCATGAAGTTCTTTCTGGGAATAGCCATGTTGTCGGCAATTATTACGGCCGCTGATCTGTCTGTTATCCCAACGCCGCAAAGCGTTCAATTCCGGCCGGAATCATTTGGTTTTACCGGACTCGCTTCGGTTCAGATCGTTTTAGACGATAGCATCGCGACGGACGACGAAGGCGTCAGTATTCTCCGTGAAGCCATCACCAACTCTTTCGGAACTCCGACAAGCATTGTCCGCAACGGCGACAAATCCGCACTGGCTACTGTCAATCTTATCATCGCCTCGTCCGATACGGGAGCGAACAACCAGTCCGCCTATGACTTTACGCCGGAAATGACGGAAGAAGGTTATTTTCTGGATATTTTATCGAACAAGATCACCGTCGCCGCACAGAATCCGACCGGTCTGTTCTACGGACTGATGACGTTGACACAGATGATCCGCTCTGCCGAAAAAGGGAAAATTCCCTGCGTTCTCATCAAGGATTTTCCGTCGATGAAATGGCGCGGCGTCTCCGATGATTTCAGCCGCGGCCAGGTTTCCACGATGGACAATTTCAAGCGAATCATCCGCTTTTTAGCCGAAAACAAGATCAACGTGTTCTTTCCATACATGGAAGACGTTATTCAACTTGAAAAATATCCGGACATCGGCATGGGACGCGGCGCGCTATCCAAAGATGAAATCCGTGAGATTCAGGCGTACGCCAAGCGGCTTCACGTCCGGATCGTTCCGGTTTTCCAGACGCTCGGTCATTTTGAAAATATTCTCACGATGCCGAACTATGAAAGATTCGCCGAATATCCCGGCGCGGGCTCGTTGAATTCCACAAATCCCGAATCGGATAAATTCCTGTTCGATTTGCTCGACGAGGTCATTCCGCTGTTTGAATCGGAATATTTCCACATCGGCGCCGACGAATCCTGGGATGTCGGTCTGGGCGCCAATCGCGAGCTGGCGGCGAAAGATGGCATTTCAAAAATCCACGCGCGGCATTACCAAAAAGTTTACAACAAGGTAAAATCCTACGGGAAAAACGTGATGATGTACGGCGACATTATTCTGCATCATCCAGACATTCTCAACCAAATTCCCAAAGACATAATCATCGTCGATTGGCACTATTCGGCGACCGACAATTATCCGTCGGTGAAACAATTCGCCGACTCCGGTTTTCAGGTCATCGTTTCGCCGGGAATTCAGAACTGGCTGAACGTGATCCCGAATTACGACGCCGCGTGGATCAACATTTCCAACATCAATCTCGAAGGCTACAAGATGAAGGCGCTCGGCTCCATCAACTCAACGTGGGGCGATTACGGCGGCCCGAATCTCCGCGAATGGAATTATCTCGGCTATGCGTACGGCGCGGAGTCTTCGTGGAATACGCCGGGCATGGACGGAGAAACTATTAACCAGCGATTTTTCCGGCAGTTTTTCGGATGCGAGGATTCCCGGCTATCATCGCTTTTAATTCATCTGAACGAAATCCCGAATCTGACGAATTTCAAAGAAATCTTTCGCCAACCATTTTTCCCGACGGATGAATCCGCTGGCCGAATCCTGATCCGCAGTCGTCAACTCATCGAAAACGGGACCGCCGCGCTGTCGCTGATCGGCGAACTCCGCCCACTCGTCAAAACGAACGTTTACTATCTCGATTATTTCGAATTCGCCGCAAAAATGGGCATTTTTATGGGCAATCGCCTGAAATCCACGCGCGAAATCAGCCGCATCAGCGAAACTAAAGCGGAACCGACACTCACCGAAAACGACTGGAATCTCCTTCAACAAAACTGCACGGCGCTGATCGAAAACCTGAACGATCTGGAACATTCATTCAAATCGCTCTGGCTGAGAACGAACCGGCCTGACAATCTCTCGCGCGTGCTCAATCTATTCCGCGTTCAGATGGCTTATCTTAAAACGGCGCAGGAAAGTCTGGCGGCGCATTCGGTTCAGATTCCAACGACGCTATCTTCCAAATTTATCACGGCGAAACAGAATCCCGATTCCGATAAACCCGCGCCTGCGTTTCTCCGAAAGACGTTCGAACTCGAGCGGCTTCGCGGTTTGAAAAGCGCCAACCTGCAGATGATCGCCAATTCGGAGGCGAGCATTTCCATCAACGGTAAGTCCGTCGGCCGAATCACCGCGACAAAATCGCTTTCCCTTTTAGTCGAGAATCAGCGCATCGGTTGGTGGGACGTGCTCGACAAATTGGAAAAAGGCAAGAACATCATCACCGTCACGGTTCAGGGTTACAAGCCGAAAATGCCTTCGACGGCCAATGTCTATCTCGAACTTGGGTTTGACGATGGCAGAACAATCGTCGTGCGATCGGATGCGACGTGGGAAGCCGCGACGCAGGTCAAAGACGGCTGGCAACTGGGACGCGACTCCGGCGGAAAGTGGAACAACGCACTGATTTTCGATAAATATCCGTGGCGGATTTCCGCGCCGATGTTCGGCAGAGGATTTGCCTCACAGATCGAGTTTTAAGACAAAAGTCGTTTTGAAGGTAATAAGCGTTACTTAGTCTTTTACCTATCTATCCATCTAAATACAGAACAAAAAAGGGCGGGAAAAACCCGCCCTTTTTGCATACTTTCAGAAACGGTTTATTTGACCAACGTCATCCGTCTGACTTTGGTAACATTGCCGCTTTTCACAGC
>JBAZPZ010000145.1:0-4616 GCA_041645495.1 Fidelibacterota bacterium | reverse complement strand
CATCTGGCGCGTTCGGGAAAGAATCCAGCAGGTCGATCCTTTTGAATTACTGACGACCGCCCATTGATAATCCGGATCGAGTTCGACGATCCAGTAATCGCCCCAGAACGGGCGGAAGAAACTGACGCGCAATTTGGCGTTGTTGGAGCCCGGAACAACCTTGGCGCTGCCGACGACATATACGAATTTTCCGTCCGGCGTCTCTTTATGACAGGAGTTGATGACTGTGATAATGCCGTCGGCATTGAGGCTATATTCCGCCGTGACGCAAACGCACCCTTTTTGAAAACGCTGGGGAATCGTGGCGATCTCGTACCATTTGCCGAGATAGCGCTGAAGATCGACTTTATCGACGACTTTCATCTTGGCGGAAAAACCTGTGGCCGTGATCATTGTGACGATGAAGAAAAAGAAAGCGATGTGCGGGATGCTTTTCATGTGTTTTCTTCCTCTATTTATGATTTTGTTGGATCTCGTAAAAATGAATAGAAGTAGCCGCATCGATCGCAGACGTAGTTGACGGCTTTTTTACTTGCCCAGAGGAAATTCCATGCCGCCGCCGCGGGTGTTATCAAAACGGTCTTGCGTTTCCAGAATCGGTCGTGTCCGCAAACCGGGCAAACGAGCGGATGGCCGTCAATAGTCTGATTTTCCGCCCCATCGTGATGCAGAGTCCAGTTCGGATGAACCGATGTTTTTTCCTCTGGACTCATTTTTTCGAAACAATGCTCGCAGACTCCATGAGCGGTGTGGAATTTTCCCGATGAGATTTCATTGCCGCACCGAATGCATCGTGATTTATCCATTCTTACACCTCCGCAAAATTTTATCCCAATTCAAAACTGGTTACGCCGAAAACGTGATTGATATCGATGCGCGGTTTTTCCTTTGAATACATACGCACCGTCTCGAAAACGCGTCTCATGTTGTAATTTTCCGCCAACAGCAATCCGTCGGCATTAATTTCCGGGACATCGAGAAAAACGGGCTCCGACGTTCGGATGCGGCTGAGCAATCCGCTCAAGATCGTCTGAGCGATTTCATAATCATCGGCGAAGAGCGGACCGATTTTAAATCCGTTTCGGCATTTCCGAATCATGCCATAACCGGTCATCTTGCCTTTCTCCAAATATGCCAACGTCGTCGCCTGCGGCTGTTTAATCCAATTGCGGACAAAGGTTGCTCTCTGGGTTGGAAAATGGTGAGTGTCATATTCAAGCAGGTCGGTGAGCCGTACTTTTTGAATCGGGACAAGGTTTTCCACCATTACTTGCGATCCGGTGCCGTGCGTCTCAAACCGTATGTTTTGGTAGGCGATTTGAAATCCGAAGCGTTTATAGTTTTCCTGCTGCTCAACGACTCCGTCGATGCCGACATTACAACCTTTCAGATAATCGAGCGCTTTTCGTCCGATCAGAAGCCCGAAACCTTGATTGCGATATTCGGCTTTGACGATGAAAAAGCCTATGAAACCGAATCCGGCGTCGTATTTCACGGCCGAAACCGTCGCAACCGGTTTATTATTCTCCAGTCCGATGAAAAAACCTTCCGGGTCCACCGACCAAAAGGAATCGGCGTCGTAGATTCCCGGATTCCAGCCTTCCTTTGCAGCCCAATCGATGGCAAGGTCGAGTTCCGTGCGAATCATGGGGCGAATGGTGAAAGAGTTATTCGTGATCATATTTTTAAAACTCCAGAGTGGTTGATTGTACCCGGCGAAATTCAAACATAGTTAATTCTCTTAATTTACTCCCGCACTTCATCGATGACGCCGCCACCAATGACAATTTCTCGTCGGTAAAACACGGCCGACTGTCCGGGTGTGATGGCGAAACGTGGTTTTTTGAACACTACTTCTGCGGTCGTTTCCGAAAGCGGCGTTACCCAAGCGCCGGAAGCGGGCGACTGGTGGCGAATTCGGACATCCAAAAGCGCTCGTCCGGATAATTCTCCCGACGGATAAACCGCGTCGGTAATCGTAAAAGCCGATCGCATCAAACCTTCGCGGCGGCCGACGACAATTGTGTTGGTCTTCGGATCGAGCGATTGCACGAAAACCGGGTAACCGCACGCAATATTCAAACCTTCGCGCTGACCGATCGTGTAAAACGGAATTCCTTTGTGTTTGCCAAGGACTTTTCCGTTCTCATCGACGATATTACCCGGCTCAAATCCGTGTTTTAACCGGCTGGTCAGGAAATCGCGGTACGAGCCCGGCACGAAGCAAATCTCCTGGCTTTCCGGCTTTTTCGCGACAGGCAATCCACGGTTTCGGGCGATGAAACGTACTTGTTCCTTCGTAAAATGACCGAGCGGAAAGAGCAGGTGCCGGAGTTTTTCCTGCGTCAGGCGATACAGAAAATAAGACTGGTCTTTTTTCGGATCGACGGCTTTCTTGAGATGCCAAACGCCAGTTCGTTTGACATTGCGCGCGTAATGTCCGGTTGCCAAATAGTCGGCGTCGAACGTAAGCGCTTTTTGCAGCAGATCGTCGAATTTTAGGAATTCGTTGCACCGCACGCACGGATTCGGTGTTCTTCCGGCAAGATATTCATCGATGAAATTCGCGACGACCCAGTCGTTCAACTGCTGCCCGAAATCCAACACATAATGCGGAATTCCGAGTTTGTCGGCGACTCGTTTGGCGTCGGCGATTCCTTGCGCTCCGCAACATGCGGGTGCTCCCGAAGCTTCGGGATCGGGCAATCCGAGGCACATGGTCAGTCCAATGACCTCGAATCCTTTTTCAGCCAGCAGGCAGGCGGCAACCGATGAATCCACTCCGCCGCTCATCGCGACGACGACTCGTTTTTTCATGCGAATCTCAAGATTTTTATGTTAAAAGTTCTCCTTGTAAGATGTGAATTTTTGATTAACTCATTTTCAATCAATTTTTCATATTGACAAATGTCATAATATGTGTTAAAATTAACCATCACGATAAGAGGCTATACCCAGGGCAAGTCCGAAGGTTAATGCCCCTTTTCATTTGTGCTCCAATTTGTTTCGCAAGTCATTCATAAAGACAATATCTGGCATGAATTTCTTTAAAAGCGATGAAAATCGGTGCCGATCGGGAATAATCAGTTTTCCCAGTATATCCTGTCTTTGCAAATAATCTAATAGACAATAAAAATCACCATCGCCGCTGACAATGATCGCTTGTTTGTATTTCGGTAATTCAATCATAGCGTGCAGAACCATTTCGGCGTCAACGTTGCCTTTAACCTTTCCATCCGGCAGAACCAGTGTTGGTTTAAAGATAAGGATGAAGCCATCGCTTTGCAAGGAAGTATAAAGGCTTTGGTTGGTTGGAATATAACCGATGAACAGATAGGCTTTTTCGACGTGATATTTATCTCGCAAGTATTGTCTGAACCGCCCGAAGTCAAGAATCCATCCCTGCTGGCGGATCGCCGGATTCAGGTTTTGGCTATCAATAAAGGCGTAGTTCAATCTTTCATTCAACTATAAGTCTTTCACTATTTTTTCCACCAATCCCTCTTCCGTCTCGAACGGTAGAGTGATCTGTCCTTCGCCGGAATGGTCGCGGTTCCATTTTTGTGCAGTCGCGACGGCGTTTGGATTGCGCGCCCAACTGCGCCGGGCGACGCCGCCCATCACGTCCCACGAAAGTCCCATTTTCACGACGTTATCGGCTTTTTCTGAACCGTCGAGCAGGATGCCGTTGCCGCCATTGATCGCGCGTCCGATGCCGACACCGCCACCATTCGACAGAACGACGAGCGTCATCCCGCGGGCGACATTCCCGGCGAAACATTGCGTCGCCATGTCGGCAGTGAAGCGACTGCCGTCGTAAATATTCGCCGTCTCGCGGTAAGGCGAATCTGTTCCGGAGACATCGTGATGGTCGCGACCGAGCAGAACCGGCCCGATTTCTCCATTGCGAACCATCTCGTTGAATTTCAGAGCGATTTTTATGCGGCCTTCTTCATCAGCGTACAGAATGCGGCATTTCGTCCCGACAACGAGTTTATTCTGTTCGGCGGTGGCGATCCAGTGATGATTGTCGCGGTGCAGGGAACTGAGCGTTGGGTCGATGCAGGCCAGCGCAGCCAGATCGGTTTTATGCAAATCCTCGTCCTTACGGCTCAGGCAAATCCAACGGAACGGGCCAAAACCGCGGTCAAAACACAACGGTCCCATGATGTCTTCGACGTATGACGGAAAAATAAAGCCATCCGTCGTGTCGCGGCCGTTTTTCGCAATGAAATTTTCACCGGCACTAAAAACCGATGCCATGAACGAATTGCCATAATCCCAGAAATGTGCGCCCTTTGCGGTCAGCCGCCGGATGACTCGAAAGTGCCGCCCGAGAGATTCGTCCACCAATTTCCTAAATTTGTCCGGATCGGACTTCAACAGTTCGCGACCTTCTTCAAAAGAGACACCGGCCGGCGTGTAGCCGCCTTCATAAACCGCATGGCAGGAGGTCTGATCCGAAAGCAATTCGACTGCGATGTTTTGGGAATCGAGATATTCGAGCAGATCGACGACATTGCCGTGATAGGCGATGGAAATCGGCTGGCGCTTCGCGCGGTATTCGTGCATCCAGCGAGCGATTTCGGCGAGATTGTCCGAGACTTGGCTGACCC
>JBAZPZ010000144.1:0-4709 GCA_041645495.1 Fidelibacterota bacterium | reverse complement strand
AAGGTCGTCGCCATTCCCATGCTGATGGCGGGCGACAGTTTTTTCGAGACGCCGATGAACGGGCAAATGCCCAGAAATTGTACCAACACATAGTTATTAATCAGAACCGAAGAAATAATGATGATGATGAGTTTCATAAAACTCCCGGAAATTATCTATTTAATATTAAAAGTTTATTTTGCATTATCAATCCGTCAATGTGCCGATCTTTTCGTGATCTGCGTGTTGAGCCAATTGACGGTTCCGATGATTAATCCGAGCATCAGAAATGCTCCCGGAGGCAGAACGATAACCGCCCACGGTGTAAAACTTTCGGGCATTATCTGAAATGAAAAAATCGTTCCGGCACCGATTAACTCGCGCAGCGAACCGAGAAAAGTCAGCGTCAGAGTAAAACCGATGCTCATACCCAGCGCGTCGATAATCGAACGCCCGACGGTATTCTTCGACGCAAAGGCTTCCGCGCGTCCGAGAATGATGCAGTTGACGACGATCAGCGGAATGAACGGCCCCATCGCCTTGCTTATATCAGGCAGGAAAGCCGCCATCGTCCGATCGACGACCGTTACGAAAGTCGAAATGATGATAATGTAGGTTGCGATCCGAACTTCTTTGGGAATCAGATTACGCATCAGCGAAATAATAGTGCTGGAGCAAATCAGCGTGAAAATCACGGCAATTCCCATCGAAAATCCATTGACAGCCGAGGTCGTCATCGCCAATGTCGGACAAAGTCCGAGCAACATACGCAAGGACGGATTTTCGTCCCAGAGTCCTTTCGCAAATTCTTTCCAGAGGGTTACTTTTCTTGTCGCCATTTTATTTCACCCCACTTTTCAAAAATATTTCCCGGCTCTTCGTAATGCTGGCATTCAGCAAATTGACAACCGAGGAAGATGAGACGGTTGCGCCGGTAATGGCCTGAATTTCACCCGGCTTCTTCGGCTTTTGGCCTTTGACGAATGAAATCCCGTTCGCTACATTCAGGTTTTCAAATTGATTGACGAACCAGTTCGGATTCGATTTATTTGTCTGATCATCGACGATTTTCGTGCCCAATCCGGGCGTTTCCGCCTGTTCCATGACTTTCATTACCAGAATTGTTTGCATGGTCGGATCCATGCCGACGAAAATTTTAATTGTGCTTTGAAATCCGGCGCCGGATGCGACGAACGCCACGCCGACGATCTTTCCCGCTTCATCTTTGCCGACAAAAAACTCAACGCCGTCGAGCATTTTGGATTCGGAAGAAACCGATCCCGGTAAAACCACCTGCACGGCCTTCTTCTGTTCGTTCTTTTGAAATTCGGCAATGCGCTTCGACGTGAACGAGCCGAAATAGGCCAGAATGCCGCCGGACACGCTGGCTGTTACCGTTAAGACTAACACTAAGTAGGTCGATTTTTTCATTTCTTGATTTCTCCAAAATATCTTGGGCGGGAAAACCGATTAATCAGCGGCGTCACGCAGTTCATGATCAGAATCGAGTACATTACGCCTTCCGGTAATCCGCCGAATAACCGGATCAATATCAGAATGATTCCGGCGCCGACACCGAATATCCATTTTCCTTTCGGCGTCACCGGCGAAGTCACCATATCCGTCGCCATGAAGAACGCCCCGAGCATCAATCCGCCCGCAAACAGATGAAAAACCGGATCGGGATATTTTATCGGATTGACAAGCCACAAGATTCCGCTGAAAACGACGACCGTTCCCAAATAGCTGAGCGGAATGCGCCAGTCGGCGATGCGAATCAATATGATGAACAACCCGCCGATCAGAATTGCCAAAGCGCTTGTTTCGCCGATACAACCGCCGACCGTTCCCATGAACAGGTCGTAATACGGCGTCAACGTCTTTTCAAATTTAAACGAGCCTAACGGTGTCGCTGTCGTAATTGCGTCAATCGTTCTCGGTGACGTCCATGTCGTCATGGGAATCGGAAATGCGGCTTGAAGAAAAGCCCGACCGATCAACGCCGGATTGAAAATATTGTTGCCGAGGCCACCAAAGATCTGTTTCCCGATAAAAATGGCAAAGACCGATCCGATTACGACCATGCTCAGCGGCAAGGATGGCGGCAAAGTCATCGCCAAAAGCAAACCGGTCAAAACGGCGCTTCCGTTATTGATCGTCATTTTTCGTCCGCGGACAAGATTGACGATTTCTTCGGTTATCATGGCGGCGATGATAGAAGCCGCAATGGTGATTAAACTATGGAACCCGAAATTGTAAACGCTGAAACCGACCGCCGGTAACAAAGCGGCGATGACGATCCACATAATCATGCGGACGTCACCCGGCGCTTTCATATGCGGCGAAGACGACAGAAAGAACAACGGTTTTTCCAATGGCTTCGCAGAAGGCGCCGGATGGGTTTTAACCGAAGCGCTCTTTTCGGATTCTTCAGTCCTGATATTCTGTTTCTCTTCCATTCTAATCAATTTCCTCTATTTGACTCGTCCCAAACGACTAAATACGATGAATTAATTATTCGTGACTTTTTCCGCAGTTTTTTGTTTCCGCCGAATTTCATTCACTTTCAATTTTCCGATCCGGATTCTCTGAACCAACGGTATGATCGACGGACAAACAAAAGCGCATGAACCACATTCGATGCAATTGATGATTCCAAATTTCTCTGCTTCGTCCCACTTACAGTTCTGAGCAAAACGTGCCAACCGGGTCGGCAATAAATCCATTGGGCAAACGCGAATGCACGCGCCGCATTGAATGCACGGATATTCGGTTTTTTCAACGATCGATTCGGAGGTCAGACAGACGATTCCGCTCGTGGCTTTGATGACCGGAACGGTAAGCGTATGCTGGGCAACTCCCATCATCGGACCACCCATCAATACTTTTACCGCATCGTCGGTGAGACCGCCGCAGAAGTCGATCAAATTCTGGAATGGCGTTCCGATTCGCGCGAGCACATTTTTCGGTTCGCGGATTCCTTTGCCGGTGACGGTTATAACACGCTCGATAAGCGGCCGTTTTTTCATGACAGCATTCGCGACGGCAATCGCTGTTCCGACATTATTCACGACGACGTTGACATCCATCGGTAAGCCACCGGCTGGAACATTTCTGTCCAAAGCGGCTTTGATCAGCATCTTTTCCGCGCCCTGCGGATATTTGACTTTGAGCGGTTGGACTGTTATGTTGGGAAACGACTCGACCGCTTTAGTCATTTTTTCGATTGCATCTGGTTTATTCGCTTCGATCCCGATGATCGCTCTTTCCGCGCCGAGCGCTTTCATCATCAGCCGAACGCCCAGAACGACTTCTTCCGTCTGTTCCAGCATCATTCGATGATCGGCTGTCAGGAACGGTTCACATTCGCAACCGTTGAGGATAAATGTATCGATCGTTTTCCCTTTTGGCGGGCTGAGTTTGACATGAAGCGGAAACGCCGCACCGCCCATTCCGACGATCCCGGCGTTTTGAATGGCAGAAATGATTTCGTCTTTCGATAATTTTTCCCAGTCCCGAACCTTCGGGACGGTCTCACCTGCGTCGATCCATTCGTCTTTACCGTCGCTCACGATCTGGATCATCAAACCTTGAGCACCCAACGGATGCGGAAAGGATTCGATTGCTTTTACCTTTCCGGAAATCGACGCATGGATCAGGCTGGATACGAATCCGCCTGCAGCGCCGATAACTTGTCCGGTTTTAACGTCCATCCCTTTTTCGACGACTGGTTTACATGGCGCGCCGATGTGTTGTTGAACTGGAATAAACACTTCGTCTGGAAGCGGTAATTTTTCAATGCTCTTACCTTCGGTAAACTCCTTATATTCGGACGGGTGGACACCCTTCTTGAAAGTCCTCAAATTCATCTAAACGTGACTCCTTATAGTAACTTTTCAGTAATCGAAATCTCAAAAAGTCGGCCAAATTTAGAAGGTTTTTTTGAATTTTGTCAGTACTATTTCGGATAAAACTGGCAATGTTTTCGCGTTCATTTGTGTTTATTCCCCGCCTTTGGCGGGGTTCCGTGGGAACTTGTCCCGATATTGTTCGGGATTAGTGGTTCCTTCCCTGATCTTTGTGGCTTAGTAGTTCTCTGAAAAAAAACGGGCAAGACCCTTTCCGATCCTACCCGTTTCAACCAACCATTTTTTTATTAAAAACTTACAAACTCAATTCCTTTGTGATAACCAATTCATGAGCCGCGCTAATTGCAATTGTGGAAAAAACAATAAGGAAACTCGCAAATCTGACTCAAGCCAGCAGCTCTAAGTTTCGGTTCCACGCGATTGCTAAGGCACACTATCTTCAATCTTTGCCCAAACATTATCGAATAACGTATTAAATACCCGTCATTCCTCATATTCCTAATATTAGGCATTTTAAAATTCCTATTTGTAGCCATTTAATCCCGAAGGTTCGGGATCATTTCTCACATTTTTGGTTGTTTCGTCAAGTTCTCAGACCTGACACGTGTTACCCGACCATCGTATCTCATCGCTCTCGAAATTCCCATTCCGTCTATACTATGATTTGTCAAATTAAACCAGTTTTCGCTCGGCCCAAATGTCGCCAATAGAAAGCAAAGCGTGAATATTCATAGGAATTGATACATTTTGACTCCTGATTTCATCAAATAATACTCTTATGACTATTTTACGGAAAATTTATCTATGTTAAGATAGATTTATTAAGAAGGTTTGACTATGGAGTGCATTAACCGCGTTAAT
>JBAZPZ010000143.1:0-4738 GCA_041645495.1 Fidelibacterota bacterium | reverse complement strand
TCCGACGGTGTCGCCGATCAGTCCGGAGGGAATTGCGTGGCGGGTCTTTTTGATGCCGACTGCGCCGAAATAAACCGCGACGACGTAGAATGTCGTTTCCGAACTTCCCCACATTGTCGAGGCGACTCGTCCGATGAAACTGTCCGGGCCGTGCTGTTTCATCAACTCGGTTACGATTCCCAGCGCACCGCTTCCCGAAAGAGGTCGCATGATGGCGACGGGCAATGTCTCGGCGGGCATTCCGATGAGATTGGTGATCGGGGAAAGAATGGCGACGAAATAATCCATCGCTCCGGATGCGCGGAACATGCCAATTGCCACGAGAATGGCGACTAAATACGGAATGATCCGGACGGCGGTATTAAATCCCTCTTTGGCGCCGTCGATGAACGATTCATAGACTTTGACTTTTTTAATATAGCCGAGGATCGGGATGACCAATAGCAGGAACGGAATGGCGTAGTTCGAGAAACCTTTCATGATCGTGACGAACATCGTTTCGTGAGGAATGGTCGCCGCGGTTTGCACGACCTGTTTCAGCGTATCGACGATGGCGGTTGCCGTAAGCGTATCGGTCATATTATTTTTCCTCCTTCTCGCTCGTCATGGAATGCCGGTTCGGGTTTGATTTTTTCATTGACGGGAGGCGCTGGAGTAATTTTGCTGCCGTAACGCCCGCGATTGTCGCGCAGGTCGATGCGACGACCGTTGTGCTGATAATCTCGAACGGATTCGCGGAACAGAGTTTCGCGCGAACGGCGATGACGGTCATCGGGATCAGGCAGATGCTGGCGGTGTTCAATGCCAGAAAAGTGATCATGGAATTCGTCGCGGTCTCTTTATCCGGATTCAGGCTTTGCAGTTCGTCCATCGCTTTCAATCCCAGCGGCGTTGCGGCGTTGCCGAGGCCGAGCCAGTTGGCAATGATGTTCATCAACATCGCGCCGATAGCGGGATGATCCGGAGGAATGTCAGGGAATAGCCATTTGGCGACGGGACGGATCGCGCGGGAAAGGATTTTGATGATGCCGCCGTTTTCGGCGATTTTCATGATGCCCAGCCAAAAGGTCATGATGCCGATCAGCCCAAGGGCAATATCGACCGCCGAAGCCGCGTAGGTCACGGCCGCGTTGGTCACTTCTTCCAATCGCCCGTTGATAGCGCCGACGACAAGGGAAATTACCATCAATCCCAGCCAGATATAATTCATAAGCCACTCCTCTCTTCCTGGATGATTCTCTGCGAGATTGCCGATGAACGACAGCCGCGGAGTTTAGTTTTTATTTCGAAATGTGATAAAGCGATTTTGGAGAACGATGCCGATGACCGAACCGTCCGCCGACGTTAGCAACCGGCCGGTGTAAGAATAGTCGCTCGAAAATTTTTCCCGGAACAGCACGTCGCCGCGAAACGAATAGACCGAAATTTCCGGGCGGTTGTAAATCCGATTGTCGTTATTGAATGATTCCGATCCGGTGACGACCGCGAAACGGTTTTTCGGAAGAAATCGGACGTCCGTGATCATGCGGTTGGCGCCGACTGTTTTTTCGAGGAAATAGGTTTTCCGGGTCGTGATGGAAATCAGCCGAAGCGAATTTTCGTCTGCGAAGACGATCCATGAGCCTTTTTCGTCAATGTCGCACAGGCGAAATCCGAACGGAAAAGTCTCGAGAACATTTCCTTTTTCATCGAGCAATATCGTCTGGAAAGCGACGATAGCCGCGGTGATATTTTCCGTCTGAATGCCGATTGCAGAAAACTTGCCCGAAAAAGATGTGGCGAAAGAGCGAACCGCTCCCGTCGGCGGTTTGAGATTCCACAACATTTCGCCGATAGGCGTGAACATGAACAGTTCGGGCGCAAGCGGTTCGAGAGGCGACCGGCTGATGAGCGAACAGAACAGAAAATGCAAACCGTCACCGCTGAATCGTCCACGCGACTGGTCGGTGTTGATGACGGTTTCCTGCGAAAACGCGAAGCCGCCGGTTTCATCGTTCTGAAAATTGATGAATCGCAACTGATCTCCGGAGGGAAACATACCGGCGATCATTCTGCAATTTTCCGAAAACACAAATGTCGGCGATCTCCGGTTCGGGATAAATGTTCCTTTGATCGGGACGACCACCGAATCCCGGCTACAAATCGTTCGGAGAATGAAATCCCGGCGTTCTGTCGGATTCTGCGGCGGATTTCCGAAAAATAAAACGCCGAACGACCGGCCGTCGTCCGAGGCAAACAGTTTTTCTGCGTTCGTCCATTTCAAGAGAGTTTTGTTTCTTGAATCCCGGATGCAGTTCGAAAAGACGAATGCCGTCGGTTCCAGCGAACCGGAATCGGCGGAAACGATGACGGAATGGAGTTCTTTTTCAGACGGGAAGACGTTCAGGAGGTTATAACTTTGCCCGGAAAGCGCCACCGCAAATCCGAAGACCGGGATCAGCGCGCGTTTCATTTTCAGGAGTAAATTCATCTGACGGTTAATTTATTTCCCGACGGAGTGAATGTCAATGCAGTTGATGCGGAAATTCCGTGATTGCTGATGATATTTTTTGTAAACTTGCGCGGAGAATTTCGATGAACACCGATCCGGAAACCAAACGAAACATCAAAGGCTTGACGCTGGAGCAATTGACAGCGTTGATGTCGGAGATCGGCGAAAAGCCCTTTCATGCACGGCAGATCTATCAGTGGATGTATCAAAAAGGCGTCCGCGATTTTCAGGAAATGACGAATCTGTCCAACGATTTGCGGAACCGGCTATCGGAATCGTTTTCGCTGTCGGCTGTGACGCTCAAGGCTCAGGAAGCGTCGCGAATCGACGAGACGGTCAAATATCTGTTCGAGATGGAAGACGGATTGTTCGTCGAATCGGTGTACATGGTCGAAGAAAAACGCGTGACGGTTTGTCTTTCGACGATGGTTGGCTGTCCGATCGGCTGTTCCTACTGCGCGACGGGTCTGATGGGCGCCAAACGGAATCTGACCGCCGGTGAAATCGTCGATCAACTGACGCTGATCAATTCCTTTGAAAAAAAACCGGTCACCAATGTCGTCTTCATGGGAATGGGCGAGCCGTTTTTGAATTATGAGAACGTTATCTCCGCCGCGAATATCCTGAATAGCGAACTGGGACCGGCGATCGCCGCCAAGAAGATCACGATCTCGACCTGCGGAATCGTTCCGGCAATCTATCGATTTGCCGATGAAGAACATCGATTCAAACTGGCAATTTCGCTCAACGCCGCCGACGATGAAAAGCGGAACGAATTGAACCCGATTAACCGGAAGTATCCGTTGAATGATTTGATGAAGGCGATCGCATATTACACGCACAAGTCGAAACGCCGGGTCACATTCGAATATATTTTGATCAAAGGTTTCAATGATTCGTCCGAAGACGCGCGCCGGATCGTTTCGTTGTTCGGCTCGCTTCCGTGTAAATTGAATCTGATTCCTTACAACGAGAACGAGCATGTCGGCTTTCGTCAACCGGACGAAACAGTCGTGAATCGTTTTATCCGCGAAGTCTATCAGGCGCCGTTCACCGTCACCGTCAGGCGCAGCAAAGGGTCGGATATTTCTGCCGCCTGCGGGCAGTTGTACGTCCGGGAACGAAAATCGAACGGCTGAAAATCACTTCGCCAAACCCTTCAGCGATTTTATATAGGATACATACGTGCGGGGAAGCGACCAGTAATCCGCCAACTCGACGATGTCGTTGATAAAAGAAACCGGATAGGTCGGAGCGCCTGATTCAGCCGACAGATAGATAAACGCTTCCACTTCCCGATTGCCCTCGAGCCAGACCGGCAATTTTATTTTGGAAGGCTTTCCAAATTCTCTTGTCTCTTTTTCATCTAATTGAAAAATATCGCGCACCGAAAGACACCAAACGATTCCCCAAACCGAGTGCTTGCTGTCTTTGATAACAGTCGGCAGACCTTGCTCGTTGAAATCCAGCCGATGCTCCTTAAGTTCCGCCACTCCTTCGAACTTTACCCCATGACAAACAGATCGAATCAATTCTTCATTCATATTATCCGCATAAGCGAAATACAAATGGTCACACTCCATATTACCACTCCCACCTGCGTTAGACCTTTATCGCCATGTCAAATTTCGCCTGAAATTTTTGTAAATATTCAGGCAAATGCAAGGCGAATGTTTGGCGAAACGGGGAAAGTCTATTCTTGTTCGACGGTGAGTTCGGACGGATGTTTCCAATGTGAATAAACTGAGCGGCCTAAATAATAACACAGGAAACCGGATACGATTCCCGCCAAAGCGTCGATCGCGTAATGGTAACTGCAATAAACGGTCGCGATAACGATCCCGGCCGTCACCGGCGCCGTCAGCCAGAGGCTTTTTCGCCGGTATTTCGCGGTGAACAACATAATGACGACAACGGTGCTGACGTGCGTGCTGGGGAACGCGCCGCCGCCTTGTTGTCCGCTCGTCTGGTAAATGAAGTCCATCAGCGGAATGAAGACGATTCCTTTGCCAAACAACTGTGAGCGGTAATCGAGCGGACCGTCTGCGGGAAACAGCATGAAGAAAATGTAATGCACATAAGCCATCGCGGCGATTGTGAAAATCATCTCAAAAACCAGCGGATTTCGTTTAAGCATCATAATCAATCCGGGTACGAATAACATGAAATAATAGGAAAAATAAAAACCGTGCATCGATTCGTCGATGAATGGGCTATTCGCAAAAGGTGCCAGTGTGGTATTCAGCG
>JBAZPZ010000142.1:0-4900 GCA_041645495.1 Fidelibacterota bacterium | reverse complement strand
AAAAAGGAAACCGATCTTTCCATCGAATATATCCGTGGTTCAGCGGTGCGACGTGAGACCAAGGACCGCGTCACTTACGAGGAGCAGTTTAGAAAACAACACGAGGGAGAATGGGAAGAAGGCTATCAGGAAATTCTCCAAAATACGCGCGACAAAGAGATAGAAGAATTGCAAAAACAGTTTGATAAAGAACAGAAAAAATAGTCGCCTGTCATGTCCGTTGACCAGATTCTCGATACGAAAATTACAAAACTGACACTTTTTCTATCTATTCCATTTACTATCATTGTCGCATTTATTTTGGTAAAAGTTGCTCCGATTTATGCACTTGTTGCCGCACTGGGACTTGGCGTTCTAATCGTAACCTTCACCAACACGGATTTCGCTCTTTATATTTTGATCTTTTCGATGTTACTTTCGCCGGAGTTCGGAAGCCGGACAACGATGGGCGGCGGCATCACGGTTCGCATCGATGACATCATTTTAGCTATTATCTGCTTCACATGGCTTGCTAAAACGGCACTTAACAAGGAACTCAGCCTATTCAAAGAAACACCGCTGAATAAACCAATCAAATTATATCTTTTCGTGTGCATTCTTTCGACCGCATTCGGCATGATGATGGGAAGGGTTCGCATCCTGAGCGGAACGTTTTTCATCATCAAATACGTCGAATATTTCATGATCTATTTTATGGTCGTGAACCAGATTCAATCGAAAAAGCAGATGGATAATTACGTTATCTCGCTGTTAATTACCTTCGTCATCGTCTCGGTGGTGGCGATTGCTCAGATACCATCGGGAAAACGCGTAACAGCCCCATTCGAGGGTGACGCCGGTGAACCGAATACGTTGGGCGGCTATCTCATTTTGATAATCGCAATCAATTTAAACCTCATCCTAACTCCGGGTATTCTAGCAAAACCGAAATACCGTCGGTGGTTGTTAATCATCACCGGTATTGCCGTGTTTCCATATTTACTTACCAACTCACGCGGGTCTTGGGCGGCAGGCATTCCGGTCGTCCTCGGCTATGTCTTCTGGAGTAAAAGGCGATGGGTAATTATTGGTTACGCAGTCGCGTTAATCATGATTGCACCGATCATCTTGCCGGATGAAGTTATAGATCGGGTAAAATATACATTTACACCACAACAAGGTTATGCGCGAAGTTTACAGGAAGAAGTCGGAGGCGTCACCTTGGACACATCGGCTTCCGAGCGCGTCCGGAGTTGGCGTTCGGCGTTCAAAGACATTAAAAAGCATCCGCTCCTCGGATACGGTATTACAGGTTGGCGCTTTCTGGATGCTCAATATATGCGCGTTCTGATTGAGACAGGAGTCGTTGGATTGTTTTTTTTCTGTTACATGTTGATACAGATTTTAAAAAATACGCGGATGATTTATATGAACTCGCAAATCCCGTTTCTCAAAACGTTCGCTCAGGGATTTTTTATCGCAACTTTATCCATGATGACCCACTCAATCGGCGCCAACACTTTTATCATCATCCGAATCATGGAGCCGTTCTGGTTTATCTGCGGACTCGTTATTTCGATTCCGCATATCGAAAAAATCGAACTCGAAAAACTACGTTTGATGGAAGAAAAATTCACGCGCGTCAAGATAGGAACGTAAAATGCCGGACTTCAAACCAACCGATCGACCTTGTTCCAGAAACCATCTGTTATTCAAAGAACTCGACGATGGCGGCGTCGTTTACGATCCGACGACAGAAACGATCCACTCACTCAATCCATCGGCCGCTTTTATCTGGATACTTTGCGATGGCAACCATTCAATCCGGGAAATCATCGATTCCGTCAGGAAACACTTTCAGGAGTTCTCCGCAAATCCTGAAACCGAAATTGATCAAACACTTCATCAGTTCTTCATACTCGACTTAATCACGATTTCTTCATGAAGCATCTGAGTCTCCGGATCGACCGAGCCGCTCTTTCCATCGAAATCCCAGCCGAAATCGAAGATATGGTCAGGAATACGGTTTTTTCCGCAGTTATCAAACCGGAAAAAAGCGGATCGAAACACGATTATCACATCCGCTTCCGGGACGAGAAGTGGGAATTGTATCGACATCAGCGCAGGACACACCGAAACCGCAAGGTGGAAAAAATTCTCTACGCTTTAGAATGGCAAGTCGTGAACGATCTTATTCGGATGAATCCGGACACGTTGAAATTTCATGCCGCCGCGTTGAGCAGGAACGGGGATGGTTGGTTATTTATCGGCGGCTCCGGTTACGGGAAGACCAGCCTAAGCATCTTTCTGATGAAACACGGATGGAACTTCTTATCGGACGAATTCGGATGGATCGCACCCGGTTCGCAGGGGATGATCCCTTTTCCCCGCAATCTAATCATCAAACCTCACCTCATGCCTTATGTCGCCGTTCCCACTAATTTGCCGTCCATCCCGCTTGTCCGCGAGGACTATTCGAAATATTCCGCTTGTTTCCTATCACCAAAACTTTTAGGAAATATCGAAACGGAAAAACGCGTCCCGCTGAAGCATGTCTTTTTCCTGAACGCGCCACGGACGAACGCCATTCAAATCGAACGGTTGGCACAGAATCAGGCTTTCATCAAATTGTGTAATTCGTTATTCAATTTTCGAGGTCCCGTGCATTTTTTAACGGACGTCGTCGCAAAAATTTTGCGACAAACACCAGTTTATCAATTGTCGCTTCCCAATCCACTCTCTTTATCAAAATCGGAAAGTGAAAATTTGATAAAACTCCTCGAGGAAAAATAGGCTAACATGATAAAAGAATTCAGAGAATTATTAGACGACAGAAGACGCATCGAAGCGTTCCAATCCGCCATCGGCGAATTGGTCCATGCCGACTCGATTGTGGCGGAGATCGGAACAGCTCTCGGTACGTATTCGTTCTTTTCTGCCAAAGCGGGAGCGAAAACCGTTTATGCCATCGAAATGGCCCCTGTGATTAAGGTCGCCAGGGAAATCGCCAAACGAAATAAACTCGACGATAAAATTACATTTATCCATAAAAAATCCACTAATGTTCGGTTATCGGAGTGCGTGGACTTTATCATCATGGAAGATTACAGTCCGTTTTTTCTTTACGACGGTTTGCCACAAACGCTCAGAGATGCGCGGAAGCGGTTCCTCAAGCCGGGCGGAAAATTTATTCCCAACACGATCCTACCGAAAATTGCCGTCGCCGAGTCTGCCGGACTGCATAACTCACTGAACTTATGGAGAAAGGAAAACAATCGATTATACGGAATCGACTGGTCGGATACGACCCGGATCCTTTTCAATCAACCGTGCTACGCGGAACGGCATCCGACACGGCTATTGACGGATGGCTCTCTGATCCGGACAATCGATTTATCCCGGGATGATAATTTCACATTCGACTTTTCCGCTATTCAGCATGCAAATGACTCCGGAACGATTCACGGACTCATCGGCTGGTGGGATTGCTGGTTTACGCCAACGCAATTCTTTTCCAACGCTCCGAACGCGCCATCCAATACGTGGGGACAGTGGTTTTTCCCGTTTCAACAGCCGGTTCAGGTGACAAAGGGAGAGAGCATTAAAGTCAATATCGCCGCGCTCGAATCGCAGAAATCGGATCAGTTGAATTTCAAATGGAGCGTGGAAACCGAGTCGATGCGGTTAGAACAAAACACATTTGACGGTAGTTTGTTCGATCAGAAAAATCTCCCTAGTCTGACCTCACCTTTGGCGCCCGCTTTGAATGAAGAAGGCGAGATTGTGTTATTTATTTTAAAAAAAATCGAAGGCAAGTTCTCGTCCGCAGAGATTGCCGATCAACTGCTTTCACGTTTTCCGGAACATTTTTTTTCCACGGAAAATGCAATAACCAAACTTATCGAAATTTCCAGACGCTATGTTATCTGAAAAACGACGGGAAATCGAATGATTTACTTGTGGGTTTTTCCCGAAAAGTTCTCGATATTTAATGCGTATGTTCTCGTTATTAATGGTAATTTCCCTTCGTGAGCTGTGACTGACGGAGGCGAAGCATTCGATTACAATAACTTTTACAAAAGGCGCAATTTATGAAACTCATCATCCAGATTCCCTGCTACAACGAAGAAGCGACAATCGAGAAAACGCTGAACGATCTGCCGAAATCTATCGCCGGAATCGACGAGATCGACATTCTGATTATCGACGACGGCAGTAAAGATCGCACCTTAGAAGTAGCCCGGCAATGGGGCGTCCGGAATTTCGTCCGGTTCAATCAGAACAAAGGCCTTGCGCGCGCCTTTGAAGCCGGGCTCGAAAAGTGCCTCAATCTCGGCGCCGACATCATCGTCAACACCGACGCCGACAATCAGTACAAAGGCTCGGACATCGGGCGACTCGTTCAGCCGATCCTCGATAAAAAAGCCGAAATCGTGATCGGCGACCGCCAGATCGACAATATTCACGAATTTACCTGGCTAAAAAAACAACTCCAGAAACTCGGCAGTTACGTCGTCCGTAAAGTCTCGCAAACCAAAATTCCGGACACGACCAGTGGCTTCCGCGCCTACAGCCGCGAGGCCGCCTTGCAGATGAACATTATTTCGACATTTTCCTACACGCTCGAAACGATCATCGAAGCCGGCCAGAAAGACATCCCGATCATCAGCGTTCCCATTGAAACCAACACAACCGAACGCCCGTCGCGCCTTTTTAAAAGCAACGGTTACTATATCAAGCGTTCGTTTGCCACGATTGTCCGTATTTATACCATGTACCAGCCGCTTAGGGTCTTCTTCTACACAGGTGTTATGACGTTGGGCGTCGGTCTGTTTCTCTCTCTGCGCTATTTGGTCTTCATGCTCATCGGTCAGGGCAAAGGACACGTTCAATCGGTTATCATTGCCGCTGTTTTCCTGAT
>JBAZPZ010000141.1:0-4902 GCA_041645495.1 Fidelibacterota bacterium | reverse complement strand
GTCCCGAACCTTCGGGATCATAAGCCATGTATCTTTGAAATCGGCGGTGTAGCTCAGTGGTTAGTCCCGAACCTTCGGGATCATAAGCCATGTATCTTTGAAATCGGCGGTGTAGCTCAGTGGTTAGAGCAGTGGCTTCATAAGCCATGTGTCACTAGTTCAAATCTAGTCACCGCTACGACAGTACTTCCCGGAGAGGTGGCAGAGCGGTCGAATGCGGCGGCCTCGAAAGTCGTTTACCGATTTATCGGTACGGGGGTTCGAATCCCTCCCTCTCCGCAGAAAATTTATAAAAAAAACAGGCTTTAAGAGGAAATTTTTCATGAAAAAGTGGGTTTTGGGATTACTGGTTTTTACTTGTGCCGTTGCCGCCGGAAAGGATTTGTACACCGGCTTTCGAGGGTCGCGGGTTTCCGGATTTACATCCGACTATTTGGTCGGCGTCGCCGATTCAATGTCGCGGAATTTCACTGCGCCCGGCATTCCCGCCGCCGTCTGGATTCTGAGTTACTATGGTGAAAATGGCAACATTTACGTCCAGTTTCCCAATAGCGCCAGCATCGCACACTGTTATTTCACGGATCAGGATTACAGCGAATCGTTCCTCGACGCCTTCGACGGCGCTCTTTTGGGTAGATTTTACGCTAAGCGAAGTCTTTCACGAATCCCGAATCGCCGCTGAGGATATGCCGCTTCCAGACAAACTCGAACTTTTTCCCAACTACCCGAATCCTTTTAATTCCGGCACGACATTCCGGTTTTCGATGAACCGATCCGGTTATGCGCGTTTACTGTTGTTTGATATTTCGGGCAGAATGGCCGCATGCGTGTTCGAAAGATCGTTTGAGTGCGGGACGTACTCGTTCAACTGGCAGGCAACCGATTTATCGTCGGGAGTCTATTTGGCAATTTTGCAAACGCGGGACGCTTCCAGCCGCCAATATATTACGTTGATCAAATAATCAAAATTCTCTGAAAGGAATATCGAGATATGCAAACAACAAAAATCCTTCAACTCACTAAAACCTACCATCATGGATTAAAAGTTCTAACCATTCCCGCAGTTGTTCTGTTATTTCTGCCGAATGTTTTTGCAGATTCACTAATTTCTCAGGCCATTCCGGCAATTTATTTACCTCAGGGTCATGTCATCGATGCTCTTTCCGGAAACGGTTACAATCCAAGCACATTGGCAACGCTAACGACAATCAACTCCGTCAACCCGGCGGCATTGGTCGATCTGAAACGCGGTTTCGGCCTTTCTTATCAATATGACACTAAAATAAATCCAGCGTGGTTTGCCGATTTCAAGCATCGGCGGATATTCAATGCCATCCCGCAATCGGCGGGATTGACAGTTACTCTTAGAAACCTTCATCTGGGGCTGGCGATGGACCAAGTTTATAACTCGGAACTGGATTATGGCGAGCTGATTGGAACAATGGTTTGGGGTAATGACCAGGGCTATATCGAAACTTACACGTTCCATCCGAAGAAAATAGAATCAGTTTATCGGTATTCATTTGCGGCCGCTTACAGTCTGAACCGGTCAAAAACGCTTGCAATTGGCTTTCAATACAACCAAAACCATTTAAATTTCTCACAGTATATAGGATTCGAGGTAATTGAATCAGAATCAAGTGATAGTTTGATCAGGAAAAGAATCATTATCACTCAAAAAACTAATACCGGGAACATCTCTGTGGGTATTCGATATTGCACAACCAACGGAGTATTTTCTCGTATCTTAATTGGTTTATACTATGAGTCAATAGTCCGGTTTAGGCACTCATTTACTTACGAATCTGAAAAGTTGGTTTTGACTGGTGATATTCCGGATAAACTACACGCTGGAGTTTATTTGGAAATGCCAATCAAACTCTACTTCTCCGGAAACCTAACGTATGTCTTTTGGAAAAACACTCATAGCTCTTTTCGTAATCAACCGGAACTTACCGTCAATCTCGGCTTCCCAGTTAGAAAGAAATTGACACTTTCCGGTGGAGCGTTTTATACTCATTACCACCGTACGGATTTCAGTGATAATTGGAACAATAAATTCAAGGCTGTCTATCTCATTCTCGGCGGCATTTTTCGTATGAATGATCTATCAGTCGAATTCACGTGCGCCGACAGTCACCTGTTTTCCGGTGAATATCGCAAACAGACACTGGTGAAAATGGGCATCGGATATTCTTTTTAATCCACCCAAAAAGGAGTGAATAATAAAATTCTCCTTTGTACGATCCCAGACTAAAATTTTATCTTTCATTTCCAAACCGCGGAAATTACATTTTACCATGAAAGGGATTACTGGACAAAGACTTCTGATACTGGTTCCGTTCCTGTTCGGTGTCCATTTGCTCTCTGCCCAGTCGATCGGCTTCAGCGTCGGCGGCGGCTGGACACAAATGAAATCGACACAGACTTTCGATATCCGGTATAAGGATGGATTAAACCTGCCGAGAGATGTGCAAACGTTAACATGGTTTTCCGAAAGCGGTCCGACGCTCGATTTCGGGTTGAGATATGCGACAAAATCCGGACAGTTCACTTTACTCGGAGGTTTCACTTACAGCCGTTTGGATGGTCGCGCCGACTCTCTGCGGATTTTCGCGCCACCATATTCATGAGCAATGTACTCAACGTTATCCAGTTTGGATACCCGGCAAGATATATATTCTTTCAGCGGCGGAGTGCGATGGAACCTCCTGAAGAAACCGGTTACTCCTTTCATCGGATTCGAACTTTTAGCAAATCATTTCAGCAAGAAAAAAATTACATCATTTAGTGACACAACAGTAACCGTAATAAGTCCTTCTGCCAAATATGAGTTCGGCGCGATGTTGACCAGCGGTATCGGAATTAAACTATCACATGCACTTGGCGTTGAGGTCGAAGGTCGTTATGCTGCCGACAACCTCTTCTCGCGGAAGAAGAGCGAAAAAACGGCCGAAGGATATGCAGTTCAACTTCATCTCGTTTATTCTCTCAAACCATAGAATAAAAAACACGGAGGACAACATGAACAATCTGAAAAAAACTTCTTTGGCAGTCATCATTCTCTCGTTCACTTGCGGCATCGATTTCCTTTCGTGCGATGAAGTGAAAAACGACGACTACACCAAGGCGAAAATTAAAACGCCAACGAATGATTATCAGGTCGTTGTCCAAATTTACTCCTTTGGCGGTATCGTGGGATGTACCGCCGCAAGTATCGAACAATCCGGTGAAGCGATCACCGATGCCGAAATCATTATTAACGATGTGACCGTTGTCTGTGACACCTCGTCGGAATATTCTCCAATGTATTTCGACACATCTACAGCAATTTCGTATCTCGAACACACGGAATACGAGATGGAAGTCCGGCACAACGGAGAGACGATCGCGACAGGCAACGCAATCATGCCATCCACGCCGATAATCACTAGCCCGACGTCGCCTTATACGCATCAACTGAACAAGAGCCTGACCATTAAATGGGAAAAAGTGCAGGATGCGACCGCCATCGAATTCGATATTTATAACGACTCCGATGAAGATGAACATGAAATCGACACTCTATTGTCACCGCTAAAAACCAGTTTTACAGTCCCGGCATCATTTTTCGATACAACAGGTGAATACTATATAGGAATTATTGCCTATAATGGGATCAACTATGACACGGATTACAGTAGATATGTTGATAACGAAGGCAATTTCACCAAGAGTATCAATATGAGCGGCGGCGCCGGAGAATTTATTGTAATGAATTTTTATCCGGTCTCCGATGAGGGATTCATCATCACAATCAACGACGAATCGCTGGGAAAGCCGACCCAATTCACGCGGTCTAAAAAGAGTTACAAGGAAATCCGACAGGAAAGACTCCAGCGAAAATTGAATCGTTTCGGATTCTGAGGTTCAGCTCGGATTGACTGTCACCCGCGTCACGCCGGATTTTAGGTCGATCGTCTTCTGTCCTTTCGGATGAATCACGATCAACTGGAATGGCCGATCGGTTGTCAGAGTTAGAACGGCGGGATCTTCTACTATTTGGCGTTTTTCACACAGCAACGAGAGTGTCGTCTTGCCGATTACTAAATTTTCGATGCCATGCCGATCGGTGCGATGCAGATGCCAGGTGATTTGATTATGAATCACATCCGGACGCAGACCGATGATATTCTCGATTAAAAGCGCGATCGGTCCGCAGGCGCTCCAACCAACGAAATCCTTGCGGGAATTGTCGCCGGGTTCGGGAAAATCCGGTGCGTAATTTTCCCAGACGGTGCCGGTTTTTTGGAAGACGGCATACATTCCGGCAAGATATTTCTCCGATGCCTGCGCGGCAAATTCCTCGTAACCATAACGCTCTAATCCTTTGATTGCCTGATAGGTTGTCGGCGCCCAGGAAGAACCGAGCCAGTAGCCGCCGTGCGGATTATAACCCGGCGATGCGGCCGATAGCGAAGCGAACGGAATATAACGGTAAAACAGATCGGGATTCATCAGATTTTCCGCTAACCGTTTGGCCTGCATAGTTGATGGAATTCCTGCTAGCATTGTCCAGGAAAATCCGATCGTCTGGCATTTTTGGAAAGCGTTGTCGTCGTCCAGATTCCAGTAAAAACCGGCGGAATCAACCCACATCAGCCGGTTGATTTTATCCGCGATACTTTTCGCTCGCACCCGAAATGCGTAAGCCTTTTCCGGCAGGTCGATCTCTTCTGCCATAAATGCCAGATCGTTATACTGAATCACCATTTGCGCCGACATCTCGACCCACGCCGAGCCGGTTTGCGGCGTGTTGTCCATGCCCGAACCGAGTCCGTTTTGCCAGTAGAGACCATGTTTAGCGGATGCTTTGACGCGGTTGGTTTCTAACCATTCAACATATTTTTCCAGCACCGGTAA